>NZ_CP102578.1:1609807-1927884 GCF_042230915.1 Archangium gephyra | reverse complement strand
GTCCATCTGCTCGCCGCCGAGCAGGCGCACCTCCTGCAATCCTACGGTGGCACCCTGCGGGCCTGGGAGCACAACCGCCAGCCCGCCGGCCTCTCCGTGGCACGGCCCGGGGGAGGCGAGTACTCGGAGCTCGCGTCCTCCTCGGACCTGACCAGCACCACCGATTCGCTCACCGAGGTGCTCGATGTGACCTCGGTGATGAAGGCCTCCCAGGCCATCTCCGGCGAGCTGCACTTCCCGCAGCTCGCCGCCAACCTCGTGGACATCCTCATGGAGAGCGCGGGCGCCCAGCGCGGCGTGCTGGTGCTCCAGCGGGAGGGGGACTTCTTCGTCGAGGCCTCGGGAGAGATGGGCAGGGGCAGCGCCCCGCTGCTTCCCGTGACGCGCATCGCCCAGAGCGACGCGCTCTGCCAGACCATCGCCGAGCTGGTGCTGAGCACCGGCAGCCACCTGCTCCTCGACGATGCCTCCGCCCAGGAGCCCTTCCGCGGGGACCCCTACATCGCCGGCCACCACGTCCGCTCGGTGCTCTGCATCCCCATCCTCCACCGCCGGCAGTTGCTCGGCCTCGTCTACCTGGAGAACAACCTCATCGCGGGCGCCTTCAACGCCAACCGCCTCAAGGCGGTGGGCCTGCTGTCGGCCCAGGCCGCCATCTCCATCGAGAACGCCGGGCTCTACCGCAAGCTCGAGCAGTCCAACCGCACGCTCGAGCAGCGCGTCCAGGAGCGCACCGAGCAGATGCACTCCCAGAACGCCGAGCTGCAGCGCGCGCTGGAGAGCCTCAAGACGATGCAGGCGCAGATCATCACCCAGGAGAAGCTCGCCTTCCTCGGCTCGCTCACCGCGGGCATCGCCCACGAGCTGAAGAATCCCCTCAACTTCGTGAAGAACTTCTCCGAGCTCTCGCTGGAGCTGGTGCGGGAGCTGCGCGACATGGTGGAGCGGCGGGAGGAGACGGGCCCCGTGCTGGAGGAGCTGGAGCAGAACATCTCCAAGGTGTGCGAGCACGAACAGCGGGCCAGCGGCATCATCAACGGGATGCTGCGGCACGCGCGCAGCAACCGGGGAGAGGCGCAGCCCACCCCCATCAACCCGCTCGTGGAGGAGGCCGTCCGGCTCGTCCAACACGCCCTGCGCGCCATGCGTCCTCCGCGCCAGGTGACGATCGACACCGCCTTCGACGACACCGTGCCGCCGTGCCAGCTGGTGCCCGAGGACCTGAGCCGCGTCATCCTCAACCTGCTGGACAACGCCTGCTACGCGGCGCACAAGGCCCGGCATGGGACGGCGGAGCAGGCCCGGCTGAAGGTGGCCACGCGCTGGACGGGCTCCGAGGTGGAGATCCGGGTGCGCGACAACGGCAATGGAGTCCCCGCCTCGGTGAAGGACAAGATCTTCATGCCCTTCTTCACCACCAAGCCGGCGGGCGAGGGCACCGGGCTGGGCCTGTCGCTCAGCCATGAAATCGTCATCGCGCTCGGCGGCAGGCTGCGGTTGGAGTCCGAGGAGGGGAAATACGCGGAGTTCACCGTCGCGCTCCCGGGTGAGCTCGCGCGGGCTCCGTCCAACGGCTGACGGGAGCCACCTCCAGGGACGTGACGGTCCGCTTTACCCGTCCGGACCCCTGCGGCAGCATGAGCACCGAGCCGGCCCCTCGGCTCCCACCCCAGGTGCCATGGCTCCTCCCGCCCTTCAACGCCAGGTGCTGCTGCCAGCGCTGGTCGTCACCAGCGTCGGGCTCGCCTCGCTGGCCCTCGGTCTGAACTACCTCCAGCACCGCTTCCCGCACGAGGACGCCTACATCCTCTTCCGGTATGCGCGGAACCTGGCGGACGGCTACGGCATCGCCTTCAACCCGGGAGGACCCCCGGCGGAGGGCGCCACGGACTTCCTCTGGATGGTCACCCTGGCCGCGCTCAACGCGCTGGGGTTGGACGTGGCGGTGGCGGCCGTGGTGGCCAATGCCCTGGGGGCCGCGCTCTGCACGGGGCTCCTCCTGAGCGCCGTGCCCCTGCGCGAGCTCGAGCCGCGGCGTCACTGGCACCTGCTGCTGGCACCCGGGGTGCTGCTGGTGACGGCGGCGGCCACGGCGGCGTACGTCGGCTTCAGCAGCATGTTCTATGGAGGGGTGGCGCTCCTCACCTACCGGCTGTTCACGGCCCGCTCCGAGCGCGTGCGGCGGCTCGTACCCGTCGCCGGACTGCTGCTGGCACTGGTGCGTCCGGATGGGGTGGTCATCGGCGTGGGCATGACGCTGCTGGCGCTCGTGCGAGCCCCGCCGGGACAACGCGGACGCTTCGTGCGCGTCATGGGCGTCTGCGCGCTCGTGGGAGCCGGCTACTTCGTCTGGCGCGCCACCTACTTCGGCGAGCTGCTGCCCCTGCCCCTCTACGTGAAGTCCCACGCCCCCTCGCCCCTGCCCGGCCTGGGGGAGAACCTGGCCTGGCTGTGCCAGCTCGCCGCCCCGCTCGTCGTCTTCCTCGCCGCCACCCTCCTCTTCCTGTCGCGCGAGGGGCTGACGGACGTGAGGCCCTACCTGCTGGGGCTCGCCCCGTTCGCCCTGCACGTCGCCCTGCTGAGCCTCGGGGTGCCCAGCCAGAACATCGCCATGCGCTTCCAGGCCCCCGCCCTGCTCGCGCTGCTGCTCGCCCTCCAACTGCTGCTCGCCGGGCCCACGTCCGCCCCGGGCGGTGGAAGCGCGCGGGTCGCCTTCCTGGTGGCGCTCGTCTGTGCCTGCCTTCCCCAGGTCTGGCTGCTCCGGGACACCCTCGTGCGCGCGCCGTTCGATCCCTACATGGATCGCTTCTCCTTCGCGCTGGGCAGACGGCTGGACCGAGGCACCGTGGTGGCGCTGACGGAGGCCGGGCGCCTGCCCTTCTGGACCGAGGCCCAGGTGGTGGACCTGGTGGGCCTCAACACGCGAGAGACAGCCCGGAAGCCTCCCACCGCGGACTTCCTGCGGGAGCTGGCTCCGGACCTCGTCATGTTCCACCACGACTGGACCCTGGATGTGTCCGGGGTGCGGAGTGGCCCGGGGCAGGACGTCGTCGCCGTCACCGGGCCCCTGCGCGACCTGGTGCTGCCGCAGTACCGCCCGCTGCTCACCGCCTCCGGCAAGTCCTACGACGAGCTCGCCGTGGACCACGTGAAGCTGGCGCCGCTGGTAGCCACCGAGTTCCTCAGCCAGATGCGCGAGGCGTATGACGTGTACCTCGTGCGCTATCTCCGCGGGTACGCGCACGTGTACGGCGTCAAGAAGGGGCTGGCGCGGCGCGAGGACATTCCGCGCCTGCTCCAGGAGGCCCATGAGCGGGGCCCCTCCTCCTACTTCGCGCTCTCGCGGAGCGCCCCGCCACCTCCCCAGCCGTAGCGGGGAGGCGCGGTCCCACGCCCTTTAGAGGTACGTCACCGTTCCATCCGCGCGCGTGCAGGAG
This sequence comes from Archangium gephyra, assembly GCF_042230915.1. Classification (GTDB taxonomy): domain Bacteria; phylum Myxococcota; class Myxococcia; order Myxococcales; family Myxococcaceae; genus Archangium; species Archangium gephyra_B. The sequence goes on along the minus strand of NZ_CP102578.1, from coordinate 1,924,447 downwards.
CCGTCCTGCGCGGGGTTGCCCACGGTGCGCAGGATGTCCGTCCCCGAGGCGGGCAGCCGCCGTCCGGCCAGCTCGGAGCCGATGGCGCGCACGAGCAGGTGCTTGAGGAGCTGCACCTGGTAGCAGGGGATGTGCGGCTCCGCGTGCTCTCCGCCGATGCCCGAGTCATTGGTGAGGAAGATGTAGCGGCCCAGGGTGAGCTGGGCGGCGAGGCGCATCAGGTACTCGGCCTCGTCGGCCACGCCGCTGGCGGCGACCGGGTACACCTTGATGCCGGAGAGGCGGGCGCGGTGGGCCTCGCGCAGGAAGGCCTGGTAGTGCTGCGTGTGCGTGGGCGCGTCGGCCACCAGGAAGGTGAGGCGCGCGGTGTTGCCTGTGCGCCACGAGAGCTGGTGGATGGCGCCCAGCCCGCGCTCCATGGCCTCGGGGTAGTCGCCGCCACCATTCGCCACCTGCTCCGACAGCCGCTGCCGGAAGAGGCCCACGTCCGAGGTGAAGTCGAAGGGCCGCACGACGTACTCATCCCCCTCATCGCGGTACATCACCAGCGCGAACCGCGCCGAGACATCCGGGTAGGTGCTTCGCACCGAGTCGACGATGTTCTGGATCTCCGCCTTCAGGTAGTTGATCTCGTCGCCCATGCTGCCGGTGGCATCCACCACGAAGGCCACGTCCAGCTCGGTGGGCAGGATGCCTCGAGCGCCCGGCAGGGTGAGGTTCCACGCGGTGCCTTCGACGGAGGTGGTGACCGGCACGCCGCTCTGGCCGGGCGGAGGCGCCACGGTCACCGAGAAGGCCCCGTTGGCCTGCGCGCCATCCTGGGCGGGAAGGAAGAGCAGCCGGCCATCGGAGGCGGTGGGCGCCTCGAGCCGCTTGCCCGCGGCATCCCCCACGATGACGTGGGCATTGGGGACGGGACGGCCCTCCTCGTCGCGCACGGTGATGACCACGCGATCGGCGCTGGGGTGCGCGGGCAGCCCCTGGGGCGCCTCGGTGAGGTACTTCTGGAAGAAGGAGAAGTTGAGGTTGTCGTCCCAGTCTCCGGCGGTGAGCTGGCCGGGTGCCGGGGTGTTGGAGCCGCCCCCGCCCGGCTCCGAGGTGCCGCCCGTGCTCGGACCCGCACTTCCCGGAACCGGTGCTCCTGCCGTATCCCCATCACTCCGAGGCGGCGCGCTCGGCTCGGGGGACACGCCTCCGGAAGAGCCCTCCGAGTAGGAGCCATCATCGGTGTTGCCTTGGGTGGACGCGCCACAGGCGGACAGCAGGGCCAGTGCGACGAGCAGCCCGCCGAGACCGAACAGCTTGTGTCTCATGGTTGTGCCTCCGGGTGAGGGATGAGGGAATCGGGGCGGCGCGACTGCAAGCGCCTTGCCTCGCGATTCCCCGAGCGCACGGAGAGGCGGACACCCGCAGCGCGGGGAGAAGCGCAGGGGGCGCTGATGGTTTTCCACCTCGGAAAACCGAGCCGGTGTGGCGTGTGCGCCGGAAAAAGAATCGGGGAGGCGCCACCCCCGTAGCGCCTCCCCGATCCACTTCCCCGTACTGCCCCCGAAGACCGCTGTGCTTCCCCCGAAGCGTCCCCACCCGTCCTGCCCCACCACCTTTTCGAGGAAGGGATGAAGCATCCCTCATGCCAGCAGGGCTCCAACAGCAAGTGTTTGTGATTTCGAGGGTTTGCCGAGCGCGGCTGGGTGGGCTCGGCCTCGAGGGCGGTAAGAGCTACGGCCCCGATTCCACGAACTCTTCACCCGGATACAACGAATCGAGCAGGTCCCTGGCCCGGAGGGGTGAGACGGAGTCCGGAAAAAGAATCGGGGAGGCGCCACCCCCGTAGCGCCTCCCCGATCCACTTCCCCGTACTGCCCCCGAAGACTGCTGCGCTTCCCCCGAAGCGTCCCTACCCGTTACCCCACCCCGACCAACCCGCCCCCCGATAACGCCCTGCCCTTCGATCTCTTCCCGACCCCGTCCAACCCCCCCAACCGACCCGCCGCCCCCCGACCGCCCCCAACCCCGTCCTGCCCCGTCCCCAACCCCGTCCTGCCCTGCTCAACCCGACCGACCCGACCCCACCCTGCCCCGACCGACCCGCCCGTCCTGCCCCGTCCTACCCGCCCTGCCCCGTCCTACCCGCCCGTCCTGCTCGTCGTGCTCTTCCCAGCCCGCCCAACCCCGTCCTGCCCCGCCCTACCCTGACCACCCCACCCGCCCTGCCCCGCTGACTTCTTGCTGAAGGGATAGAGCATCCCGCGTGCCAGCCGCGCTCCACGGATAAAGCCCCGTGATTTCAAATGGTTGTCCTCCACCGGGGGGCGGAACCTGTCCCCAAGTCGGTAAGACTTACAGGAGAAAATTTCCGTAGAGCAGTAAGCGGCCGCGGCCACGGCCTCACTTCGGCGCGGCCAGGCGGGTGGCTCGCGCGTCCAGCGCTCGTTGAAGGGCGGCTCGCCGCGCCGGGTCGAGCGTCTTGTCCTCCACGAGTCTCTTACGCGCCTCGTTCAAGGCACTGCGCGCCCCCTCGAGGTTGCCCGCGCCCTCATAGGCCGCCGAGAGGCTGTCCCAGTCGTTGGCCGAGGCGGGAAACGTCCGCGTCACGTGCTGGAAGGCGGCGAGCGCCGCTGGCTTCCGTCCCGCCTGGAGCAGCCGGTAGCCCGAGCTGGTTGAAATTGAAGAAGGCCCAGCCGCCCTCGAAACGCTTCGAGTCCTTCACCTCGGCCTCAATGGCGAGGAGCTCGGGGTGGCACGGCGGCTGGCTCGCCCGTCTGCGCGGCGGCATGGGGAAGGGTGGCTCGGGACGAGCAGGCGGCGAGGGCGGCGGCGGTGAGCACGCTCAGCTGGGTCGGTGCATGGGAATGCTCCTTCAGTGAGGGCGTTAGAGTGCCTGACAAAACCTGGCCAGGGACGCGGGCCGTGCACAGGTCGGGTGCATGGCCCGCGAGCTTGTCTCCGACGCGCTCTGGTCCTGCGTCGAGCCACTTCTCCCGAAGCATCCGCCTCACCTAAAGGGGGCATCCGCCCGCGGATGATCGCGCCTGCTTGCCAGGCATCCTCTTCGTGCTCAAGATCGGCATCCCTTGGGAGGACTTACCCGGCGAGGTCATCATGGCGGCCAAACTCAACGTCATCTTCGGTCCCTGCGGCGCGGGGAAGACGACCTACGCCCACGCCTTAGCCCGGCGGGAGGGCGCCGTCCCCTTCATCCTCGACGAATGGGGCGCGCGCCTCTTCGGCCCCGACGTCCGCGGGCCCATCGAGTTCCGGTGGATGCTGGAGCGGGCCGGCCGCTGCGCGGCGCTGATCAGGTCGACGGCAGCCGCTGTGGTCGCCGCCGGGACTTCGGTGGTCCTCGACATCGGGCTGATGCGCCGCGCCGACCGCGAGCGCATCAGCCAGATCGCCGAGGCCGCCGGCCTGTCGCTGCAGTGGCACTTCGTTGACGCGCCGCAGGATGTCCGCCGCGCCCGGGTCGCCGGCCGCAACACCGCCAAGGGCGAGACCTTCGCCATGGAGGTGACGCCGGAAATGTTCGACCTCATCGAGGGCCTCTACGAGGCGCCCGAACCCGCCGAGTTGGAAGGCGCCATCGTCAGCGTGAGCAACTAGGCCGAGAACCTCCAGCACCGCGACGAGCTCTCCGAGCCGGGGACCACCCTCTTCACCGTGGAAGTCAGCCCTGCCCTGCTGGGGCCTCAAGAGGGGCGCCACCACCGGCTGCGGTCGGTGCAGGCGTTGGACGGAGAGGCCGAGGTCTGGGCGATGCTGCGCCTGTTCAAGTCCCTGCGCCGCGAGCACCGCGATCCGCTCGAGTGCGAGGAGTCCATCAGCGAGTTCCTCGACGGCCTCATCCGCCGGCCGCAGCCCTCGGCGAGCCGCCCGCGCTGGCTCGCGCGCGTCGAGGAGAGCCCGCGGGTGAATTATCGCGAGCAGGTCTCGCTGCACCAGTTGGCCACGCTCGCGGGGGTGCACCCGGTGCACGTCTCACGCAGCTTCCGCCGCCACCACGGCGGTTCCATCCGTGATTTCGTCCACAGGCTGCGCATGTTGCACGCGTGCCGGCTCATCGAGGAGCAGCAGAGCCTGGCCTCGGCCGCCGCGGAGAGCGGCTTCTGTGACCAGAGCCACATGACGCGGGTGTTCCTCTCGGTCACGGGAATGACGCCGTCGCGCTTTCGCCAGACGGCGCACGGCTGACCCCCGGGCAAAGCCCCATGGCAGTGGAGTCCCATGCAGCGCCCCCCGACAGCTTCCGCCGATTCCACCTCGCCGCCAGCTGCGCCTTCATGGCCGCGGGCCTCTTCGTGCTCTTCTACCGGGGCCCCTTCATGAGGTTCCACGGGCAGCGCGCCGGGAACCTGCTGTGACGAGCTTCAACCAAATCCTGTGAGCGGCGTCACACGGCGCTCCTGCGTGTCTGGGTTCACCAGAATCCTGTGGGAGTGATCACAGCGACGTGGGGCTGCTTCCGGAAGGATTGCGTGCACTGGGAGGCCGCAGGGCCATTCCTGCCACCCATCACGCAATGAAGCAGCAAGGAGCAGCACCATGATGACTCACTCCACCCGACGTCCGCTCAGCCCATTCCACACACCCAAGGTTGCTCGAGGGCTGGGGGCACCCGCTCGTGCCGGAATGGGCCTGGCCGTGTGGCTCCTCTGCGTGAGCACGCTGCTCCTCTCCGCCTGTGGCCCGGCCAGCTCGGACTTCGCGGAGGCCGGGAGCGTCCAAGGGCCCGAGCTCACGACTCGCGAGGACTTCCTGACGAGCTGCGGGGACGGAACGGTGGGAAGCATGGAGAGCTGCGACGATGGCAACGCGACGAGTGGAGACGGCTGCTCGTCGTCTTGCGCCGTCGAGCCGGGTTACGTCTGCCGCATCGCGGGCCGAGCGTGTCTCCCCCGGGCATGCGAGACCTTCGACAGCGGCGGTAGCACCTTCCTGCGCAACAACTTCGTCGAAATCGGCCTCAACCCGAATGCGGCCTTCGGCTCACAGGTGGCGCCTCCGGCCGGCTGGCACCCACGGGCGAACGCGAGCGCGCCGGGAACCGAGCTCGGCTTCGTGTCGGATGCGGAGTCGACCGGATGGACCAACTATCACGGCGACTTCTTCACACCTGGCTCCCCCGAGGAAACCTGGGGCATCACGGTGAATGGCACGTCCTATCACAACTCACGCAGCGGCCCCCTGACCGAGATTGCCGGCAGCTTTGGCGCGAGCAGTTGCGTGGCTGTCGGCGCATGCGGCTACCGGGGTGGAGCGAGTGTGAACTGGACTTCGTCGAGCCCGGTGGGCGGCGTCTCCGTCAAGAAGAGCTACACCATCGTGGACGGCGGCGCGTTCATCCGGATCAAGGTGACGCTCACCAACACCACGGGTTCTGACCTGAGCAACGTCTATTACATGCGCTCGGTCGATCCGGACAATGATCAGACTCGCTTTGGCAGCTACGTCACGACCAACACCATCGTGAGCCAGCCGGGCGATTCGTCGTCCATCGCCCAGGTCACCGCGAGCCAGACCAATGGCCTGGTGGTCAGCAACCTGGCCTATGTGGCAGACGACGCCCGCGCACGCGTCACGCATGGTGGCTTCGCCGTCCGCGGCGCGGACACGGTCTGGAATGGAACCGGCCTCAACACGAGCGGGAGCGTCACCGCCGATCAGGCCATGTCGATTGCCTTCAAGTTCGCCAGCATCCCGGCGGGTGGCACGGTCTCCTTCCTGTATGCCATCAACCTGGAGCCTTCCGCGAGCGACGCCCTCGCCTGCTTGGATGACACGGATAGCGACGGTGTGCTCGACCCCAACGACCCCCAGCCGAACAACCCGGGCATCTGCGGCGACTCGGACGCGGACAGCTGCGATGACTGCTCGGAGAGCACCTACAATCCGGCGGCGGACGGCACGGACTCCGACAGCGACGGCCAGTGCGACCTCGGCGATGCCGATGATGATGGCGACGGCGTGCTGGACGTGGACGACCGTGAGCCCACCAACCGCCTGGTGTGTGGTCTGGACGGGGACGGCGACACCTGCGACGACTGCGGCAGCGGCACCCGGAACGCCGCGGCCGATGGCGCGGACACCGATGCCGATGGCCAGTGCGACGCGGGTGATGCGGACGACGACAACGATGGCGCGCTGGACGCCGCTGACTCCGATGACGCCAACCCGAACGTCTGCTCGGATACCGACGACGACACCTGCGAGGACTGCGGCAGCGGCAGCTACAACCCCTCGGAGGACGGCCTGGACACCGATGCCGATGGCCGGTGCGATGCTGGCGACACGGACGATGACAACGACGGCGTGATGGATTCGGACGATTCCGACAAGACCGATCCCTGGCTCTGCGGCGACTCCGATGGAGACACCTGTAACGACTGTGCCGCGGGCAGGTTCCACCCGGAGGCGGATGGCCTCGACACGGACCGGGACGGCCTGTGCGACGCTGGCGATGGCGATGATGACAACGACCAGGTCGCCGACGCGGACGATGCCTTCTCGCTCGACCCGAACGAGTCGGTGGATACGGACGGAGACGGCCAGGGCAACAACGCCGACACGGACGATGATGCCGACGGGCTGGATGACTCGCTCGAGGCGCGCCTGGGGACCAACCCGCTGGATGGGACGACCCGGGTCCAGATCAACGGTGGCGGCTGCAGCAGCACGGGCAGCCCGTCGGCCACCTGGAGCCTCTTCCTGACGGTGATGGGGCTGTTGTGGCACTCCCGCCGCCGTCACACGAGGCGCATCCAGACGGCCATCCTGGCGGTGGCGGCCTTGCCCTCCGTGGCCTCGGCGCAGTCGCTCGACGTGCAGAACTTCAAGCCCGCTCCAGGGGCGCACGACCTCCAGGTGGTTCAGTCCCCGCGCGTCGCCGGGCACCTTCAGTGGAACGCGGGCTTGATGCTCCAGTACGCCCATGATCCGCTCCACATCGGGGTGACGCCCGAGAACCGCGTGACCCATCGGCTGGTGAACTCGCTCTACACGGCGGACTTCTATGGTGCGGTGGGTCTCTTCGGCCGGTTCGAGCTCGGCATCTCGGTCCCGGTATCCCTGACGAGCGGGGACGACGCTTCGGCGATTCATCCGGAGCTCGGCAGCGGAGGCACCCACGGGGGCCTGGGCCATGTGCGCGTCGTTCCCAAGGCACTCCTGCTGGAGCGCAACGGGTTCTCGCTCGGCGCGAGCGTGCCGGTGCTGCTGCCCGGAACGGCCAGTCACTACCTGGCCTCGGCGGGGCTCGCGGTCCAGCCGAGCCTGTTGGGAGAGTGGCGGTACCGGTGGGTGCGCGTCTCCGGAAACCTGGGAGTCCACCTCCGGCCCGAGGCGAAGCTCGCGAACTTCACGGTGGGCCATGAGCTCCTCTACAAGCTTGGCCTCGAGGCGCCCTTGAGCTGTGGGGCGAACCCGTTGCGGCTGCAAGGCACTCTCTTTGGAACCCGAGCCCTGAGCAGGACGGGAGCAGCGCATCCGCTCGAAGCGACCGTCGGGCTCCATCATGGCCTCACCCGTCAGTGGGGGCTGAGCGTGGGGGCGGGCATGGGGCTGGGTGATGGATATGGCACCCCGGCCTACCGCATGTTCGCGGGACTGAGCTGGACGGAGCGCACCGAAGCCGCCTCGCGGCCGTGACGGCCGGAGTCATTTCCACTGGCTCAGGCAACCCGCTTCACGGGAACGTTCGTGACCTCGGCCCACTCCCCATTCGCCTTCCTGTACCTGTAGGAGGCGCTGCCGCTCTTCCAGGCCGTGTCGAGGATCATGAAAAGGAGGACGGCCGGGCAGACCCCAGAGGCCGGGGGATGGAACTGCCCGTTCAGCGGCGCACAGAGGGCCGAGCCTGCCCGGCCCCTACCCGGGTGCTGGGCGACGGGGGGGCGCCGCGTTCCCACCTTGTCGCGGCATGAGGATTCTCGCACGCTCACTCGGACTGCTGCTCCTGCTGTTGTCACTTCCCGCCGTGGCGCACGAGGGCCGTCCCCAGGTCTGGGGCGAGAGCGCCATGGTGAAGGTACGGCCCGGGACACCCCCGCGCGTCCAGCCCTCGCTGAGCCTGGTGGCCGCGCGCAACGAGTCCGTCTCCTTCCAGGTGGCCATCCACGGAGGAGAGACGGGGTTGCGCAACGTGAGCGCCTGCCTGCCGGGTCTCAAGGGCACCCCGGAGCGCATCGAGGAATCGGACGTCACCCTCTACCGCGAGGAGTTCCTGGACATCACCCGGCCCTCCACGCAGGACTCGGAGCCGGGGCGCTGGCCGGACGGGCTGGTGCCGGACGTGGACGAGAGCGTCGGGGAGAAGCGCGCGGCCTTCCCCTTCGAGGTGCCCGCGGGCGAGACGCGCGCCATCTGGGTGGACATCCGCGTGCCCCCGGACATGGCTCCGGGCAACTACCACGGCGTCTTCCAGGTGAAGGGCACCGGCTTCCGCGCCAAGGTGAAGGTGAAGCTCACCGTGGTGGACGCGGTGCTGCCGTCCACTCCATCGCTGCGCACCGCCTTCCTCGTCTGGGCTCCGCACGTGTGCCGGGCCTTCACCGGGGACCCCCTCTGCCCGGTGGACACCCAGGTGCCGCTGCTCCAGCGCTTCCACCGGCTGGCGCTCGACCACCGCATCACCCTGGCCACCGGCTTCCCGCGCGCGCCGGGACAGGCCACGTGGGACCTGCCGGACTACGACACCTTCGACTCCCGCTGGGGACCGTTCCTCGAGGGCACAGCGGACACGCGCCTGCCGGGAGCGCGGATGACGAGCCTGCAATACCTCGGGCCGGGCACCGCCGAGGGCCTCGCGGAGTTCGAGGCCGAGGCCCGGGCGCGCGACTGGCTGTCCCGCTCCTTCGACTACGTGGGGGACGAGCCGCCCTATGGCACCACCTGGGAGGCGGTACGGGCGCGTGCCAGCCTCACGCGCGAGGCGGCACCGGACCTGCGCACGCTGCTCACCACCAACATCACCGAGCTGGAGCGGCATGAGTTGCTGGAGCTCATCGACATCCTCGTGGTGCTGGTGAACCACATCGACGGCACCGAGCCGCCGTACGTGGGAGATCAACGTCCCAAGTACGACGACTTCCTCGCCCTGCCCGGCCGCGAGCTGTGGCTGTACCAGAGCTGTGCGAGCCACGGCTGCAGCACCGACGAGCCGCCGCCCCCGGAGAACCAGCCGGGCCAGGGCTGGCCCTCGTACATGGTGGACCGGCCGGCCACCAAGGCGCGAGGCATGCAGTGGTTGGACTTCCTCGAGGGCGCCCGCGGCGAGCTGTACTACCAGACGGTGGGGCTGCTCTACACGGCGTGGACGACCCAGTTCCGCTTCAACGGCAATGGGGACGGGACGCTCTTCTACCCGGGGCTGCCGTCCATCATCGGGGGGAGCACCCCGGTGCTGCTGCCCTCCATCCGCATCAAGCTCATCCGCCTGGGAGTGCAGGACTACGAGTGGTTGAAGCTGGTGAGCGACGCGGGGGACCCGGAGTTCGCGCGCCAGGTGGCCCGGGAGCTCATCCCCGCGGCCTGGAAGGTGCCGGATGATGGCGAGGCCTTCGAGCGGGCCCGCCTGCGCCTCATCCGCCGCTACCTGGAGCTGCGTTAGCGCTCCAGGGCGCGGCGGAAATCGAAGCCGCCGCCACTCGCCGGTGCCGGACAGCGCCTTCGTGCCAGCGCGGTCACGGGGGGCCGGGCGTGTACAGCTCCGCCGACTCCATCTCCTCCTCCGTGTTGGCGGGTGTCCCCGCGACGAGCACCCTGCCGTCACGCAGCCGCGTCGCGGTGTGTCCAGCGCGAGGAATGGCCATCGGGTTGGTCACGCTCCAGGTGCCCGACGCCGGGTCGTACAGCTCCGCCGTCGTTCCCCCCGCGACGAGCACCCTGCCGTCGAGCAGCAGCGTCGCCGGGCCACTGAGGGGTTCGAGCGGGGCGCCGGTCGCGCTCCAGGTGCCCGAGGCGGGGTCGTACACCTGTGCCGTCGTTCCCCCCGCGACGAGCACCCTGCCGTCGAGCAGCAGCGTCGCCGGGCCACTGAGGGGTTCGAGCGGGGCGCCAGTAGGGCTCCAGGTGCCCGAGGCCGGGTCGTACAGCTCCGCCGTCGTTCCTCCCGCGACGAGCACCTTGCCGTTGAGAAGCAGCGTCGCCGTGTGCCCCTCGCGAGGTTCGACCATGGAGCCGGTAGGGCGCCAGGTGCCCGAGGCCGGGTCGTACAGCTCCGCCGTCGCGAGGGTGCCCTCGAGGTTGAGTCCCCCCGCGACGAGCACCTTGCCGTTGGGCAGCAACGTCGCCGTGTGCCCCTCGCGAGGGTCGCGCATGGGGCCGGTGCGGCGCCAGGTGCCCGAGACCGGGTCGTACAACTCCGCCGTCGCAAGCACGAGGGCAAAACCCTCTCCCCCCACGACGAGCACCTTGCCATCGGGCAGCAGCACCGCCCTGGCGCTGTGGCGGGCCTCGACCATGGAGCCGGTGGAGCGCCAGGTGTCCGAGCGCGGGTCGTACACCTCGGCCGACGAGAGGAAGAAGCTGCGTTTCTGGGCATGTCCCCCCGCGACGAGCACCTTGCCATCGGGCAGCAGCGCCGCGATGTGGCCCGCGCGAGGCCCACCGCCCATGGGGCCCGTGAAGCGCCACTGCCCCGACCAGTCCCTCCCGAGGAGCCGGCCCACCAGCCGGAACGAGTGCACGTCCGGATCCTCGATGAACCGCACGTGCGCGAGCAGGGAGTGGCCCTCGCCATCCGCGGCGATCGCCGGAGGCGTGGTGAAGTCATTGAAGAGCTCCGTCAGCAGCGGCACCCCGCCCGGATCCAGCACCGTGCCGTCCGTCGCCACCCGGGCGCCTCGGATGCTCAGGGGGTTGAGGGGGCTCGCCGGGGACCGCGTGTCCATCCAGACCACCTGGTGCTGGACGCCGTCGAATGTCGCGTCCGGCAAGCCCACGAAGCCCCCCTCCGGGGGCACCTCGACGATGGTGAAGCCCGGCGTGCCCACGATGGCGCCCTCGGGCGTCACCCGGGTGCCGATGATCTCCGTCCCGAACCTCGTCCAGACGGCGAGCGCCGTGGTGCCATCGAAGGAGAGCGCTGGCGAGGCCTCGAAGAAGGGGGTGGGCGGCGAGAGCGCGAGGCCCGCCGGATCCATCACCGTGCCGTCGTAGGCCACCCGCGTGCCCTCGATGCGGCCGCCGCCGCTCCACGCCACGAGGAAGCGATCGCCCATGTGGACCACGTCGGGCTCCAGCCCGAAACGGTCGGGAGGCGCGAGGCGGATGCCGGCCGGATCCAACACCCGGCCATTGCCGCCCACCCTCGCGCCGAAGGGGGTGAAGCGCAGATTGTCCAGCTCGCCGTCGCGCGTGTCCTCCCAGGCCACGAAGAAGCGCCCGTCACCACCGGCGACCGAGGGCGAGAGCTGGCGGACTCGCGCGGTGGAGATGGGGATGCCGCGGCGGTCGAGCAGCCGGCCGGAGGCGCTCACCCGGGCGCCCCGGATGTCCTCGCCCCCGGGGTGGGGCTCCTGCCAGACGACCAGGAACTCGTGACCATCGAAGGCCACGGCGGGGCTCGTCGAGCCCGGGGCACCCGGCAGCTCGATGCCCCGGCGATCCAACACCCGGCCATCGGGACGGATGCGAGCGGCCACCAGCGTCGGGCCCTCGACGTCCCGGAACTCCTGCCACACCACCAGGAAGCTGTCCTCTCCCCAGGCCACCGCGGGGAAGCGCTGCGCCGGGGCCGCCTTGGACAGCTCCAGCGCGGGCGAGTCCAGCGCGCCCTCGCCGCGCGTCAGCCGCGTGCCCAGCACGAACCGGCTCCGGGCAAAGCCAGACGCATCATCCGCCGGCGAGGGGGACTGATAGGCCACGAAGCACTGCGCGCTCCCGCAGGCGAGGTTCGCGTTCTCCTCGCGCGCGAAGTCCTCGGCCGACACCGGGAAGCCGGCGCGGTTGATCACCGTCCCGTCCGCCGTCACGCGCGTGCCTCGGATGCGGCTGCGCCCGCTGCTCCCCTCATGCGTCCAGAGGACGAAGGCCCTGCCACTCACGCTCGCCACGCGCGCCTCGTGCTGCCGCCCCGTCGCCGTGGAGAGCGCGAGGCCATCCCGATCGAGCACCTCCGCGTCCCGCACCCGGGTTCCGAAGATGTCGCTCTCTCCGCGGCGCGTGTCCTCCCAGACCACCCACATCCGGTCGCCCATCCGCCCGACGGAGGGCTCGCGCTGCTCTCCGCTCGCGGAGGAGATCACGAAGCCCGGGCTGTCGAGCACGGTGCCCTCCGGCGTCACGCGCGCGCCCAGGACGTCGCTGGAGCCTTCACGCTCCTCGGGCCACACCACCAGGAAGTGACGGCCGCTCCAGGCCACTCTCGGCTGACCGAGCTGCCCCGCGGCCACACCGAAGCTTTCGAACGCCAGGGAACCCGGCCCATCCGTCACCAGGAGGGCGTCGACGGAGCTCTCCTCGTCACCGCCGATGTCCAGCACGGTGACGAGGCACCGCCCGGCTCCGTCGCAGGCGATGGAGGGCTCGCCGCCCGAGTCGATCTGGCGGAGGAAGACGGCCTCGGGGTCCACCCGGGTGCCATCGCGCCGGAGCCGGATGGCGAAGACCTCGACATCATCCAGCCACACGACGAGGAAATGCGTCCCGGTGAAGGCCACGGACACGGGGCCACCCGGCCCGAAGCCCCGCGCGCTCGGATTGAGGACGAGGCCGGTGGGCTCGAGCACCTTGCCCGCCGTGTTCACGCGCGTGCCGAAGATGCCGCCCGAGCGCTCGTCCCTCCAGACGGCGAGGTACAGGTCCGCTCCGTCGGACGCCACCGAGGCCGAGCCCTGCGCCCACGGCTGGAGCTGGAGCCCGGTCCTGCCCAGGTCCAGCTCATCCCCGGAGGCCACCTGGGACGGCTCGCTCGAGAGCGCGGTGGACCCTGCCTCCGCATCATCCTCCACCGCGCGGGCAAGCTCCTGGGGCGGGGGCTCGCCACAGGCGAGCACGAGCACCAGTCCCACCAGCCCCAGACCGCTCAGCTTCCAGCCGCGCCGCTGTCCCCACCTGGTCCGCATCGCTGCCCTCCCTTTCGAGACGCCGGGCAAGCTCGGCGGGGCGGGTGGAAGCGGCAACGTCCGGCGGGGCAGGTTGGGAGATTTCGGAAATCGGCTTCAGGGCCGCGGCTCAGGAGGGGCGCTGCGCCTGAAGCCCTCGCGCCACCACGACGGGCCGCACCAGCTCCACCATGGCGGTGTTGAACTTGTCCGGCTCATCGGCGAACGGCTCGTGTCCGGACTGCTCGAACCAGACGAGCCGCTTGGACGGTGCGATCAGCGCGTCGAAGTAGGCCACGCTGCCCTCCGGGGGGACCCAGTGATCGCGGCGGCCGAGGAAGAAGAACACGGGCACCTGCAACGCGGGGACGAGCGTCAGGAGATTCAGCTTCGACACTTCGGCCCACATCACGTCGAGAGAGGAGCGGAACCCCCGCATGATGTTGCGCAGATCGAAGATCGACGACTCCGGCCGGCTGAGGAAGATGCGTGCCGTGTCCCAGAGGCGCCTGGGACCGAGCTGCCCCTCGAGGCGCATCAGCCACGTGCGCTGCGTCCACAACTTCTCAGCGGAGTGCGGCGGCGGGCCGATGGCGCGGAGCGCCTTGAGTGCCCTGCGATTGCCGGCACGTTCCGCTTCGGCGACGGCGAAGGCATACGAGGCCGCCTCGCCCGCCGCCCAGTCCCCCACCTGTCCACTCCCGACGTACGCGGCGACCTTTTGTGGGAAGCGCGCGGCGTAGAGCACGCCGAGCACGGAGCCCCAGGAGTGCCCGTAGAGCGTCACCCGGTCCTTTCCGAGGCGTTTGCACACCATCTCCACCAGCTCGTCGAGATCCGCGATGAACCGTTCGACGGTCATGGACGATGTCGGGCTCCTCGGGTCGTACGACTTCCCGCTGCCGCGCTGGTCCCAGTAGACGACGGTGAAGCGCTTCTCGAGCGGCGCATTGAAGTGCCGGAACAGCCGCGTCTCGGTGAGCCCCGGACCTCCATACAGGAGGATCAAGGGCGGATTGGCCAGGCTCTCTCCGCGGATCATCACCCACTGCTCGACCCCGCCGAGGCGTGGAGAGCTCACTTCGGCGATGCTGTCCGGAACGAGCGTGCCCTCGGGCCCACGAAACGGCAGCGTCTTTCCCAGATGTCTCATACGGTCGCTCCCCCCGCGAGCGCCGAACTCCAGCTCGCGGCGCGCGCGCATGGCCGCTGGTACATGACCCGCGGCCGCCACACTGGATGCATAAGGCTCCCGGGGAGCGACGGCTCGGGGACCGGCATCCAGGCGCACGCGCGCCTGGCGAACGACCCGCCACACAGGAGTGGCCATGGGGAAGCGGCGGGAATCGAATCCGCCGCCTCTCACGCGCGGCCCCGCGGCTTCAGGCGAGGACCTGTCCGCCGGTGACGCCGAGGATTTCGCCGTTCACGTAGCGCGACTCGTCCGAGGCCAGGAACACGTACGAAGGCGCGAGCTCCACCGGCTGCGCGGCCCGGCCCATGGGCGACTGCTGGCCGAACTTCTTCACCTTCTCGGCATCGAAGGACTGGGGAATGAGCGGCGTCCACACCGGGCCCGGGGCCACGCAGTTGACGCGGATGCCGCGCTCGATGAGTTCCTGCGCCAGGCCCTTCGTGAACGTAACGATGGCGCCCTTGGTGCACGCGTAGTCGAGGATGCCCGGCGATGGCTGGTAGGCCTGGATGGAGGCCGTGTTGATGATGGAGGCCCCCGCCTTCATGTGCGGCAGCGCGTACCGCACCAGGTGGAACATCGCCATGATGTTGGTGCGGAAGGTGCGCTCGATGCGCTCGGCCGTGAGCTCCTCGAACTTCTCCACCTTCTTGCCCTGGTAGGCCGCGTTGTTGACGAGCACGTCGATGCGGCCGAAGCGCTTCACCGTGTCCTCGATGATGCGGCGGCAAACGCTCTCGTCGGTGAGGTCGCCCTTGAGCGCGAGCACCTGGTGGCCCGAGTCCTCGACCACCTTGCGGGTCACCTCGGCGTCCGGGTCCTCGTTGAGGTAGGCGAAGGCCACGTCGGCGCCTTCACGCGCGAAGGCCAGGCACACCGCGCGGCCAATGCCGCTGTCCCCACCGGTGACGAGCACCACCCTGTCCTTCAAGCGGCCGAGCCCCTTGTAGCTCGTGAGGCCGTAGTCCGGCTCGGGGGTCATCTGCCCCTCGAGTCCAGGATGCGCCTGCTCCTGGCCGGGCATGGGGGGCTTGGGGCCTGCTACGCGCGGATTCTTCTGAGCCATGGAGGGGTCCTCTCGGGTTGCCTACCCTCCCCACGGTGGGGAGGGGGCTGGACCCCGGCAACCGCCGGAGGAGGAACCCCTGCCAGGAAGGCGGGCGGGCTCAGGGGCTGACGGTGACGTCCACGTCGCCCGAGTGGAAGAGGCCGCCTTCGCAGCCGGCCACGCCCTCGCAGGAGAGCACCTGCGCGACGGCGGTGCCGCTCATCCGCAGGAGGTACTGGCCCTCCACGGTCTCGGCGGGCACGGTGAAGCGGGCCGTGTTGCCCTCCTGCTGCACGTCGAGGATGCCGAGGGCCCCGCTGTTCTTGTGGATGAGGCTGGCCTGCGCGGGAGCCTGGAGGACATCGGTCTCGGGCAACCAGACATAGCCATAGGTCTGCCCGCGCCGCAGGGTGCCCGGGGAGCCGCTCTCGCGCAGGAAACGCCGCTTGGCCTTGGCATCGCGCAGGACGAGCACCACCGAATGGGTGTCGTCCTGGAGGATGACGCGGAGGTCCTCGGTGGGCTCGCTGTCCCAGCGCTCGGGGTCGAAGTCGAAGGTGGCGCGCGGCGGCTCGCACACCTCGCGCCCGCCGACGCCGGTGTCAGGCACGCCCCCGGGCTCGAGCTTCATGGGCTGGCCATTGAGGGTGGCGGTGACGCCGTCGGCGAGCCGGGCACAGGAGAGGCCCTCGGAGAAGACGAGGGTGAAGCGGTGCGCGCCGACGGACGAGTCGCGCTCCAGCGAGTCCACGTCGGTGAGGGTGAACTTGAGGGTGCGGTCCTTCAGGTCCACGAGGGTGGCGGGCTGGGCCACGGTGCGGCCACAACCCACGAGGAGCCCCCACGCGGCGAGCGCGCCCAGGGCGAGACGAAGAGACGAAGCGGAAGCCATCGCGCGCACCCTACCACCACCCTTCGGAATGGCCCGGTCCGCGGCGTCTCCTCCCGCTCCAACCGGGCGGCCGGGCGCGTCCCGCCCCCGGTGGCCCATCACACGCCGCCCCCCTGCCCCTCCCTCTCGGGAACCGCCAAGGAGACGCACGACATGCCCGACATCAACCGCCAGTTCCTCCTGGCACGCAGGCCCGAGGGCCGGCTGCGGGAGTCCGACTTCGGCTACCGGGAGACCCCGGTGCCCGGACCCGGCCCCGGAGAGGTGCTGACGCGCACCGTCTATCTCTCCCTGGATCCCGCCAACCGGGCGTGGATGTTCCCCGACCCCACCTACCGTCCGCCCATCAGGCTCGGCGAGGTGATGGCCGGGTTCACGCTCAACGAGGTGGTGGACTCGAGGGACCCGCGCTTCCGCCCCGGAGACCTCGTCGAGTGTGAGGGGGGCTGGCAGGACTACGCCGTGCTCCCGGGGGACGCGCTCTACAAGCTGGAGCCGCGCGAGCCACTGTCCCACTGGATGAGCGTGCTCGGGGTGACGGGCAAGACGGCGTACTTCGGCCTGCTGGAGGTGGGACGGGTGCGCGCCGGGGAGACGGTGCTCGTGTCGGCGGCGGCGGGGGCGGTGGGCTCGTTCGCCGGGCAGCTCGCGAAGCTGCACGGGTGCCGCGTCATCGGCATCGCCGGAGGCCCGGAGAAGTGCCGCTGGCTCACTGGCGAGCTCGGCTTCGACGCGGCCATCGACTACCAGTCCGGAGACCTCTCCGAGCGGCTGGCGGACTGCTGCCCCGAGGGCGTGGACGTCTACTTCGACAACGTGGGGGGCGCGGTGTTCCAGGCGGCGCTGTTGCGGATGAAGCAGCACGGGCGCATCGTGTGCTGCGGCGTCGTGTCCATCCTCGACACCGACACGCCGCCCCCGAGGCTGATCGGCGTTCCGGGCCTGCTGGCCATCCGCCGCCTGCGCCTGGAGGGCTTCATCGTCATGGACTTCTACGATCGGCGGAAGCAGGCCGAGCGGGCGCTGGCGGGCTGGGTGGCCGAGGGGCGGCTGAAGGTGCGCGAGGACATCATCGACGGGCTGGAGAACGCGCCACGGGCCTTGATGGGGCTGCTGCACGGGGCGAACATCGGCAAGCGGATGATTCGCGTCGCGCCGGAGCCCTCGCGGAGGGGGTAGGCCGCGGCGGCGGGGAGGCAACGTGGCCGGCCGAGTGCTCCATCTGGCGGCGGGAAACCTGTACGGGGGTGTGGAGACCTTCCTCGTGACGCTGGCGAAGTCGCCGCGGCGGCTGGAGCACCGCTTCGCGCTGTTCTTCGAGGGCCGGCTGGCCACGGAGCTGAGGGAGGCGGGAGCCTCGGTGGAGGTGCTCGGCCCGGCGAGGCTGGGGCGGCCGTGGACGCTCGTGGGGCCCCAGCTGCGGCTGCGCCGGCTGCTGCGCGCGTGGAGCCCGGAGCTGGTGGTGTACCACTCCACGTGGCTGAAGCTCGTCGCGGCCCCGGCGCTGCTCGGCTACCGGCAGGCGCTCTTCGTGCACAACCAGGTGGACCCCCACCACCGGCTGGACCGGCTGATGGCCCGGTTCCCTCCGGATGCGCTGCTCACCAACTCGGAGTTCACGGCCGGGTCCGTCTCCGCGCTGGTGCCCCGGCCCGCGCCGCTCGTCGCCGGCTGCCCCGTCGAGGACCGCATCCCGAAGGAGCCCGAGATGCGCCAGGCCGTGCGCCAGGAACTGGGCGTGGCCGAGGGGACGACGCTCATCCTCCAGTTGAGCCGGATGGAGCCGGGCAAGGGGCACGCGTTGCTGCTGGAGGCCCTGGCGCGGCTGGGGCGGGACGCGGCGTGGGAGTGCCTGGTGGTGGGAGGCGCGCAACGTCCGGAGGAGCGGGCCTACGAGGAGCGCCTGCGCGCCCAGGCGGCGCAGTGGGGGCTGACGGACCGGGTGCGCTTCCTCGGCCAGCGCGCGGACGTCCCGAGGCTGTTCACCGCAGCGGACGTGTTCTGCCACCCCAACGTGGTGCCCGAGGGCTTCGGCATCGTCTTCGTCGAGGCGATGTACGCGGGCCTGCCGGTGCTGACGACGGACATGGGCGGGGCGAGGGAGATCATCGACGAGACGTGTGGAGCCCGGGTGGCACCGCGGGCGGAGGCCCTCGCCGAGGTGCTCGCGCGCTGGGTGGCGGACCCCGGAGCGAGGCGGGCCCTGGGACACGCGGGCCGCGAGCGGGCGGAGCGCCTCTACCTGCCCTCGGTGCGGGTGCGCCTGTTGGAGGACGCGCTCGAGCTCAGTGCCCGGCCAGCATCGACTCCAGGCGCTTCTTCGCCTCGGGCCACTCGGTATCGATGAAGCCGTAGAAGGCGGTGTCGCGGACCACGCCGCCGCGCACCAGCATGTGGTGGCGGAGGATGCCCTCGAAGCGGCCGCCGATGCGCTCGATGGCGGCGCGCGAGCGCGCGTTGCGCCGGTCCGTCTTGAGCTGCACCCGCATGACCTTCAGGTCCTCGAAGGCATGGCGCAGCAGCAGGTACTTGCACTCGGTATTCACCCGCGAGCGCCACACGCGCCTGGCCAACCACGTGCTGCCGATCTCCAGGGTGCGGTGCTTGCTCTGGATGTCCAGGTAGCGCGTGCTGCCCACGGGCGAGCCCGTCTCCTTCTCGAGGATGACGAAGGGGCGCTCCACCCCGCGCTCCGCGGCCGCCAGGGTGTCGGCGATGTACGCCTCCACGTCCCCGAGCGTGCTCAGCACCACGTTGAAGTGCTCGAAGATGCCGGGCTCGAGCACCGCGGCCAGCGCGGGCGCATGGCTCATGGCCAGCGGCTCCAGACGGACGGACTGGCCCTCCAGCGTCACCGGAGGGACGACGAGGGGCGTGGGCTCTCGGTAGAGGATGGGATCGTTCGAGGACATGTCGGTGGGCGACACGTACAACACGGGGGGACTTCACGCCACCGCCCTTGTCGGAGAAGCCGAGGCACCTTCCGGCGGCGCGGCGGGCCAACTGGTCCGACAGTCGGACCAGTTGCTCCCGAACGCGCCCGGAACCTCTCCCCTGACAGGACTCGGCCCATCTGGCTTAGGCTCGAGACCAGCCACTCCCTTCCGGACCGGGTGCACCATGACCGCTGATTCCACTGGCTCCTCGACTCCCTCCGCCGCGCCCGCAGCCGGTGCGGGCGGCCAGGCCCCGCTGCGCAACGAGCGCTTCGTCAACCAGCCGGAACTGGCGGGGGTGCTCACCGGCCAGACTTCGCTCGCGGCGGGCTCGAAGGGGCCGGGCGTGCGCGCCGTGCAGCAGGCCCTCGCGGACATGGGCTTCAGCGTGCCCGGGGGCGTGGATGGCTCCTTTGGCGCGCAGTCGGCCAAGGCGGTGCGCAACTTCCAGGTGCATGCCCGCTCGGCTTTTCCCGCCGTACAGCCCACCGGCAAGGTGGACGCCGCCACCCTGCGTGCCCTGGATGCGCTCGCCCCGGCTCCGGGACAGCGGGGCCAGACGCAGCACCTGCCGGCGCCCCGCTACAAGGGCACGCCCGTGCGCGTGGTGGTGGTGAAGAACGAGCACCGCACCTTCCTCTTCGACGCCCAGGGCAAGCTCCAGTCCATCTTCGGCAATGCCGTGGGCACTCGCGCCACCCAGACGGACTCCGGCCTGAAGAAGGTGACGGGCAAGCTCAACGAGGCCCAGTCCCACGCCCTCGGCAAGAAGCTGTGGGGTGGCCACGTCTTCGGGCCTCGCATCATCGACCTCTCCTGGGCCAATGGCTCCCGCTCGGGCGAGGAGCTCCACGGCACCAGCGCTCCCGCCCAGCAAGGCGAGGACGTGTCGCACGGGTGCGTCCGCCACGACAACGCCGACATCATCGCCCTCTACGACGCGCTGAAGGTGGGAGACATGGTGGCCATCGTCGACAGCATCAACGACCCGAACCTGAGCGCCCCGCCCGCGACTCCGACGGGCATGCCCGACCTCTCGGACGCCGTGGCCTCGCGCAAGTAGCCGGGACAGGGACGTGACTCCACCGGCGTCCCCCCTGCTCTACTTCACGAGAATCTCGTCCATCTTGCGCATGAACTTCGCCTCCAGGCAGGAGGCGGACACGCCAAGGTCACACGCGCGCGTGTAGAGCATCAGCGCCTTCTCCCTGTCTCCGCGGAGGTTGTAGGCCCTGGCGGCGCCGGCACAGGCATGCGGGAGCTGCTTGTCACACGCCGTGTTCAGCGTCTCCAGCGCCCGGGCCGCGTCCTCTCCCGTGAGTGCCTTCTCCTCGAGGAACCCCCCCAGCCTGATGCAGGAAGGGGCGCGCAGTTCCAGGCACTCGCGGGTGACGGCCGGGAGCGCCTTCCTGGCCTCCTCCGCCTGCCGCTGCGCCTGAACGCTCTTGCTCGGGTCCCGGGCGAGGAGCTTCGCGGATGCGCACGACGCCGAGTCGCTCAGGGCGCACGCCTTCTTGAAGAACGACAGCGCCTTCTCCGCATCGCGGCCCTCGACACTGTCGCCCTGGTCGTACGCCACGGCGGCGACGGCACAGGCCTCGGCGATCTTCTGGCCGCAGGCGGCCGTCAGCGTCTCCAGGGCGTGCTCCAATTCCTCGAGGGTGATGTCTCCCTTCTCGATGATCTTGCCCAGCCTGGCGCAAGAGGTGCGCTTCTTCCCGGCACACCCCTTGTCCGCCGCCGCGA
The DNA here is from genome assembly GCF_042230915.1 of Archangium gephyra. Classification (GTDB taxonomy): domain Bacteria; phylum Myxococcota; class Myxococcia; order Myxococcales; family Myxococcaceae; genus Archangium; species Archangium gephyra_B. The sequence goes on along the minus strand of NZ_CP102578.1, from coordinate 1,903,590 downwards.
AATCCTCTTCTGACTGAACCTGCCCGACCGTCAGGGTCACCACGAACAGCGCGAGATGGAGAGACATGTCTCGAGTTCCTTTACGGGCCGGCTCGCCGGCGCATGGCTGGCGGTATGCTGGCCTGATGGAGACGCGGAATCATCCCACCCTCTCTGTCCGCGTGGAGGGCGACAAGGCCGTCGTCGAGCTCGGAGACTACCGGCGCGAGCTCCCCAACCTCATCGTGCTCAGCACGGATCCGAAGGGATTCAGGAAGGTCATCGCGGTGGGCGAGCCGCTGGATGGCCTGCGGCGCTCCAGCCAGGCGGGAAGCGCGGATGCAGCTGCCCTGCTGGCAAGAGCGGAGGAGAGGCTCGCGCTCGACCTCCAGGATTTCCGGCCCGGGCTCGCGGGGCCCTTCATCAACTATCTGGTGATGCCGCTCGCGATGGGCATGTCGTGGTGGACGCGCAGGAAGCTGCGTATCCGCATCGACATTGCCGGCTACGACGCCGTCACGGATGACCGCCGCCGCGAATTCGAAGGAGCCGTTCGGAGACTCTGGCGTCAGGTCCTGGTGAACGGAGTGCCTGCTCGCCGCTCCACACTCCCGTGGTGGCACGTGCTCGCGGCCGCCGTCTTACGCCGCCGGAAAAGCGGGAGTCCGCGGTTGCGGCAGTGAGCAGGCCCGGGACTCAACCCGGGGCCTCCCACACCCTCACCCCGTCCCTCTCCCGGAGGGAGAGGGGATATTGGGGGATATTGGGGGAAATGGGGCGCTCGGACAGCCGGGCTCAGAAGTAGCGCTTGCGCTTGCTGCTCGGGAGGATGCCCAGCACCTCGCGGTACTTGGCCACCGTGCGCCGGGCAATCTCCGTCCCCTGCGCCTTGAGCAGCTCGACGATCTTCTGGTCCGAGTACGGATTGCGCGGATCTTCCTGCGACACCAGTTGCTTGATGTGGTGCTTCACCGCCTCGCTCGCCGTGTCCTCGCCGGACACGCGGGCAATGGACGAGTTGAAGAAGTACTTCAGCTCGAAGATGCCCTGCGGGGTGTGCACGTACTTGTTCGTCGTCACGCGCGACACCGTCGACTCGTGCATCCCGATGTCCTCGGCCACGTCCCGGAGGATCAGCGGCTTGAGGTGCGCGATGCCCTGGTCCAGGAAGTCCTTCTGGAACTTCACGATGCTCTCGGTGACCTTGTAGATGGTGCGCTGGCGCTGGTGGATGGAGCGGATGAGCCACTGCGCGCTGCGCAGCTTCTCCTGGATGAACTCCTTCGTCTGCCCAGGCCCCACCCCGCCGCTCTTCAGCGCGCTGCGGTACATGCCGGAGATCCGCAGCTTCGACAGGCCGTCGTCGTTGAGCACCACCGTGTACTCGTCCTCGCCCATCTTGTAGACGAACACGTCGGGGGTGATGTACTGCGCGTCGTCCCCGCTGAAGTTGCGGCCCGGCTTCGGGTCCAGCTTCGGCAGCAGCTTGGACGCCTCCACCACGTCCTCGAGCGGCACCTTCAAGTCCTTCGCGATGGCCGGAAGGTTCTTGCTCTCGAGGTACTTCATGTGCCGCTTGATGATGAGGCCCAGCAGCGCCGCGGACTTGTCCTTGAGCGCCGACACCTGGATGAGCAGGCACTCCTGCAAGTCCCGGGCGGCGCAGCCCTTGGGGTCCAGGTTCTGGATGCGCCGCAGCGTGCGCTCGGCCACCGACATGGGCACGTCCGCCTCGTTGGCCAGGCGGATGAGGGGATCTCCCTCCACATCCTCCAGCTTCAGGTACCCGTCGTGGTCCAGGTTGCCGAGGATCAGCATCCCAACGCGCCGCTCGGCCTCGTTGAGCCGCAGCGTCCCGAGCTGCTCCTGGAGGTGGTCCGCCAGGTCCTCCTTCTCCACCAGGTTGGCTTCGAAGGACGGCATGTCCTCGGTCGCCACGTTGCCCTTGTTGGAGGCGGTCGTCGGCTCGTTGAACTGGTAGCTGTTGAGGTAGGCCTCCCAGTCGATCTCCGGCGGGCCATCCCCATCCGCCTTGAACTCGGGCGCCGCGTCCGGTGTCCGGGCCTCCACGCCCGCCGGCATCTCCGTGTTGGCGGCCTCCATCGAGGCCTCCCCCGGCTCCTTGTCAGCCGTGTCGCCAAAGGGCGCCTCCTCGGGCTGCTCCAGGAGGGGGTTCTGGTCCATCTCCTCGCGGACCTGCTCCAGCAGCTCCATCCGCGAGAGTTGCAGCAGCTTGATGGCCTGCTGCAGCTGGGGCGTCATCACCAGCTGCTGCGACAGCTTCAGGCTCTGCTTGAGTTCCATCGCCATTCTCTATCTCCCGCCCGTTTCAACAATCGACTCGACGGCGGCCCGCCATCAAGGACCGTGCCAAAGTAGCAAGGCCCCCTGACTTCGTCCAGTGTCCGAGAGTCCGGCCCGCACTTTGCATTTTGTGAAATTCTTCTTTTATTCCGCCCACTTGCACTGTCTCCGTCCAACGTGGAGACGTTGCGCAATGGACGTGCCGGGACGGGTCGGCGAGGGCCGGGGGCCGGCTCGCCAGAGACCTGTGGAGCCGGAATCTCGGCCCTCAAACCGACTGCAAGCGGAATCGCTCCCCGAGGTACACCGCTCGCGCCCGCGCCGAGGAGGCAATCTGCTGCGGGGTTCCCTCCTCCAGGATTTCCCCCTGTGCGATGATGTAGGCGCGGTCGCAGATGCCCAGGGTGTCCTGGACGTTGTGGTCGGTGATGAGGACGCCCAGGCCGCGGGACTTCAGGTGGGCGATCTGCCGCTGGAGGTCGCCCACGTTGATGGGGTCCACGCCGGCGAAGGGCTCGTCGAAGAGGATGAAGCGGGGGTTGGGGATGAGCGAGCGGGCGATTTCCGCGCGGCGGCGCTCGCCCCCGGAGAGCGTCTCGCCGAAGGAGTGGGCCACGTGGGACAGGCCGAACTCCTCCAGGAGCTCACGGGCGCGGCGCTCGCGGCCGGCCTTGTCCAGGCCCTTCTGCAGCTCCAGCACGGCCAGGAAGTTCTCGTGCACGGTGAGCTTGCGGAAGACGGAGGCCTCCTGCGGGAGGTAGCCCAGGCCGCGCAGGGCGCGCCGGTGCATGGGCAGGGACGTGAGGTCCTCCGCGTCCACGCGCACCCGCCCGGCGTCGGGCCGCACCAGGCCCACCACCATGTTGAAGCTCGTCGTCTTGCCGGCGCCGTTGGGGCCGAGCAGCCCCACCACCTCGCCCTGCGAGACGTGGAAGGAGACGCCCTGCACCACCCGGCGCCCCCGGAAGCTCTTCTGAAGACCCTCGGCGAACAGATGGCTGCTCATGGCTTCTTCGCTCCCCCCGACGTGTCCTTGCGCCGCTGCTCCTGCTCCTTGAGGGGCGCCGTCTTGAAGACGACGGTGGCGTCATCCCCCTCGAAGCTCTTGCCCCCCAGCGCCATGCGCACCTGGGTGCCCCGGAAGTGGATCATCGGATCCTCCGCCTCGGGGTTGCCCGTCACCACCAGCATGCCGGTGGGCACGTTGAGGCGCGCCCGCTCGCCCCGGGCCCGGCGGTCGCCGTCCACCGCGCGCACGTTGCCCGCGCAGTCGGCCCGCGTCACCTCGCGGGTCCCGTTGTAGTAGGCCGTCAGCTTGTCGCACCGCAGGTCCATGGTCCTGTGCTTCACCACCACGTCGCCCGAGAAGACGGCCTGGGCGCGCGTGCCCGACACCCGCTTGGACGTGATGACCACCGGGGTATTCTGCGGACCCGCCTTCGTGTCGAGCGGCGCCGACTTCAGGGTGACGGTGGCGTCCTTCACCTCGAAGTTCTGGCTGCCGAGCATCAGGCGCAGCTCGGAGCCCTTGAGGTCCGCCGAGGGATCCTTCGCCTCGGGGTTGCCCGTCACCACCAGCAGGCGGTTGTGCACGTCGAAGTCGGCCCGCTCGCCCTGGGCGGTGCGCTCGCCGTCCACCGCGAGCACGTTGCCCACGCACTCCCCGCGCGTCGCCGTGTACTTGCCGTTGAACTGCGCGTAGTGCGCGGTGAGCTCGTCGCAGCGCAGGTCCATCGACTCGCGCCGGGCCCTCACGTCCTCCTTGAACATGAGGGTGGACTGGTCACGCAGGATGGTCATCCGCTTGGAGGTGATCTCCGTCTCGCCGCCCTTGGGGGAGGCCACCACGGCGCTGGGAGCGCGGCTGGCCGTGGGGGAGACGGCCGCGGCGGGCTGCACCGGCTGGGTGGCGAAGAAGGCCGTGGCCAGGAACTCGATCACCGCGCGCCTCCCTGGAGGGTGGTGTGCACCGAGCCCTCGAAGTCGTACTGCCCCGTGGGGAAGGACAGGGTGAAGGAGTCCGCCCGCATCTGGCCATTGGGTCCCGTCACCACCACGCCCTCCGTCCCGCGCGCCAGTTGCTGGGTCCCGTCATAAGTGGCCCGAGGGGTGCGCGCCACCATCCCGGAGGCCGTGCGCACCTCCACGTCTCCGGAGGCCACCAGCTGCCGGGTGCTGGGGCTGCCCTCCATGAGCTGCGCGCGCACCGTGGTGTCCCCGCCCGCCTGCCCGGCCTTGCCTGGCACGTGCACGGTGGCCCGGGTGGCGGTGAGCTCGCCCGTGCGCTGCCAGGTGGCCAGCTCGGCCTCGCCCGTCAGGGTCAGGGTGCTGCCGTCATACGAGCGCAGCCGGGCCCCGTGCATCACCACGGCGGGCGGCGCGGCACCTTCGGTCGCCTGCTTCGGAGCGCAGGCCGCCAGGAGGGCAAGGAGGCTGAGGAGGGGACGTCGCACGAGGCCTATCTCTATCACCCGGCAGGGGTGGGACGGGTCTTCCAACGCTGGTGCATCCACACCCATTGCTCGGGGGCCCGGCGGATGGCTGCCTCGATGCTCAGCGAGAGAGCGGCCGTGAGCGTCACGGCATCCGTCTCGCGGTCCCCTGTCGCCTGCCAGGGGACCTCCTGCATCCAAAGGCGGTAGCCGTCCCCCTCGCGCTGACAGAAGCCCACCACCACCGCCGCGCCCGTACGCAGCGCCAGGTCCGCCGCCGCCCGGGGCGTGGCCGCCAGCTCGCCGAAGAAAGGGACGAAGACGGACTGCACCTTCGTGTCCTGATCGATGAGCAGCCCGAGGATTTCTCCCGCCTTGAGCGTGCGCAGCATGGCCCGGGCCGCGCCCTCCTGGCCGCGCCAGATGCTGCGCACCCCGCCCTGGGCCCGGAAGCGCTCGACGAGCGTGGTGAGCCGCGGGTCCGTGGTCTCCTTGGCGATGCTCTGGCTGGGGTAGCCCGCACGCGCCACCCGCCGGGCCAGCAGCTCCCAGTTGCCCACATGGCCGGAGACGAAGACGACGCCCTTGCCCCGGGCGAGCGCGGCCTCCAGGACGCTCCGGTCCTCCGCCTGCCAGCGGACCAAGCGCTCGAGCTGCCGGTCCATGGCGGCGGTGGCGCCCACCTCGAAGGCGGCCATGCCCAGGTGGCGGAACGAGGCCCGGGCGAGCGCATGCCGCTCCGCGTCGGACTTCTCCGGGAAGGCGCGGGCCAGTGACTTCAAGGCCTTGCGGCGCTCCCCACCGGCCACGGCGAAGGCGAACCGGCCGAAGCCCGCCCCCAGCCACCGGGCGAACCCCAGCGGCAGGCGGCTGACCACGGCCAATACCGCCCGGACGAGCAGGTAGCGGAGGAAACGCTTGAGGCGCTTTGCTAAGGGTGGGCGCTCCACGAGCGTTTCCATATCCCATGCGCGAATACAACTTCGACGGCATCGTCGGTCCCACCCACAATTATGGCGGCCTGTCGCCCGGCAACCTGGCGTCCGCCCTGCATGGCGGCGAGGTGAGCCATCCCCGCGAGGCGGCCCTCCAGGGCCTGGAGAAGATGCGCTTCGTCGCGGGACTGGGGGTGGGCCAGGCCGTGCTGCCGCCCCAGCCGAGGCCCTCGCTCAAGGCGCTGCGCGCGCTGGGCTTCTCCGGCACGGACGAGGAGGTCATCACCCGGGCCGGCAAGGAGGCGGATCATCTGCTGCGGCTGACGTCCAGCTCGGCGGCGATGTGGACGGCGAACGCGGCCACGGGGGCGCCCTCGGAGGACACGGCGGACGGGCGCATGCACCTGACGCCGGCCAACCTCCAGCAGATGTTCCACCGGGCGCTGGAGGCGGAGACGACGCACGCGGTGCTGCGCTCCATCTTCGCGGATGAGAAGCACTTCGCCGTGCACGCGCCGCTGCCCGGCGGCGGGCACTTCGCGGACGAGGGCGCGGCCAACCACACCCGGCTCGTCACCCCGGGGCACAAGGCGGTACACGTGCTCGCCTGGGGCCGGAGCGCGTGGCGAGACGACGTGCGCCACCCCACCCGCTTCCCCGCGCGGCAGACGTATGAGGCCAGCCAGGCCCTCGCGCGGCTCCACCAGCTGGCGCCGGAGCAAGTGCTGCTGCCGCAGCAGTCCCCCGAGGGCATCGACGCGGGCGCCTTCCACACGGACGTGATGGCGGTGGGCAACGGGAGCTTCCTCATGCTGCACGAGCTGGCCTTCGTGGACCCGCAGGGGCTGCTGAAGACGCTGCGCGAGAAGCTGGGCGAGGGCTTCACGTCCGTGCTGGCCAGCACCGAGGAGCTACCGGCGCGGGACGCGGTGAAGGCCTACCCGTTCAACTCGCAGGTGCTGACGCTGCCGGATGGCACCATGGCCATCATCGCCCCCGAGGAGAGCCGGGAGACGGAGCCGGCACGGCGCTTCCTGGAGCGCGTGGTGGCGGAGAACAACCCGGTGAAGCGCGTGTATTACCTGGACGTGCGCCAGTCGATGAACAACGGCGGCGGCCCGGCGTGCCTGCGCCAGCGCGTGTGGCTCACCGACACCGAGCGCGCCGCGGTGAAGGCCAACGTCTTCTACAGCCCGGAGCTGCACGAGGCGCTCGCCGGCTGGGTGAAGCGGCACTACCGCGAGGACCTGCGCGCCAAGGACCTGGCGGACCCGAAGCTGGCCCGCGAGACGATGACGGCCCTGGACGAGCTGACGCGCATCCTCAACCTGGGCAGCGTGTACGACTTCCAGAAGTGAGGCCCGGGGCGCGTGCCCGCCCGCTCGGGAGGCACGCGCCCGGCCAGCCGTGGCCTGAAGGGCGAAGGCAGTCCACCTTCGAGACAGAAGGTACCGCCCATGATCCCCGAGCCCATCCAGCACTATCTCCATCAGCAGCACGTGCCCTTTCTTCGCCACTGGCATCCGCGCGCGGTGACAGCGCAGGAGCTGGCCCAGGCGCTCCACGTAACGGGTTACCGCGTGGCCAAGTCCGTCATCGTCGAGGCCGATGGGCAGTTGTGCATCTGCATCATCCCCGCGACGGACGCCCTGGACGTGGAGAAGGTCCGCGAGGTGCTCGGCGCCCGGGAGGCCCGGCTGGCCAGCGAGGACGCGTTCGCGAACCGCTTCCCCGATTGCGAGCTGGGCGCGGAGCCCCCCTTCGGCCACCTCTACGGGCTGCCGGTGCTCATGGACGAGGGACTCGGCGTGGCGGAGGATCTGCTGCTGCGCGCGGGCTCCCATGAGGAGGCGCTGGAGGTGAGCGTCGAGGACTTCATGGGCCTCGAGTCACCGAGGACGGCCTCCATCACCCAGGAGCACGCGGGGCGGAACACGGTGCAGCACGACATGCACTCGTGAGCCGCGGGGCTCAGGGCTCCTCGCCCTCCACCGTCCCCAGGTCCTCCTCCGCGCCCAGGGCCCGCAGGAGGACGGAATCCGCCCCGCCCGAGCCTCCGCGCTCCCGGCGCCGCTCCTCCACCCGCTGGCGCTCCGCCGCCTCCAGGCGCGCCACCCACGCCTCCCCTTCCCCTCGCTGCGCCTCCGGCAGCAACTGCACGCCCTCGCGCACCGCCCGCGCCGCGGCGTCGAACTGGTGCAGCGACTCGTGCAGCCGCGCCACCTTGAACCAGAGACTCCCGCTCGGCTGCATGCGCACCGCGGACTTCCAGGACTCCAGCGCCCGCGTGCGCAGCCCCTCCCGCTCGTAGCTGGCGGCCTCGAGCATGTAGAGCTGCGCGCGCTGCGAATGGTTGGACACGAAGGGGTTCACCTGCTGGAGCGACTCCCTCGCGCGACGCGTCAACCCCAGGTCCACCTGCAGCCGCGCGAGCGCGAACGCCAGCTCCACGTTGCCAAGGAAGCGGGGGCCCAACGCCTCGAGCACCTCGACCGCTTCGTTCCCCCGGCCCAGCGCCTGGAGGACGTCCGCGCGCAGCAGGTACGAGAAGAGCGCGTCCGGAGCCCTGCGGGAGACCTCCGCGCTGGCCGCCTCGGCCTCCGCCAGCTCGCGCCGCTGGAGCCGCACACGCGCCTCGTGCTCCCAGAGCTGTGCCGCTTCGGGCGCCGCGTCGAAGCGCTCACGCGCCCAGGCGAGCCAGGGAAGGAACCGCTCCTGATGCCCCGCGCGCTGGAGCTGCGAGGCGAAGATCACCGCCTGCCGGGCCGTGTCCGGCGTGAGCGCCTGCAACTCCTCGAGCGTCCGCGCCCGTTCGAGCGCCTCGCTCCACAGCAGCGCCTGGTCCCCCGCCTCGAACGCCAGCCGGTACTCGAGGAAGGCCTGGGTACGCTGCCCCAGCGTGAGCAGGGCGTGCGCGGCCACGCGGTGGCCCCACGCATCCACCGGGTTCAGGAAGAGGGCACGGTTGGCGAAGGCGAGCGCCTCGGCCGCTTCCGCGCGCCCCGCCTTCGCGTAGGCCAGGCCCACCAGGTCCTGGAGGGCATGGTCGGCCGGGTGCCTGTCGATGAGGGCGAGCCCCCGGGCGCGCACCTCGGCAAGCGGGGCCCGCGCGGAGACGAGCCTCCCGAGCTCCGCCTCCGCTGTCTCCAGCGTGCTCCAGCCAAGAACGAGCGCCACCAGGGCCACCGCCGTGAGGGCCACTCCCGCCACGAGCACGCGCGGGGGCACATGGCCACGCGGGGCCTCGGCGCGCTGCCGGTCCTCGGGACGGGCCACGCTGGCCAACGCCACCCAGGCCGCCACCGCGCTCGCGGGCAGCTCCAGGCTGAAATCGAAGAGGTCATGCAGCCCGAGCGCCGCCACCCCCGCGAGCACCGCCAGCTCCGCCGCGCCCAGCCCCTCCCGGCGCCACAACCGGCCGAAGCCCCACAGCGTCACCGCGAGCAGCAGCAGCCCGGGCACACCAAACTCCGTGGCGAGCTGCAGCACCGCGTTCTCCGGGTGCGTCGCGGTGTGGATGACGGGCTGCGACTGGTAGCGTGGGAAGACGGACTCGAAGGCGCCACGGCCCAGGCCGAGCGGATAGGCCCTCGCGACCGAGGCCAGCACCGGCCACTGCTCCAGCTTGCTGTGGCGCAGCTCCTCGACGCTGTCCGCCGTCCGCAGCTCGGCCGCGAGGTGCTCGGAGGCGGCCTGGCCTCCCACCGCGAGCACCGCGAGGAGGCACAGCAGCACCATGCCGCCCCGGCGCCACGTGCGGGCGCGCTCCGTCCCCGCCCGGCGAGAGAGCAGCAGGAGGGCGAAGGCGAGCATCCCGAAGACGAAGAAGGCGATGCCTCCGCGCGAGAGGGACAGCACCACCCCCATTCCGGACAGCACGGTGGCCAGCACGTAGGGCACCGCGCGCGTCCGCCCCTCGCTGGAGAGCGCGAGCCCCAGGGACACCGTGGCCGACAGGCCGAGGAAGGCCGCGAGGTGGTTGGGGTTTCCGAAGGGCGTGACGAGCGGCGGGCGCGCGTGGACGAAGGCGAGGACGCCGAAGAGCGTGTCGAGGCCGAGCAGTGCGTGTAGCAGGCCCAGCACGGCCACTCCCGCCCCGGTGAAGGCGAGCGTGGTCAGCAGCCGGCGGCGCGCGCGTCCGGAGCGGCACACCTGCACCGCAGCGACGAAGGTGAGCAGGTACGCCAGGTGTCTGGCCAGCTCGCGCCAGGTGGCCGGTGGATCCATCGACAGCGGGCGCGGGCCGTCCAGCCCCAGGGGGACGAGGACGACATCGCGCAGCCCGGCCGCCTCGGGGCTGAGGACGGCGAGGAGTCCCGGCGGCAGCGGAACGAGCTGCAGCAGGCACAGCAGGGCCCCCGCGCCCAGGGGCAGCGCGAGCAGGGGCAGGTGCAGGGAGCGCTGCTGCCTCCACGCCCCCACGCACGCCAGCACGAAGGCGAGGCCCGCGAGCACCACCAGCGGCCCGTGCACCCAGGTGGGCGCGCTCCCGAGCGCCAGCGGCAGCAACACCAGCAGCACCGTCAGCGCCGCCTCCGCACCGGAGGTGTACCGGGAGGTGCGCGAGCGGGAGGAGAACGCGGAGGACATGGACGGCTCCCGAGTATGGCATGGGTCCGGCGAGACGCCTGGAAGTGGACGGAGCCGCACCCGAGGGACACCCGGACGGCAGGGCCTCCCGGAAAGTGAGCAGCCGGAGAAGCCACCCTCCGACCTTCCGGCTGCCATTGCTTGCATCCAGGGCGCCTTCTGGCATCTTCGCCCACCCCATGCGCCGCTCCACCGCCATCACCCTGCTCTGCTCCGCCCTGCTTGCCCTCGCCGGTTGCAAGAGTCCGTGCCGGCAGTTGTCGGAGCGGCTCTGCGACTGCGTCGAACAGTTCCAGCGCGACGAGTGCATCCAATCGGTGGCCGACCGCGAGCGGAGCATCGAGCCGACCGACGAGGAGCTCGCCGCCTGTGATGCGCGGCTGGAGACCTGCACCATCGACCCGGACGACCGGACGACCTGCGACATCCTCCTGACGGACGAGGGCAAGTCGGCCTGCGGCCTGGCGAAGTGAATCCGGCGGGCCTTCCAGCCAGCCCGGCGGTTGCCTGAGCGCCCGCCCGGCGAGGCCGCCGGACATTGCGAAAAGCTCGCGGGACAGGCGCTCGCGGTGCCCACGGACGTGACCGACGCTGGTCGTCTCCAGCCGCTACAGGGTCCCCACCCTGCTGAGGCTCGCCCCCACGTGCCGGGTGCTCGCGCCGGACCTGCCGGGCTTCGGCCGGAGTGAGACGCCCGAGACACTTGGCTGCACTGAGGCTACTTCCGGCCCAGGCCCATGTACGTGAAGCCCAGCTCCTTCATCCGCGCCGGGTCGTAGATGTTGCGACCGTCGAAGATGACCGGGCTCTTCATCAGCGCCTTCATGCGGTCGAAGTCCGGGTGGCGGAACTCGTTCCACTCGGTGACGACGAAGAGCGCGTCCGCGCCCTCCAGCGCCTCGTAGGGCACGGTCGTGTAGCGGATGCGGTCACCCAGCACGCGGCGCGCGGTGCGCTCGGCCACCGGGTCATGCGCCGCCACCTTCGCGCCCTTGGCCAGCAAGCCCTCGATGACCTCCACGGACGGCGCCTCGCGCATGTCGTCCGTCTTCGGCTTGAAGGCCAGGCCCCACACCGCGAAGGTGCGCCCCTCCAGCGAGCCGAAGTGCTTGAGCGCCTTGTGCACCAGCAGCTTCTTCTGCCGCTCGTTGGTGCGCTCCACCGCGCGCAACAGATCCAACTCCATCCCCAGCTCGCGGCCCTTGGCCACCAGCGCCTTCACGTCCTTGGGGAAGCAGCTGCCGCCATAACCCACGCCCGGGAAGAGGAACGGATAGCCGATGCGCTTGTCCGCGCCCATGCCCTTGCGCACGAAGTCCACGTCCGCGCCCACCCGCTCGCAGAGGGCGGCCATGTCGTTCATGAAGGAGATGCGCGTGGCCAGCATCGCGTTGGCCGCGTACTTCGTCAGCTCGGCCGAGCGCGTGTCCATGTAGAGGATGGGGTTCTCCGTGCGCACGAAGGGCGCGTAGAGCTGGCCCATCACCTTGCGCGCCCGCTCCGACTCGGCGCCAATCACCACCCGGTCCGGCTTGAGGAAGTCGTCCAGCGCCGCGCCCTCCTTGAGGAACTCGGGGTTGGAGACGACGTCGAACTCCACCTTCGTCACCCGGGAGATGACCTCGCGCACCTTGTCCGCGGTGCCCACCGGCACGGTGCTCTTGTCCACCACCACCGTGTAGTTCTTCATGGCGCGGCCCACCTGCTCGGCCGCTGCCAGCACGTACTGCAGGTCCGCCTCGCCGCTCTCGCCCTCGGGCGTGCCCACCGCGATGAACACCACCTGCGCGCGCGCCACCGCCGACGCCAGCTCCGTGGTGAAGCTCAACCGCCGGTCCCGCGTGTTCTTGCGGATGAGCTCCTCCAGCCCCGGCTCGTAGATGGGAATCTCCCCCTGCTGCAGCTGGGCGATCTTCCGCGTGTCGATGTCCACGCAGACGACGTCGTTACCCGAGTCCGCGAAGCAGGTGCCCGCGACCAGTCCAACGTAACCGGTTCCAATGATGGCGATGTGCATGAGCGTCCTGGCTTTCAGCAGCCGGGAACGCTCTTACGCCGGGACGGGCATCGGGGGGAAGGGGCGAGTAGGGCTCCGCTCCTCGCCTCACTGCCCGGTCAGCAACCGGCGCAGCCGCTCCGAGCCCCGGACATGGCTCATCTTCCCCGGCTCGCTCGCCGGCTGGACGACCAGCCGGTCCAGCAGCTCGCGCGTGGCGCGGCGCAGCGGCGGCAGGGCGGGCCCGAGCGCCTCGGCCGTCTCGGGGAAGAGCCGCGCCACGATGGACAGCGAGGTGTAGAGGGCACGCTCCAGCTTCCACGCCTTCGCCCGCTCCAACAGCACCGCCCCGTCCACGGAGCGCGAGTAGACGCCGCCCATCGCCTTCGCACCCGTCATCAGCTCGCGCAGGTCCACGAAGGACAGCCAGGGCACCTGGTAGCCCTCGCGCGCCTGCTCCAGGCACACCAGCAGCACCGCGTCCTCCAGGTCCGGACGGAAGAGGGACGGGCCGTACATCTTCATGGGGTGGGAGCGCTCGAAGATACCCTGCACCTCGGCACGGCGCTCGGCGCCGAGCACGTCCGCGTAGAGGAAGATGGCGGTGCGCCCGTCGGACACCACCTTGAGCGCGCCATGGGGCGGCTCGTTGGGCTCCGGGCGGAACTCGTGCTGGGCGAGGTAGCCGGCGAAGCCGTCCACGTCCATGCGCTTGAGCAGCAGCTGCAGCTCCAGCACGGGGCGGAAGGCCACGTGCGGGTAGAGCGTGTCGGCGAAGGACGCCGCCCCCATGAGGAGCAGCTTGCGGCCCTCCAGCTCGTCCACGCAGCGCTTGAAGTTGACGAGCTTCATCACGTTGTCATTGACCGAGCCCGAGTAGACGCTCAGCAGCCGATCTCTCACCCAGTCCGGCGCATCCACTCCGGGCAGACGGTACTGGAGGTTGTAGGAGGCCAGCGGCGCCAACCCGTGTGCGATGGCCCACTCCACGTACTCCTCCCAGGGGGCCCCGCGCAGTGAGCCACGGGGCGGGTCGAAGGAGGCGAGGACGCGGATGGTGTCGAGGAGGCTGATGGCCATGGCGCCGCAGCTTTAACGACTCCCACGTACATGACGCAATCGGAAGCCGCGGCGCCTGTCGGATCTCCCCCGCCGGGACGGGATTGTCCGGATATGGAACGGCGCTGTCCGGATACGGACAGCCTGGGGGCTCAGGGCCCGGCGGTCTCCTGCCCGCTGGGAATAGGGGCGGGCTGGCACAAGTTCGGCATGTCTTTTCCGGCCATGAGCCAACCGCCCGCCCCCCTCCCCGCCGCCCAGGACGAAGCCCGTCCGGTCGATGGCAGTGAACGACTCGCCCTGCTGGACGCCCTGCGCGGCTTCGCACTGTGCGGCGTCTTCCTGTCCAACGTCCTCATGTGGTTCTCCGGCCGCGCCTACATGACGCGCCCGCAGATGGAGGCCTTCATGGCCTCGGCCTCGGGGCTGGACACGGCCCTGATGTACACCAACGGGACGCTCATCTTCGGCAAGTTCATCACCATCTTCTCGTTCCTCTTCGGCCTGGGCTTCTCCGTGCAGATGATGCGAGCCGAGGCGCGCGGTGCCGCCATCGCCCCGCTCTACATGCGGCGGCTGTGCGTGATGTTCCTCATCGGCTGCGTGCACCTGTTCGGGCTGTGGCTCGGCGACATCCTCACCACCTACGCCACCCTGGGCTTCGCGCTGCTGCTGTTCCGTAAGCGCGGCGACAAGGCGCTGCTCATCTGGGCCGCCATCCTCATCTTCATCTCGCCCGTCGTGGTGAACCTCGCCATGAAGCACCTGCCGGCGCTGCTGGGCAGTGGCGGAGCGGAGGCCGGAGCCGAGGCGGCCAAGGCGGCCATGGAGCGCTCCAACCAGGCCCGGGCCGAGACGATGGAGGCCTTCTCGAGCGGCACCTACTTCGAGGTGGTGCGCGCCAACGCCCGCTACTACTTCGGCCAGTTCATCCAGGGCCTGGGGCCCGTGCTGTTCGCCCTGCTCGGCCGGTTCCTGCTCGGGTTCCTGGCCGGGCGGAGTCGCCTCTTCCACGACGCGCCTCAGCACCTGGCCTTCTTCCGCAAGCTGTTCCGCTGGAGCCTGGTCATCGCCGTGCTCTCCAGCGCGGTGGGGATCGCGGTGGGGTACATGATGCGCAACAAGATGATCGATCCGCAGGCGTCGTGGACGGTCCTCCTCGGTCCGGTGCGGCAGCTCAACGAGGTGGGCCTCGCCGCCGTCTACGTCTCGGGCATCGTGCTCCTCTTCCAGCGGGAGACGTGGCAGCGGCGGCTGATGGTGCTCGCCCCCGTGGGCCGCATGGCGCTGACGAACTACCTGAGCCAGACGGTCATCAGCCTCTTCGTCTTCTACGGCTTCGGGTTGGGGCTCATCGGGAAGACGAGCACCGCGACGAACATCGCGCTCACCCTGGGCATCTTCGCGGTGCAGGTGGTGCTCAGCCACTGGTGGCTGGCGCGCTTCCGCTTCGGCCCCGCCGAGTGGGTGTGGCGCTCGCTGACGTACGGCAAGGCCCAGCCGATGCGCCAGCCCTCGGCGCCCACCGCCGCGGCCGCCACGGCCGTCTGACGCACACGTGGTGAGAGGCGCGGTCCGGCCGCCCGGAAGGCTTGACGTCTCCGGGTGGCCGGCGGTTGGCTGCGCTCCCATGAACCAGAGCCTTCGTCTCACCAGCCTCGCCCTCGGACTGGGCCTGCTCGCCGGCTGCGGCATCTCCGGCGGATTCCTCCGCGACTCCATTTCCAGCCAGCGCTTCGACTTCAAGATGGATGTCGCGGGCGTGAGCTACGTGCAGTCCGTCAGCGGCTCGGCCACCAGCGGCTCCGTCCTCTGCCTCTTCCCGATCTCCTCGACGCTGTACGACACGGCGATGCGCAACCTGTACGCGGCCGCCCAGCTCGAGCCCAACCAAGTGGTGATGAACCTGCGCGAGGACCACACCATCCGCTCGTTCGTGTTCTACTGCAGCCACACCGTCCACATCTCCGGCGACGTGTTCCAGCTCACCCCGGCTGCGCCCGGCGCCCCGAAGGTGTCGAGCGCCTCCCTGTCGCAGTAGTCCGCCCGCGCCAGCGGCAGGAGTCAGGGCAATCGTTCGGGGTCACCGATGAACAGCGCATGAAAGAGCGTGGTGTCCGGCGGCTTCCGAGGCTCCACGTAGAGAGGAATGGGAGTCTCGGCGAGTTCGCGCGGAAGCGCGGTGGCCTCGAATCTTGCTTCGATTCTCCTGGCGATGAGGTCCGCGGGAGCCCTCATTTTGGGCGGAAGCGGTTCAAAGAAGAGTTCGTGGCTCCGCTTCTTTCCGTCGTCTGTGTATTGCACACCATAGACGGTGTAGACAGGCGCCAGAATGCTGAGGCATCCGACGACGACCCACTCACGCTGTGGCTGTTGAGGGTCTGCCTTCGCGTACGCGCCACAACGGAAGGAAGCGTCGACCGGAGCCGTGATGTCTGAGAGGGTGAACTCGGGCAGCTCCGCGCGAAACGAGGCGAGAAAGGCCCGCCACCGGTCAATCTTCTCGAGCTCTCGCTTCCAGAGCTCGTCGAATCTCTCTTGTTCCGGAGTCCGCTTGAACCCGCAGTAAGCGTCCAGATCCTCCGAAGGCCAATAGTCGCGCACGATGGCCAGCAACTGCTCGGCTGAGAGTTTCATGGGCTCAGAAGCCAACGCGTGTCACGGGAATGCCCGTTTTACAACCAACCTCGACACGTGACCCACGAACACGCTTCTTCAAAATCTCCTGGAAGGTGTCTTTGAAGCTTCTGCATACGAGAGCAGAGGGGCTATCGGGTGGAGCGGGCCGGATAACAAGCTCCGAGGCATCATTGATGCATTCCGCTGCGATTTCCGCCGCTTCCCAAGATGGGATGTAGCCATCCGCCAGGGTCTCGATTGGCATTTCTATATTGGTGCGCACACCGAAGAATCTCCGGTCGTCATGTTCTGCACGTTGGCTTCGAGACATGCTGCTTGCCAACCACTTGGCCCGATACCGTCTCTAGGCACAACCGTGACGAACTTGAGTTGAGTCCCGCAGCCCAGCAGCGGGAGTACCAGGACGATCAACCGAAGCCACACGAGCGGCTTGAACGCGTTCAAGCAATCCACCCCGGCACGGTCGCACGCCGTCACTCATGCGTCGATGAAGAACCCTGTCTTCAATCCGCCGTGTTCAGTGCGGAATATGGCGTGCATCGGGCAATGCAGGCAGGGAGTCACTTCGGGCGCAGTACCGTGAGCCCGTCGTCCCGCAGCCGGCGCAGGGTGTAGCGCACCATGGGCAGCAGCCGGGGCGCGAGCAGCAGCTTGGCCGCCACCCACGCCGGCTTGTGGTTCATCAACTCCGTCTCCAGCAACCTCCCGGCCGTGAAGAAGCGCGCCGCCATCCGCCGCTGCCACGCGGGGGGCGCCAGGGCCGCCAGCACCTCCTCCGGCACCGCGGCCCCCATCAGCCTCCGCGCCGCCTCCAGCGCGTACCAGGCCAGGTGCGGGAATGCCGTCCCCCTCGCCACCTCCACCACCCGCCCCCAGTCCAGCCCCGGCCGCGCCAGCACCAGCAGCTTCAAATCGAAGAGCCACGCCAGCCGCTGCAACAGGTGGTTGCTCGCATGAATCGCCAGGTAGACGAGCTCGTCCTCCGCGCGCAGGTAGCGCACGCGTCGGCCCTCCAGCACCGCCTCCTCCGCTCGGGCCAGCAGCGCCTGTGCCTCCAGCGTCTGCCCGTACCCCACCAGCGCGCGGAAGTGCAGTTCCACCATCCCCGCCGGGCCGGTGAACGTCAGGTGGTGCTCGTGCTCCCGCGCATGCGCCGCCGCGGCCTCGCCGAGCGGCCTCAGCCCCAGTCCCACCAGGGCCCCTGACGCCCCGTCCACCTCCGCGTCCGCCACCAGCACGTCCACGTCCGTGGTGGCCCGCTGCAGCGGCTCCGGGTAGAGGCGCAGGCCCAGCCCGTACCCCTTGAGCAGCACCGGCACCACCCCCACGGCGGCCAGTGCATCCAGGGCGCGCACCAGCAGCGCCTTCACCCGCATGCCCCGGGCGGCCTGGGCCAAGGCCTCGCGGCGCAGGCTCGTGCGCACCGGCTCGTCCAGCGTCCAGCCCGAGCGCCCCAGCGCGTGCTGCACGAAGCCCGCGAGCCCATGCCGGGCCGCCGCGTGCACCAGTGCCGCCATGTCCGCGGGCACCGCGTCACGCGGGGCCTCGGGCCACGCCCGGAGCACCTCCAGCAGCGCGCCCGCGCCCTCGCCACTCACCGGCGCAACGCCACGACGCGCTGCGGATCCGCATCCGCCCGCGCCAGCAACTTCGCGGCCCGGTCTCCCACCGCGTCCGCCACCAGCTCCAGCGCCAGTTCCTCGTCGCGGTTGATCTCCGCGCGCCCGTCACTCCAGGCAATCGTGAAGCGGCCGAGCGTCTCCTCCCCGCTCTTCACGTCCAGGAACACCTCCAGCGGCAGCGCCGAGCCCGCGGGCCGCTGCGTCTCGAAGGTGAGGCCGTCCCGGTTGCCCTCGCGCTGGCGCACCAGGCGCAGCTCCAGGCGCGAGGCGTCGAGCGCTTCCGCCAGCGGCCGCACCGCGTCCCAGAGGTCCTTCACCCCGTTGCCGGCGCGCACCGCGTCCGTCACGTCCTTCACCAGCGAGCGCAGCCGGATGTTCTTGCGCCGCGCCTCGCCCATGACGCCGGCGTGCCGCAGGTCCAGGTAGCCCAGCTTGCGCATCAGCACCGCCACCACCACCGCCATGCCCGTGAGCAGCATGGCGCTCTGCGCGGTGTTGGCCCAGTGCAGGCCGAGCGCCGTCAGCATGAAGAGGGCGCACAGGCCGTAGAGCACCAGCACCGCCGCGCGGTGGCTGAGCACCAGCCGGCTCATCATCCGGTGGTGGATGTGCTCCTTGTCCGCGCTGAACATGGGCCGGCCGAGCACCGAGCGCCGCACCATGGCCAGCAGCGTATCCATGATGGGCAGGCCCAGCGCCATCACCGGCACCAGCATGGCCACCGCGGTGCCACTCTTGGCGCTCGTCTTGATGGAGACGGCCGCCAGCACGAAGCCGAGGAACATGCTGCCCGTGTCCCCCATGAAGATGGAGGCCGGGTTGAAGTTGAAGACGAGGAAGCCGAGGATGGCCCCCGCCAGCGCCGCCATCACCAGGCACAGCAGCACGTCCCCGCGGCTGAGCGCGAGGATGAAGTTGGTGCCCACCCCGAAGAAGGCCACCCCGCCCGCCAGCCCGTCCAGCCCGTCGATGAGGTTGAGCGCGTTGATGACGCCCACCACCCAGAGCACCGTGAAGGGCAGGCTCAGCAGCCCCAGCGGCACCGGCGGCCCGAAGGGGTTGGCGATCAGCTCGATGCGGAAGCCGAGCGCGTACAGTCCGAGGGCCAACAGCAGCTGCACGCTGAACTTCAGCTTCGCGCCCGCGCCGCGCAGGTCGTCGTAGAGGCCCAGCGCCGCGATGCCCACCCCGCCGCCGAACAGCCCCCACACCAGCGCCGTGTGCGAGCGGAAGTGGAAGCCCACCCCCGAGTCCACCAGGAAGAGCGCGCACAGGGGCGCGAAGAAGCCGCCCACGATGCCGATGCCGCCCAGGCGGGGGATGGGCCGCACATGCACCTTGCGGCTGGAGTTGGCCTGGTCCAGCAGACCCCAGGCCAGCGCGCGGTTGCGCACCACCAGCGTCAGCACCAGCGCCACCATCAGCGCGACGAGGAAGGCCACCAGATAGGTAATCATCTCTCGACCTCCACCCCCAGGGGCGCGCATGGT
Source organism: Archangium gephyra (assembly GCF_042230915.1). Classification (GTDB taxonomy): domain Bacteria; phylum Myxococcota; class Myxococcia; order Myxococcales; family Myxococcaceae; genus Archangium; species Archangium gephyra_B. Next base: position 1,884,543 of record NZ_CP102578.1, on the reverse strand, counting down.
GGCGGGACGGGGCACGGAGCGTCAATGTCCCCCGGTGCCATGCGACTGTTGCCTGCATGCTGGAGGACCCAGCAGCCAACAAACGCGCACTCCCCGCGCCTGTCCTGTCGCACCGGGGTGGAATCGGGTATGGGGGACGGATGTCGAGCACGGCCCTCGTCAGTGGAGCCGCCGCGGGCGCGGGGGGCATGGGGAGACACGCCGCCACCCTGCTGCGCGCGCTCTCCGGCGCGGGGACGCCCCTGCACGTGCTCGGGCCGCCTCCCACCGACGCCCGGCTGGCCTCGCTCCCGGGCATCGTCTGGCACACGCCCCCGCGCCCCCTGCTCGCGGCGGTGCAACGCTGGACGCCCTACCGGTGGCTCACCGGCGCCCTCCAGCTCCACCTGGACGAGCACCTCGGGCAATGGGCCGCGGCCCGCCTGGAGCACCTGCGGCCCTCGCGGCTGTACACCTTCACGCAGGTGGGGCTCGAGTCCCTCGAGTGGGCCCGGCGCGCGGGCGTGCCCTGCGTGGCCGACAACCCCAACGGGCACATCGCCGGCTTCCGGGACGTCTACGTCCACGAGACGTGGCGCCAGGCCCGCCGCCCCCACCTGGGACACCCCACCCCCGCGGCCGTGCGCCGGATTGAACGTGAGTATGCGCTCGCCAGCGCCATCCGCGTCTCCTCCCCCTGGTCCCGCGACTCCCTCGTCCGCCGTGGCGTGCCCGGGGGGAAGATCTCCGTCATCGACCTGCCCATCGACCTGGAGCACTTCCAGCCTCCACCCGCGCGGCCCGCCCCCGAGGGGCCGCTGCGCGTGTGCTTCGTGGGCTCGCTGGACGTGCGCAAGGGCTTCCACTACCTGCTGCGCGCGGTGCGCCAGGTGGGCGCCGGGCGCGTCCAGCTCCACATCGTCGGCGCCACGGGAGACCGGGTGTCCCGGCGCCTCTTCCAGCGCGAGCGCCAGGGGCTCCAGGTGGAGGCCAGCCCGGGAGACCCGCGCCCCGTCTACCAGCGCTCCGAGCTCTTCGTGCTGCCCTCGCTGGAGGACGGCTTCGGGCTCGTGGTGGCCGAGGCCATGGCCTGCGGGCTGCCCGTCGTGGTGACGGACCAATGTGGTGCCGCCGCCTGGGTCGAGCCCGGCCGCACGGGCTGGCTCGTTCCCGCGGGCCGGGAGCAGGCGCTCGCCGCGGCGCTGGAGGAGGCGATTCAACGCCGTGCGGAGCTGCCGCGCATGGGAGAGCGGGCACGCGCCGCCGTCGAGGCCCGCGTGGCGGCGGACCCGCTGGCCCGCCTGCGCACGTGGTTCGAGTCCGTCACGCCCTGACTGAAGCGCGCGCCCTCAGGGCAGCGTGCGGCCGAAGCACCGGCCCACCACCTGCTTCAGCCGGCCGGTGTCCCGCGAGAGCACGAGGTTCGCCTCACAGCCATTCCACATCTGGTCGTAGACCCAGGGCTCGCCCAGGGGAATCAGCCGGCGCTGGTGGATCTCCCAACCGCCGAAGCCCATGTCCACCAACGTCCGCACCAGCTTCGAGGCGGAAGAGCCGGCCTGCTGGAGCGCCTCGGGGAACACCTCGAGGAGCACCACCATGCCGGGGTTGCGCGCCACCGTGCGCCGCATGCCCTCGAGCACGTTCTGCTCGTACCCCTGGACGTCGATCTTCACCAAACGGATCTCCCCGTCGGGGATGTCCTTGACCGCCTCGTCCACGGTCGTGAGCGGAACCTCCTGCCCCGAGCCGCTCGCGCCCTCGCCCGCCACACGATGGTCGCCGTAGTTGTAGGGGTGGAGCGCCATGCGCACGGAGCCCATCCGCTCCCCCACCGCCATGCGGCGCGCGTCCACGTTCCGCACCTGATTGAGGCGCAGGTTCTCGCGCAGCAGCTCGTGGTTGTGCTGCTCCGGCTCGAAGGAGATGACCTTGCCATGCGGTCCCACCCGCCGGCTCAGGGTGAGCGTGTGCAGGCCAATGTTGGCGCCGATGTCCAGGCACACCCCGCCGTCCAGCTCCAGGTGCTCCAGCAGCCGGCGGAACTCGGGCTCGTAGTCCCCCTCGACATAGAGCAGGGTGCCGACGATCTCATCCCGGAGGTCCACCTTCATCAGGTAGTCATTCACCCGGACCTGGACCTCGGGGTGGGTCCGGCAGAGAACAGGAATCGCCACCCGGCGCTTGAGCGCCTGCATCCACCAGGGCATCCGCATGGGGCGCGCTTATAGGCGTCCACCCGGGAGGGCTCAAGTCAGCCCGGGGTGGAGCTGTTGCCTGCATGCTGGAAGAGCCAGCGGATAACATGTGAGAGTGGGCACGACCCGCCGTCGAGGCCCCGAGGAACACGCGATGCAGACACTCATCACCCGGTTGCGCCCGCTGGCCCGATGGATGCCCGAGCGGCTGAAGCAGCCCGTCCGGGGGCTGGTGCGTGACTGGCAACTGCGCCGCGCCGTGGAGCGGATCTCCGCGCTGCCGTCCGGGCAGTTGCCCACGCGCCAGATGCTGGAGGAGCTGCGGGCCGGCTGGGGCAACACGGGCTACGCCGCGCGCCCCGAGTACCTGCAGGAGTTGATGGAGCGGGCCGTGAGCACCCCCGGCCCCATCCTCGAGTGTGGCTCGGGCGTCTCCACCCTGCTGCTGGGACTGCTGGCCGGCCGGCGCGGCGTGGAGACGTGGACGCTGGAGCACCTGCCGCAGTGGCACGCCCGCGTGTCCGGCGCCCTGAGGCGCAACCGCATCCCCCACGTGCACGACTGCCTGGCCCCGCTCCAGGACTACGGCACCGGCTACTCCTGGTACACGCCCCCCGTGGAGCGCATGCCCCGGGCCTTCCAGCTCGTCATCTGCGACGGCCCTCCCGGCGAAACGCCCGGCGGACGCTACGGCTTGTGGCCGGTGCTCGGCGAACGGCTCGGCTCCGGCGCGGTCATCCTGCTGGACGACGCGGACCGGCCCGGCGAGGAGGAAGTGCTGCGGCGCTGGTCCACCGAGGCCCGCATGCGCGTGGACATGCGGAAGGTGCCCGGTGGCGCCTACGCCATCATCACCCGCGGCTGAGCGCCCGGCTCACTCCCGCCAGCGCAGCGCGAGGTAGCGCCGCAGGACGCCCCGGGCCAGCCGCGCCGGCCACACCGTGAGGAAGAGCCGGCCCTCGCGGTACCGCGCCTCGGAGACGAGCCCCCGCTCCTTGCACCGGTCCCACACCGCGAGCGCCTCGTCCCGCAGCCCCTGCTCGCGCAACTGCTCGCCTACGGAGAGGTGGAGCCGCGCCAGCAGCATCCGCCGGCGCGCGGTGAGGCCGCCATGCTCGCTCAGGTGGCGGAGCGCGGAGGCCACGGCCCGCTCCACGCCGCGCAGTTGCACCGGCCCCCGCTTCTTGGTGGAGATGGCGGTGCGGCCGGGCGTCTGCACCCGGTGGAAGAAGTACGGGCCCTCGGGGAAACACTGGTAGCGCACACCGCTGGCGAGCGCGCGCACGTAGAACTCCCAGTCCTGCCAGCACGGCAAGGCCTCGTCCCAGGGGCCGAGCCGCTCCAGGGCGCTCCTGCGCCACAGGGGGCTCGCCGTCTGCCAGGGGACGTCCACGCGCAGGTAGCGCTCGATGTCGTCCCGCCCGGGCTCGGCCGGCAGCACGCGCGGAATGTCCCCGGGCTTCTCGAGGAACGTCTGGACGGGGAAGACACCGAAGTCCAGCTCGGGCTGGGCCTCCATCCACCTCACGCGCTCTCCCAGGCAGCGCGGGGAGAAGGCGTCGTCATCGTCCAGGAAGATGAGGTACTCCCCCGTGGAGGCGGCGAAGCCGAGGTTACGGCAGCGGTTGCCTCCCGCCGGCTGTCCCTCGCGGACCAGCCCCCGGATGCGCGGGTCTGCGGCCCCCCACTCCCGGAGGCGAGCCACCGTGCCATCCTGGGAGCCGTCGTCCACGACGAGCGCCTCCCAGTCCACGTGGCGCTGCTGTTGGAGCGACTCCAACGCCTCGGTGAGCAGCGGCAGCCGGTCCTTGGTGGGAATCACCACCGAGACCCGGCCCCGGACACCGGCCTTCGACCCGGCGGGCTCTGTCATGACGGCGCATCCTAGATGAAAGCGGGAACGGGCCGGCCGGGAACGAGGAGGCGAGCAGGCCCGGCCGCTCACCAGCCAACGGAGGAGGGGTGCTTGCAGGCACGAGGGGGATGGCCGATGGTGCCAGGGTGACTCGCTCCAGCCGGTTCCTGAGCGGCTTCAGCTGGGGGCTCGCCAATCAGGTGCTGACCCTGGTGGTGGGCCTCTTCATCACGCCTTTCCTGCTGCGGCACCTGGGCCAGTCGGACCTGGGACTGTGGCTCGTGGTCAGCTCGCTGCTGGGCTACCTGGGACTGCTGGACCTGGGAGTGGCCGCCCTGCTCCCGCGCGAGACGGCCTACGCGGCCGGGCGCAACCCCGAGCGGCCCCTGCCCGCGGTGGCGGAGGTGTTCGGCCAGGCGCTGCAGCTCGCGCTCCTCCAGGTTCCGCTCGTGGCCCTGGGCGCCTCGTTGCTGCTGCTGCTGCTGCCGGAGAGCAGCGACAAGGTCCTCCACCCCTTCCTCATGGTGCTGGGCACCTTCGTCCTCCTCTTCCCGCTGCGCCTCTTCCAGGCGGTGCTCAACGGGCTGCAGGACCTGCGCTTCCTGGGCATGCTCCAGACGGTGGGCTGGGCGGCGGGGACCCTGACGAGCGTCGTGCTCGTCCTCGCCGACGCGGGCCTGTACGCGGTCGCCGCCGGCTGGGTGGCGACCCAGGGCCTGTCGGCGCTCGCCTGCCTCTGGCGCCTGCGCACCGCCTTCCCCGAGGCGCTGCCCCGCAAGCTTCCCCGGCTCTCGATGGAGGGCATCCGCTCCTGGCTGTCGCGGTCCTTGTGGATCACCGTGGGCAACGTGGCGCAGTTGCTGCGGCTGGGCACGGACGTGGTCATCATCGGCAAGCTGCTCGGGCCCGAGGCCGTGGTGCCCTTCACGTGCACGGCCAAGCTGGTGAGCGTGCTGTCCAATGCGCCGCAGCTGGTGCTCGCGAGCGCCCAGCCCGCCCTGGCCGAGCTGCGGATGAGCAGCAGCAAGGAGCGCATCACCGAGGTGGCCAGCGCCGTGGAGCGGCTTACGCTGTTCATCAGCGGGGCCGTCTTCTGCGGCGTGCTGACCATCAACGAGGGCTTCGTGCTGCGGTGGGTGGGCACGGAGCAGTACGGCGGGCTGGTGCTGACGGTGCTGTTCCTCACGAGCATGGTGCTGCGCCACTTCTGCCTGTCGGTGAACACGTGTCTGTTCTGCTTCGGCCACGAGCGGCGGCTGGCGCTGACGGCCGTCACCGACGGCTGCGTGACGCTGCTCGCGATGTGGGCCGGCGTGTCCCTGGGCGGGTGGACGGGCGCGGCGCTCGCGCCCATCATCGGCATCTGCACGGTGTCGCTGCCGATGAACCTGTCCCTCTTCGCCAAGGACACCGGGCGCTCGGTCTGGCAGGTGCTGCGCGACCTCGTGCCGTGGGGCGTGCGGTGCGCGGCGGTGGCCGCGGTGTCGCTCGGCATCACCGTGGGGTTGGCGCCGCGAGGCTTCCCCCAGCTGACGCTGGCCGGCATGTTCGTGGGCGTCCTCTACCTGCTCCTCATGCGCCCGCTGCTGTTCGAGGGCGCCCTGGGCACGTATGTCCGACCCCGGGTGGACGCGCTCCGGGCACGGTGGGCGTCCGCACGGGGCAGGCTCGGCCTCGGTTGAGGTGAGGGGCACCTTCCGGCCCCGCAGCGTGCCGACTGGTCCGACAGTAGGACCAGTTGGTCTTAATCCCTTTCAGGTATGTCTGCGAAGGAGTGCCGCTGGGAACATGCGCTGACCCGCGGCCATTTCCCCTCGCCCTCCGGGAGAGGGACGGGGTGAGGGTGCCCGGGCCTGTTCTTCAATCCGTGGTCCGAAGTGGGGACAGGGGATTGAACCCAGGTTCACCCGATACCCTCACCCTGACCCTCTCCCGGAGGGCGAGGGGACAGTCATCCCTTTCGGTCACTTCACTGAAAGGGATTAGAGGAGCGCGCACAGCGCGTCCACGTGGGCCTCGGCGTTGAAGCGTTGGGCCATGCGCCAGGCGCCCTCGCGCAGCCGGGCATGGTGGCCCGCGTCGCCGAGCGCCCGGACGATGGCGGCGGTGAGGCCCTCGGGCTCGGGCGGGTCGCCGGGAGCGAGCTCGCCGGACACCCCCGGCTCGCACCAGTCGGGGATGCCTCCCACCGCGAAGGCCACCGCGGGCAGGCCGACACCTCCCGCCTCCACCCCCACCATGCCGAAGGGCTCGGGCCAGACGCTCGGCACCGCGAGCAGGTCCGCCCGCCGCATCAGCGCCTCCCGCGCGGCCCGGTCCACCCAGCCCGCGAAACGCACCGGTACCCGCAGCGCCACCGCCTCCGCCTCCATGCGCGGACGCTCCGGGCCATCCCCGGCCACCACCAGCTCCAGCTCGCGGCCCAGCGCCGCACGCGCCGAGGGCAGCGCTCGCACCAGCTCCACGCCCCCCTTGAGATCCGTGAGCCGCCCCACCATGAGGAGCTGCCCGGAAGGGGGCCGCGGCGCGGGCGGCTCGGGGTCCGGCGCGCCATCGCCGAAGAGGGGCACGCACACCACCTGGGACGCGGCGAGCCCGTGCCGCAGGTACTCCTCGCGCATGGCCCGGCTGCCCACCAGCACGGTGCCGTAACGGCGGGCGAGCGCGAGGCGGCGCTGCTGGTGGTGGTACTCGCGCAGGGCGGTGAGGGGGCTGCGCCCGCCGCAACGACGCGGGAGGTAATGCACGAGGCACGCGGGGCCCAGCACGCGCTGGCAGGGCACGGGCCGGGGGAAGGCGTGGCGCTTCATCCCGCTGATGCAGGTGCCGTAGTAGGCGTGGAGGAAGAGCAGGGCCGGGTAGCGCTCCAGCAGCGCCTCCTCCAGGTCGAGGTCTTGCACGCCATGCTGGTAGACGCGGCCGGGCCCCCACGCCGCCACGGCCTGGAGCACGCCCCCGCGCCCCAACTCGGCGGCATTCCACACGGGGATGCCGAGCCCCTCGTCGATGCACGTCTGGCCCGGGGCGGCGTCGTGCTCGAAGAGGAGCCCGGGAGAGAAGCCCCGAGCCTGGAGGAGCGGCAGCAGCGTGCGCAGGTGCGACTCCACCCCGCCGACCACGGCGCGATGCCGTGCGACGAGGAGGATGCGCGGGCCAGGGCTCGCCGGGGGTCGACTCATACGGGAGGCGCCTATCCTGCCATCGCCCGCCCCGGGAGCGGTTCCCCTTCGTCCGGAGGAGGCCAGGACTCTCCGCCTCCTGGCGGCCAGGCTCTGGTGAGCGGGTTGTGCATGCTCCCTCTCCCTCTGGGAGAGGGCGGGGGGTGAGGGTCGTCACACGGTGCGCAGGGGAAGACCCTCACCCTGACCCTCTCCCAGAGGGAGAGGGGACATCGGCGTGTTCCCCACCCCGCATGTGTGAATCGGCGCCTTGACCCAGCCGGTGCACCTCTGGTGGGTTCCGAGCCGTGCGGTTGCTCTTCCTCAGTCCGGTGGGAGTGGTGGGTGGAGCGGAGCGAACGCTCCTCGACCTGCTGGACTGTCTGCGCCGTGCACCCCAGGCCCCCTGGCTCGGGCTCATCGCCGGAGCGGAGGGGCCGCTGACGGAGCAGGCCCGCGCCCTGGGCGTGGAGACGCTCGCCCTGCCCCTGTCCGCCGCGCTCGCCTCGCTGGGGGACTCGCAACTGCGCGGCGCGGGCGCGGACCGCTACCTGCGCTTCGGCACCGCCCTGGCCCAGGCCACCCCAGCCGCGGCGGCCCACCTGCTCGCCCTGCAACGCGCCCTGCGGGACTTCCGCCCCACCCTCGTCCACTCCAACGGCCTCAAGACGCACCTGCTCTCCGCGCTCTGCGCCCCGGGAGCCCCCGTGGTGTGGCACCTCCATGACTTCCTGGGCGAGCGGCCCCTGCTGCGGCGCGTGCTGCGGGTGGCCGGGGTGCGCGCGGCGGCGGCCATCGCCAACTCGGCGGCGGTGGCCGAGGACGCCCGGCACGTGCTCGGCCGCGTCCCGGTGCACCCGGTGCACAACGGCGTGGACACGGAGCGCTTCTCACCCGGCCCCGCCGAGGGCACATGGCTCGACACGCTCGCGGGCCTGCCCCCGGCGCCCAGAGGAACGGTGCGCCTGGGGCTGGTGGCCACCTACGCGCGCTGGAAGGGGCAGGAGGTGTTCCTCCAGGCGGCGGCGCGCGTGCGGGCCCTGCACCCCTCGCATGCGGTGCGCTTCTACGTAGTGGGCAGCCCCGTGTACCGCACGCCGGGCTCGCAGTACTCGGAGGCGGAGCTGCGCGCCACCGCGCACGCGCTGGGCCTGGAGGCGCACGTGGGCTTCATCCCCTTCCAGGCCGAGCCCGCCCCCATCTACCGGGCACTCGACGGGGTGGTGCACGCCAGCACGCGGCCGGAGCCCTTCGGGATGACCATCGTCGAGGCCATGTCGTGCGCCCGGGCGGTGGTGGTGTCCGCGGCGGGCGGGGCCGCCGAGCTCGTCCGCTCCGGGCACGATGCGCTGGCCTTCACCCCCGGGGACATGGAGGGGCTCGCCGGGGCGATGGCGCGGCTCGTCCTGGAGCCGGAGCTGCGCGCGAGGCTGGGCGAGGAGGCCCGGCGCTCGGTGCTCGCGCGCTTCACCCGCGAGCGCTACGCAGCCCAGGTGTGGGACGTCTACATGCGGGTGTTGGGAGGGAGGGCATGAGCGGACGGTACGCGGACGCGCTCGGTGTCTCCTGGCACCTGCTCACCGGCGAGTTCCCCCCTCAGCCCGGCGGGGTGAGCGACTACACGTGGCAGGTGGCCGAGGGGCTCGCGCGCGCGGGCTGCGCCGTGCATGTCTGGGCCCCGGGCGATCCAAAGGAGTCCCTCGCCCCCGAGGGCGTCACCGTGCACCGGCTGCCCGAGGGCTTCGGGGTGCGGGGCCTCGAGCGGCTGGGACGAGAGCTGGAGCGACTCCCTGGCCCGAAGCGGCTGGTGGTGCAGTACGTGCCCCATGCCTTCGGCTACAAAGCGATGAACGTCCCCTTCGCGCTGTGGCTCGCGGGGCGCCGGGGGGACGAGGTGTGGATGTTCTTCCACGAGGTCTGCTTCCCCTGGGGCTGGAAGCTGCCCTGGCGCCACAACGTGCTGGGCGCCGTCACGCGGGCCATGGCGGCGCTCGTGCTGGCGCGGGCGGACCGCGTCTTCGTCTCCACCCTCTGGTGGAACAGGCTCCTCCACGCGCCGCCGCGCCGGGTCCCCATCGAGTGGCTGCCCGTGCCGAGCAACCTGCCCACGCAGCCCCCCGCGAGCGCGGTGGAGTCCCGCCGCGCCTCGCTGCGCCCCGGCCCGGAGACGGTGCTGATCGGCCACCTGGGGACGTACGGAGAGCTCATCGCCGGCATGTTGGAGGAGGTATTACCCGCGCTGCTGCGCAAGGACGCACGCCGCCAGGTGGTGCTGGCGGGCCGGGGCAGCACGCGCTTCGCCGAACGGCTCACCGGCCGCCACCCGGAGCTCGCCGGACGCGTGCGGGCGCTGGGAGGCCTGCCCGGGGACGAGCTCTCCGCCACGCTGAAGGCCTGCGACGTGCTCGTGCAGCCCTTCACCGACGGCATCAGCACGCGCCGCGGCAGCGCCATGGCGGGACTGGGGCTGGGCATGCCGCTGGTGTCCAACGCGGGCCCCGCCACCGAGCCGCCCTGGAAGGACTCCGGCGCGCTCGCCCTGGCCCCCGAGCCCACGGCCGCCTCCGTCCTGGAAACGGCCGAGGCCCTGCTGTCCACTCCGGAGTCATGGCCCGCCCTGGGCCAGCGCGCGGCCGATTTCTACCTGGAGAACTTCTCGCTCGCGCATACGCTGGACGTACTGAGGGACCGCGTCCGCGCGCGCGTGGTGGAGGACACATGAGCAACACCGGCATTCCGTTGCGTCTGGCGTTGCTGATGGACCCGCTCGACGAGGGCTGGCCGAGCATGGATCTCGCGGGCGAGGCGCTGCACGAGCAATTCCACGGCCCGCTGGCGGACCAGGTCTTCGTGACGTCGGTGCGCCCGAAGCTGGTGCCCCTGGCGCGGCGGCTGCCCGTGCTGAGCCAGCGCCGGGACGCGCTCAACGTGGACCGGGTGCTGACGCGCTTCCTCACCTACCCGGCGCGGGTGGCGCTGCGCACGCGCGGGCAGGACGCCTGGCACGTGGTGGACCACACGTACGCGCAGCTCGTGCACGCGCTGCCGCCCGGGCGCACGGGCGTGTACTGCCACGATCTGGACGCCTTCCGCAGCATCCTCGAGCCGGAGAAGGAGCCGCGGCCCGCGTGGTTCCGCGCCATGGCGTGGGCCTCGCTGAAGGGGCTGCAGCGGGCGGCGGTGGTGTTTCACAGCACCTGCGCGGTGCGCGACGAGCTGCTGCGCCATGGCGTGGTGCCCCCGGAGCGGCTGGTGCATGCCCCGCTGGGCGTCTCGCCCGAATTCGGGCCCGAGCCGCTGCCAGGAGACCTCAGCGACGAGCTGCTGCGTCCGCTCGGGGGCCGCCCCTACGTGCTGCACGTGGGCAGCGGGATTCCGCGCAAGCGCGTGGACGTGCTCCTCGACGTCTTCGCGGCCCTGCGCCGCCGGCACCCGGAGCTGCGCCTCGTGCAACAGGGCGCGGCGCTGACGGATGCGCAGCGGGACCAGGTGGCGCGGCTCGGCCTGGGTGATGCGCTGCTGCAACCGCCGAAGCTCGACCGGGCGACGCTCGCCGGCCTGTACCGCAAGGCGCGGGCGGTACTGGTGACGAGCGAGGCCGAGGGCTTCGGGCTGCCCGTCATCGAGGCCATGGCCTGCGGCACGCCCGTGGTGGCGAGCGACCTGCCCGTGCTGCGCGAGGTGGGCGGGGACGCCATCACCTACGCCCCTGTGGGAGACCTTGGCGCCTGGACGGAGGCGGTGCACCGCCTGCTGGAGTCGCCGGAGCCCGCCGCGGCCCGGAGCCAGCGGATTTCACGCGGGCGGGGCTACTCCTGGACGAGCCACGCGCGCACCATCCTCGACACCTACCGGCGGCTCGCGGGGCATTGAGCCGCAGCCTGGGAGCCGCATGAAGCTGGCGCTCGTCACCCACAACGTCATCCGGAGCGACGGGCAGGGGCGCGTCAACTACCAGCTCGCCCGCCACGCCCTCGCAAAGGGCCATGAGGTGCTGCTGCTGGCGGACCAGGTGGAGCCGGAGCTGCTCGAGCGCGGCGCGCGCTGGCTGCGCCTCCACCCTCGCGTGCAGAAGCCCCACCTGCTGAAGGTGGCCGAGTTCACCCAACGGGCCTCGGCCCTGGTGCGGCGCGTGCGCGGCGAGGCCGACATCCTCCACGCCAACGGCTACGTGCTCGACGAGCCGCACCACCTCAACACCTCGCACTTCGTCCACGCGGCGTGGCTGCGCTCCAGCGTGCGCGCCTCCGAAATAACGGGCCGCCTGCGGTCCACCTACCAGTGGCTCTACACGGCGGCCAACGCGCGCTGGGAGCAGCGGGCCTACCGCCAGGCCCGGCTCGTCGCCGCGGTGTCCGAGGCGGTGCGCGAGGACCTGCTCGCCACGGGCCTCTCCCCTGAGCACGTGGTGACGGTGCCCAATGGCGTGGACCTGGAGGAGTTCCACCCAGGGAGGGAGCCGCGCGCGGCGTGGGGCCTGCCCGAGGACAAGCCCCTGGCCCTCTTCGTCGGAGGCATCCGCACGGGCCGCAAGAACCTGGACACGGTGCTGGCCGCGCTGCGCGAGGTGCCGGGGCTGCACCTGGCCGTGGTGGGAGACGTGCGCGGCTCGCCCTTCCCCGCCCTGGCCGAGCGGCTGGGAGTGGCAAACCGGGTGAGCTTCCTCGGCTTCCGCGACGACGTGGCCCGGCTGCTGCGCGCGAGCGACCTGTTCGTCTTCCCCTCGCGCTACGAGACGTTCGCGCTGGTGGTGCTGGAGGCGCTGGCCTCGGGCGTCCCGGTGGTGACGGCGCGCTCGGTGGGCGCCGCGAGCCTCGTGACTCCCAAGTGCGGAATCGTCCTGCCGGACGCGGAGGATGCCGCCGCGCTGGCCCGGGCGATGCGCTCGCTGGTGGAGAATGCCTCGCTGCGCGAGCGCATGGGGCTCGAAGCGCGCGAGGTGGCCCGGGAGCACGGCTGGGCCGAGATGGCCGCGGCCTACTTCCGGCTGTACGAACGGCTCGCGGCGTCCCCCCTTCGCTGACTGCGTCCGGAGGACACCGCGGGCCTACAGCGACGACACGGCGGCGCGAGGACGAGCACCGCCGGAAAAGCTCACGGCGAGGCGTTCACGGTCGACATGCCACCCACGCCGTACCCGGCATAGGGCTCGTACAGGCGCGCGGGGGCCTCGGCCGAGAAGGGCCGGAAGACGGGGAAGCCATCGCGATCCACCACCCCCACGAAGGGCGCGGAGCCCGGGTAGACATCGAACGAGATGCCTTCGCGGGGGCTCCAGAGCTGCGCGTTGGTGAACTCGACCATGGACCCCCCCGAGCCGGCCACCTTCAGGGACAGGAACAGCTCCGAGTCCTTGAAGGCCGCGGCGACGCGCGCCAGCTGCGCGGAAGGAGCCCCGCCGAACTGGACGGTGACGGGGCCGGTGTGCACCAGCGTCGAGCCCCAGCTCTCCCGGCTGGACGTGAACGACTTGAAGCTGATCAGGAAGGGAACGGTCTTGCCCACCAGCTCGGCGTAGGGGTTCGGCGTGGAGCCATCGAGGATCTCGAACCGGACGCTCCCGGCGAACCAGCCGCCGCTGTCCACCTCGATGCCCACGTCCGCGGTGCCCTCGCCGGGCAGCTTGAACTGGAAGCGAACCTGGGTGATCTCACCCTTCTTCACGAAGAACGGCAGGGGGTTGGGCGACAGCAGCGTGGCCGGCACGGGCGTTCCGGGCGCATCCACGCGCTCCATCGTCCAGCCGGGAGCGAGCTCGATGGTGTAGGAGCCGGTCAGCAGCGGCGTCGTCACCGTGTCCGCCGCCGTGTCCGTGACGGTGACCGTCTGCGTCCCGGTGATGTTGAACGTCGCGCCCATCAGCCGGTAGACCTTGCCGTCCGAGTCCGTCGAGACCAGCGGCAGCTGCAGCGAGCCCGCCTCCTGCTGATCCACCGTGACGGTTTCCCCACCACAAGCCACAACGAAGAGCGCGAGGACAGCCGCGCTGAGCTTCCAGAGTCGCACGAAAATTCCTTTCAGAAAGGAGCGCGCAACCTATAGAAGTGGACAGATTCCTGTCAAATGAGAGGGATTGGCCCGCGCGGAGTGTTCCGAGGCCACACGCGGCGTGAGAGCCGTTGGCGCCGTCATCGGGAGCGCATGACGCGCTCGAGCACTTCACGGACGCGCGCGGCCAGCACGGTGTAGTCAAACTTCTCACGGGCCACGCCCACCAGGGCCGCACCCGCGCGCAGCCGCTCGGGCCGGGCGAGTAGTCCCTCCACGCGCTCGGCCAGACGGGATGGGTAGGTGGAATCCACGACGCCCTCATAGGGCACACGCATCTCCCCGGGCAGCACCAGCGAGGCCTCGCCCACGTCGGTGGCGAGGATGAAGCGCCCGTTGGCCATGTAGAGGGGCAGCTTCCCGGTGGTGCGCACCCGGCCCACGATGTCGTTGCTCTGCGTCGACAGCACCACGTCGAGCGCGCCGAGGTACTCGGGCACGGACGCGTAGGGCACGCGGTCGATGAAGCGCACCTGCTCCTCGATGCCGTAGCGCCGGCACCGCTCGCGCAGGTGGGGCACCCCGCTGCCGTCACCGATGAGCACGCCCTTCACGGGCCGTCCCTTCAACAGGCGCATCAGCTCGACCAGTTCCCACCCCACGGCCACCTGGAGCCGCTCGCTCCAGATGGAGGAGCCGAGGATGCCGACCGTCAGCACACCCTCCAGTCCCAGCTTGCGGCGCAGCTCCGCGGCGGGACGGGGCAGGAACTCCTCCACGTGCACACCGTCCTGGATGACGGTGCTCGCGAGGCCCTGCTCCGCCAGCAGCCGCTGATGGAACGTGCCCCGCACCACGATGGCGTCGGCGGTGCGCAGACCGAACTGCTCGAGGCCCTCGGTGAGCAGCTCCCCCACCCGGCCCCTGCCTCCCACCGAGCGCGCGAGGGCCGCGATGGCGTCCCCGGTGTCCACGACACGAGGGCAGCGCCCGAGCACCCGCCCCAGCGCGCCATACAGCGCCGCCGCGGCGACGCCCGAGTACCCCAGGTCGAGCACGTACACGGCGTCGGGCCGCAGGGCGCGCAACCCGGACACCAGCTCGGCGATGGCCCGCAACTTCCGGGGGTGGCGGTGGAGCAGCACGCCGTCCAAGTCCGCCGTCAACGCGCGCGCGAAGGCCTCGGCGCGGGTGCTCATGGGGCTGCCCGGCGTGCCATTCACCACGAAGGCCACGCGCCTGCGAGGGCTCATGCGCGCCCTTCCGAGAGCCCCGCGGGCGCCGGTGCCGTGACGGGCGCCTGAGGCGCGGAGGCCTTGGGCACCACCGGCCGGCGCTGCGGGACGGGCGCGGGCCGGCGCGTCCCGACGATGATGCCCATCCACAGCAGCACGAAGGCGGTGCCGGGAATGGAGGAGAGCGTGCCCGTGCCCATGAAGGCGGTGGCCCAGACCGTCAGGATGGTAGCCCACATCATCCGCTCCCCCACCAGCGCCCCTCCCCGGCGGCGCGGCGGCAACCGGGTGAAGAGCCAGCCGAGGAAGAACAACCACAACACCAGGCCGATGAAGCCCTGCTCCATGGCGATGCGGGCGAACTCGTTCTCCAGGCCGTGCTGGGGCCGGGCCAGGTGCGACAGGAAGAAGGGAATGCTCGTGCCCGCGGCGCTGCCCAGCCCGTTGCCCAGCGGGTACTGGGTGATGACGTCCAGCAGGCTGGAGTTCACGCTCCAGGACACCCGCTCCGCGACATAGTCCGTGCTCTCCAGCGTGAGGAAGCGCTGGAAGCGCGGGTTCTGGAAGACGACCACGCCCACCGTGCCCACCAGCCCCACCACGCCTCCCAGCACCTTCAGCGACAGCCCGGTGACGAACACCACCAGCAGGAGGATGACGAGGAGCTGGACCACCGGGCTGCGCGTCGCGCTGATGAAGATGCCCAGGGCGCTGGCCACCAGCACCGCCCCGGTCAGCACCCGGCTTCGGGTGGAGGCGAGCCGCTGCCAACGGCGCACCAGCAGCGGCAGGGACACCAGCATCGTCCCGCCATACGCGTGCGCGGTGTTGAAGATGGCCGGGATGCGCAGCGCTCGCTCCGCTCCCACGTCGTTGGACATGTAGAGGATGATGGTGACGGCGTTGCGCGGGAAGAACGGCTCCACGCCGATGACCAGCTGCGCCAGGGCGAAGAGGAAGGCCACGGCGTTGAGCCACAGCACCCAGGTCCCCAGCGAGTCCAGCTCCTCATTGGTCATCCGCGCGCCGATGGCCATCAACGGCAGCAGCAGGATGGCCACGCGCAGGCCCACCAGCTGGATGAAGAAGTGCTGCGCGTCGAAGAAGGGCGAGAGCAGCATGGTGCACAACGGCCACACCATCAGCACGCGAACCCAGAGCCGCAGCACCTGGCCGTCATGGCCCAAACGCATCTGGCGCTTCCGGCCCGTGAGGATGGCCAGGTAGAGGCCCGCCACGGCGCCGTCGAACATGAAGTGGGACAGGCCGTCCGCGAAGCGCGCCCGGACGATGCCGTAGAAGTAGCCAACCAGCAGCAGCGCGCCCAGCCCGTGGCCCAGGCCGCGCCGCGTGGCCTGCATCGTCCCGGCGATGGCCGCGAGCGTCAGGATGAGGCCGATCATCCCCCCACCCCTCTCGCGGCCATGACCTCCCGGTACACGGCGAGCACCCGCTCGCCCATGCGCGCCTGGGTGAACTCGGCCAGCACGCGCGCGCGGCCCGCCTCGCCCCAGGCCCTGCGCTGCTCCGGGTGCGCCAGCATGCGCCGCATGGCCGTGGCCAGCGCCGCTTCATCCCCCGGCGGCACCGTGAGGCCACTCTCCTCGTGGCGGCTGACGAAGGGCACCCCCGAGTCCAGCGCGGTGTTGATGACGGGCAGCCCGCACGCCAGGGCCTCCAACTGCACCAGCGCGAAGGCTTCGGCGCGGGTGACGGAGGACAGCACGTAGGCGTCACACGCGAAGTAGAGCGCGAGCAGCTCCTCGTCCCCCAGGTTGCCGAGGAAGTGGACGCGCCCGGCCACCCCGCACGCGCGGGCCAGCGCCTCCAGCTCCGCGCGCAGCGGCCCGTCGCCCACCAGCAGCAGGTGCGCGTCCTCCACCTCGCGCAGCGCGCGGATGGCGTGGTCGAAACCCTTGTAATAGACGAGCCGCCCCACCCCCATGAGCAGCGGGGCGCCACCGTACCGGGCCCTCACGGCCGCGGCCGCCGCCTCGCGCGCGGGCGTGCGGACGAAGCGCGACACGTCGATGCCAAAGGGCACCACGTGGCACCGGTCCCGGTGAGGCCGCAGCGCCTCGGATGACTCCACGTAGTTGGGCGAGCCCACCAGGATGGCATCCGCGCGCGCCAGCGCCCGCTGCATGAAGGGCCCGTACACCTTCAGCAGCCGTTTCTGGCGCACCACGTCGCTGTGGTAGGTGATGACGAGCCCGTGCCGCCGGGGCCGCACGCTGCCCAGGTACCCCATCACCGCCATGGGGTGCGGGAAGTGCATGTGCAGCAGCTCGTACCGGCGCCGCGACAGCTCCAGCGGCAGCGTGGGGTTGAGCGAGGTGGAGGCCACCTTCACCAGCTCGGCGCAGCGGGTGACGGGCACGCCCTTCACCACCTCGTGCACGGTGCGCGGGGCCGTGTTGGAGACGAGCACCTCCAGCTGCACGCGGCCCTTGAGCTCCTCGCACAGGCCCGACAGGTGCGTCTCCATGCCGCCCCGGTAGGGGGCGTAGTACTTGCCCAGTTGGAGGACCTTCATCGCCGGAGCGTCCTCAGGAGGCGCGGCGCTGCTCGTCGCGCTCGTTGCCGTAGCCACGGTAGTTGTAGCCGTAGTTCTCCGCCCCGTACTTGCCGCCCTTGAGGTCCACGTGGTTGAGCAGGGCGCCGATGACGCGGGCCTTCACGTCGCGCAGCGAGCGGATGGCGCGCCTGGCCTGCTCGCGCTGGGTGGTACCCGCCTTGAGCACCAGCAGGATGCCGTCGGTCTGCTTGGAGAGGACGAGCGCGTCGGAGACGGGCCCCAACGGCGGGCTGTCGAGCAGGACGCAGTCGAAGCGCTCGCGCAGCTTGCCGAGCAGCTCGGAGAAGGCGCGCGTGTGGAGCAGCTCGGCGGGGTTGGGCGGCAGCGGCCCGCAGGGCAGCACGAAGAGGTTGGGCACGTCCGTGGACTTGATGGCACCCTCCAGGGAGCCCTCGCCCACCACCAGCGAGCTGACACCCACGTCGTCGGGCACGCCGAAGGCCTTGTGCAGGCGCGGCCGGCGCATGTCCGTGTCCATCAGCAGCACCCGGGTGCCCGTCTGCGCCATCACCATGCCCAGGTTGATGACGACGGTGGACTTGCCCTCGGCGGGCCCGGCCGAGCTCACCACCACCGTGCGGAAGGGCTTGTCCGGCGACATGAAGAGCAGGTTGGTGCGGATGGCCCGGCACATCTCCGCCGCCGGCGAGCGCGGGTGGCGGTGGATGAACAGGTCCGCCGGTCCTCCGTCCTCGGGCTTCAGCGGCGGCATGGCGCCGATGAAGGCCAGCCCCAGCCGCTCCTCCACGTCCGCGCGGTTGGCCACGCTCGCGTCGAGCAGTTCCAGGCCCAGCACCACGGCCACGCCGCCCATCAGGCCCAGCAGGAAGAAGAGCATCACCGCGCTGCGGGTGTTGGGCCGCACCGGCGCCGGGTTGGGCAGCGCCGCGTCCAGCACGCGCACGTTGCTGGTGCGCAGCTGGCCCGACAGCTCCAGCTCCTTGAAGCGCTTGAGGACCATCTCGTACAGCCGCTGGTCGTTCTCCGCCTCGCGCCGCAGCTTCTGGTAGGCGATCTCCTTCTCCGTCAGCGCGAAGGCCTCGGCCTTGGCCTGCTCCACCCGCTCGAGCAGCGTGCGCTCGTTGGCCTTCACGGCCGCCAGCGCCGTCTCCGCGCTGCGCACCAGGTTCTCCAGCCCGCGCCGCAGCTCCTGCTGCATCACCGTCAGCTTCCCCTGGCACTCCTGCATCTTCGGGTGCTCCGGCAGGTAGCGCTCGGACAGCTCCACACAGGCGGTGCGCTGCTCCAGCACCTTGGCGCGCAGGTCGCGCAGGGCGCCCTCGCTGGCCTCCGGGAGGCCCTCGGCCCAGTGCTCGGCTTCGGGGCTCGCGTGCTTGCGCAGCTGGTACATCGCATCCACCCGCGCCTGCACCGCCGCCATCCGCGTGCGCACGGCGATGAGCTCTTCCATGTACCGGTCGTACGCCAGCTTGGCGGTGCTCGGCTGCTGCTGCCCGTCCTTGCCATTGACGGACAGCGAGAGCACGTCCGCGCTGCGCTTGAACTTGTAGAGGTCCAGCTCGCTGGTGCTGGCGCGCGAGCCCAGCTCGCCCATGCGCTCCTCGAGCCAGACGCTGGCGCCCTCGGTCGTCTTCAGCCGGAGGGCGAGGTTCTCCGCGATGTAGGCCTCGGCCACCTCGTTGGCCAGCAGCGCCGCGCGCTTGGGGTCCAGGTCCTCCACGGCGATGCGCACCACGCGCGAGTTGGACGAGGGGATGACGGTGATGCGCGAGCGCACCAGGGACACCGGGTCCGCGGTGGCCATGGCCTTCTTGCGCGCCTCCTCGTCCTGGATGCCCGCCAGCCCGAGGAAGGCCGCGTCGGTGCGCAGGCCCAGCCGGTCCACCACCCGCGAGGCCACCGCGCGCGAGGTGATGACCTCGCTCTGCGTCTGGTAGTACTCCTTGTTCGCCCAGTAGTTGCCGCGCTCGTCGCCCATCACCTCCTTCACATCGGTGTCGAGCACCCGGGGCGCGGCGACGTCGATGATGAGCGAGGTGCTGGCCGCGTAGATTTTCGGCTGGCGCAGCGTGTGGAACAGGCCCACCAGCGTCATCACGGCCGTCACGCCGAGGATGAGCCACTTGCGCCGCCAGAGCGCGCGGACGTACTGCATCACGTCCAGCGACGGCTCGGGCGCCTCGGGGGCTTCGTTCGGAGTCTCTTCCACGACGGGCCAGACTGCCCCGGGAGGACGGGGGGGTCAATCTTCGCCGCCTCGCTCGCAAGCCCTCCTGCCACGCAGTGTGCACACCTACGAGCACGAGCACCCGCGTCCGCCCTGTGGTAGTCACCCGGCCGTGAGCCAGTCCCTCTCGTTCGTCATCCCCTTCACGCCCGCGTCCGCCGGGGACGCCTCCCGCTTCGCCCACGTGCTCGCCGCACGGGGCACCGAGGTCATCCTCGCCGGAGACGGGCCGCTGGACGCGCCCACCCTGCCCAACGTGCATGTCCTCTCCGGCCTGTCCGGAAAGGGAGCGGCCATCCGGGCGGCGCTCAGCCGGGTGACGGGTGACATCACCGTACTGCAGGACGCGGATGCGGCCTACTCGCTGGAGGCCTGCGAGGCGCTGTGCCGCCCCATCCGCGAGGACGCGGCGGATGCGGTGTTCGGCAGCCGCCGGGTGCCGAAGCTGGGCGCGGAGCAGCTGGCGGACCGGGCCCTGGGCCATGTCACCCGCTTCGTCACCGACGTGTCGCTGGAGGATCCGCTCTGCGGCCAGCGCGCCTTCCGTACCGAGGCGCTCAAGTCCGTGTCGCTCACCAGCGAGGATGACTCCGTGGACGCGGAGATCGTCGTGAAGCTGTCGGCGCAGCTCTACCGGCTGGCCGAGGTGCCGGTGACGCTGGACGCGGCGCCACGCCGGCCGCTGGGCGCGCAGCTGGCGCGGCTGCGCACGCTGATGCGCTACGCCACGGTGCAGAACGACGCGGACAACCAGCACGAGGGCTACACCACGCTGGAGCGCATGGACGGCGCCAGCAACTACAACGCGTGGCTGGGCCAGCGCTTCAGCGAGCACCTGGGCCGGCGCGTGCTGGAGATCGGCGCGGGCATCGGCACCATCACCGAGAAGCTGGAGCCGGGGCTGGAGCTGCTCATCGCGCTCGAGGTGGACCGCTTCTACGTGGACCGGCTGAAGAACAAGTTCCGGGGCAAGCCGCACGTGCGGCCGTACCTGTCGGACGTGGCGCTGGCGGACTGGGAGTCCCTCAAGGCCGAGCGGCTGGACACCATCGTGCTCTCCAACGTGCTGGAGCACATTCCGGACGACGCCTCGGCGGTGCGCCGCTTCCGGCAGATCCTGCCCGTGGGCGGCAAGGTGGTGGTGCTGGTGCCGGCGCTGCCGCAGCTCTTCGGCTCCATCGACGAGGCGGTGGGGCACCACAGGCGCTACACGCCGGAGGCCCTGCGCCAGGTGCTGGAGGGCAACGGCTTCGAGGTGGAGACGCTCGAGTGGATGAACCTGATGGGGATTCCGGGCTGGTTCATGAACAGCCGGGTGATGCGCCGCCGCTCGGTGCCGAAGCTGCAGCTCAAGGTGTATGACCGGATCGCCCCCTTCTTGGCGAAGGCCGAGAGTCAGGTGAAGCTGCCGGTGGGAATGAGCCTCTTCGCGGTGGCGCGCGCCACCGGAGGTGCCAGGTGAAGAAGATCGAAGCCATCATCAAGCCGTTCAAGCTGGACGACGTGAAGGACGCCCTCCACGAGGTGGGCGTGCACGGGCTGACCGCGGTGGAGGTGAAGGGCTTCGGTCGGCAGAAGGGCCACACGGAGCTCTACAAGGGCGCCGAGTACGTGGTGGACTTCCTGCCCAAGGTGAAGGTGGAGGTGGTGGTGGACGACGACATGGTGACGCGCGTGGTGGACGCCATCGTGCGCGCGGCGCGCTCGGGCACCGAGGGGAAGATTGGGGACGGGAAGATCTTCGTCCTGCCGGTGGACGAGGCTGTGCGCATCCGCACGGGGGAACGGGGCAGCGACGCGCTGTGAGTGCCCTGCCCGGCTCGCGCGCGGCGTACGCGGTGCTCGTGGCGCTGTACGTGTTGCTGTTCCCGTACCACCCGGGCCTGCGCTCACCCAATGAGCTGTGCCGGTTGTGGCAGACGCGGGCGCTGGTGGAGTACGGGACGCTGGACATCAACCAGGCGCTCGAGGACTTCGGTTACGTCGGCGACCTGTCGGTGAAGGATGGGAAGTACTACCCGTCCAAGGCACCGCTGCTCTCCTTCGCCGCGGTACCGGTGTACGCGGTGCTGCGCGGGTGGAGCGGCGGCTTCCTGTACGCGGTGCGCGAGGTGCCACTCGTCTTCTTCAGCCGGCTGTTCCTCACGGTGCTGCCCACGCTGGGGATGCTGTGGCTGATCCGCCGCTTCCTCGGGGCGTACGTGTCCGCGGCGGTGGCGGACGCGGTGACGGTGACGTACGGGCTGGGCTCGCTGGCGTTCAGCTACTCGCTGCTCTTCATGAGCCACCAGACGACGGCGGTGCTGCTCTTCGGCGGCTTCTACGCGCTGTGGCGGCTGGCGCGCGGTGAGTGGCGCGAGCGGGGCTACCTCGTGGCCGGGGCCTGCGCGGGCGCCACGGTGGCCGCCGAGTACACCGGCGCGCTGGGGGTGCTGGGACTGCTGCTGTACGCGGTACTGACGGTGCTGTGGCGCGAGGAGCCGGCGCGCGCGCGGTGGGTGCGCCTGGGCCGGGGCGCCGGACTCGCCATCCTGGGGGCACTGCCCTTCGTGGTGGGGCTGATGCTCTACCACCAGGCGGCCTTCGGACACCCGCTGGAGAGCGGGTACAAGCACCTCAACGACGCGGCCTACCAGCCGTGGCACCTGGGGGGTTTCCTGGGCATCCGCTTCCCGGATCCACGCGCCTTCGCCCTGTCCTTCTTCTCGCCGCTGCGCGGGCTGTTCACCCTGTCGCCCTTCCTGCTGCTCGCGCTGCCGGGAGTGGTGGTGCTGCGGCGCGAGGCCCGCGCCAGCCGGGAGATGCGGGCGCACCTGTGGCTCGTGGTGGCGCTGCTCGCCGGGTACACGTACTTCACGTCCTCGTTCTCGTATGACTCGTGGGGCTGGACCACGGGCCCGCGCCACCTGACGGGACTGGTGCCCTTCCTGCTGCTGCCCGCGGGCCTCCTGCTGGAGCGGCTGCGGGCCTCGGGCCGCTGGGCACTCGCGGGCGCGGCCGCGGCGCTGTGCACCGCGTCCATCGTGTTCACGGGCCTCGCCACCTTCGTCAACTACGTGCCCGATGACGTGTCCAACGTGGTCCTCGGACTGGCCGTGCCGCTGTTGAGGGCGGGCTATCAACCTCCGAGCGCGCTCAACGTCCTCGGCCTCCCCAATCCAGAGGCCGGATTGCTGCTGCTGGCCCTGCTGCTCGGCATGGCCGTCTGGGTCTTCGCGCGGCTGGGGCTGAGCGGCACGGGCCGGCCCGGCGCCATGCCCCTGCTCGCGGGACTCGCGACGCTCGCGCTGCTGTTCGGCGTGCAGGCCGCGACGGTGAAGCACCACGACGCGGACCAGGGCGCGGTGCGCTTCCTCGAGAAGGTCTGGCTCGTGCCGCCTGGCCGGACCCTGGGCTTCTAGGCCCCCGGCAGCGAGGGGGCCGTCCCAGCGCGCGCGTCCGGCGCCGTCCGGTCGAGCAGCCGCTTCAAGAAGCGCCGGGACGGCTCCTCCACGAGGCGCCACAGCCCGTAGGCCGAGCCCAGCAGCAGCACCCCGTAGAGGCCGAGCCCCAACACCCGCTGGGGAAGCGGCAGGGCCTCCAGGGCGCGGGCGGGGAGCAGCTCGTTGAGCACCTTCTGCACCAGGGCATGGCAGATGTAGAGCGAGTAGGAGACCTCGCCCAGCCACACGAGCGGCCGCGCGCAGAACGCGGACAGCTCTCCGGGCCGCAGCTCCGCCAGCGCCCAGAGGAGCACGGTGAAGAGGAGGAAGAAGAGCCGGTGCGGGGTGCCCTCGGCCATCAGCGCCACCAGCAGGCCCGCGGACGAGGCCAACGCCACCCAGCGCGGCAGCCACGGCGCGGGGCGCAGCGTGCGCGACACGTGGAAGAGGGCCATGCCCACCGGGAACGCCAGCATCACGCGCAGCAGCTCCCGGAAGGGCGCCGTCTGCGGCACGAAGCCCCCGAGCGAGAGCAGCCCCGCGCAGCCCACCAGCAGCAGGACATTGCCCGCCACGCCCCGCACCCGGCGCAGGCCCACCGCCAGCACGGGGAAGGAGAGGTAGGCGAACCACTCCGCGCTGACCGACCAGGCCGGGTAGTTCCAGCTCAGCTTCATGAAGGGGACCCACGCCTGGGTGAGCGTGAGGTGCTGCAGGAAGGTCGCGAGCCCGTACCCCTCGTCCGTCAGCCCCATGCCCATGAGCCGGGCGGCCATCACCATGGGCACCACCGCGAGCAGGCCCACCAGGTGCGCGGGGTAGATGCGGGCCAGGCGCATGAACAGGAAGCGGAAGCACGTCCGGCGCTCGAGCGGCCTGGGCACGTCCAGGTAGTTGTAGGCGATGACGTAGCCGCTGAGCAGGAAGAAGAGATCGACGGCGTAGTGCCCGTGTCCCACCAGGCGCGCCAGGGGAGCGGGCAGCCCTCCGGCCGCGCGCAAGACGTCCTGGAAGTGGTAGAGGACCACCCAGACGGCGGCGACACCGCGCAAGCTCGTGAGTGCTGGGAGATGGACGCGCTTCTTCAATCCCGCGCAAACTACCAGCACCCCATTGCTGCCCCAAACGAGTGCCACGACGCCTGGAGGCTCCTCAACCATGAAGACCCGTCTCGCCCTGCTGCTCTCCCTCTCCCTGGCCACCGCCGCCCATGCCGAGGACACCGTCGCCGAGGTCTGGACGGCCAAGTGCAAGTCCTGCCACGGGCCGGATGGCCGCGCGCAGACCCAGATGGGGAAGAAGGAGGCCATCGTCGACATGTCCCAGCCGGCCTGGCAGCAGGCCCAGACCGATGCCGACATCCGCGAGGCCATCTCCGAGGGCTCCCCGCGCAACAAGAAGATGAAGCCCTACAAGGAGAAGCTGACCCCGCAGCAGATCGACGCCCTTGTCGGCTACATCCGCGGTTTCAAGAAGGGCTGATTCCCTCCCGGGACGGGGGTGAATATCCCTGTCGGGCGTGTCGTCCCCCATGACAGGAGGCATTCCCCCCATGCACATCCTCACCCTCGCCCTCGTCTCCCTGCTTGCTCTCGCCCGGCTCGCTGGCGCACCGCTTCCGGCCGCTTCCGGCTCCGAGGCTTGGCGCTCTCCGTCCGCCCTTCTCGACGGAGATGGAAAAGGCGGCGGCGATGACGGCGACGATGAGGACGAGGACGATGACGACGAGGACGTCCGGGCCCTCGGCTGAGTAGGGGGCTGTAGGCCCGGGAGCCGGAGTGCCTGTCGCCAACTGGCCCCCTCGCTCTTCCGTTGACCTACACGGGCCCGGCTCCTAATTACCGGGGGGGCGCTCCAGGTCGCCCCTCGGATGGAAACTCCTTTTACCCAGAAGCTCGGTGTGGAGGCGCTTGGTGCGCCTTCAATGGCAGGGGACCCCTTCGCCCGTGTGCTGGAGCTGCTCCGCCCGGGACAGCGCGTCCGCACGCAAGGCCTCCAGGGAGCCGCTCGGGGCTACGCGCTCGCCCGGCTGTCGCGAACCCTCAAGGCGCCCCTCGTCTGCATCGCCACGGACGAGGAGGCCGCGGATGCCCTCGCCGGAGATCTCGCCTTCTTCCTCGGCGGCAAGGGCACCCCCTTCGAGCCCCACGTCCTGCGCCTGCCGGCCGACGAGGTGCTCCCCTTCGACGAGCTGTCCCCGGACGCCGACACCGTCGCGGACCGGCTCGGCGCCCTCTTCCACCTCAGCCAGGGCACGCGCTTCCCCGCGATTGTGCTCTCGATGCGCGGCCTGCTGCGCCGGGTGCTGCCGCCCACGGTGATGAAGGAGCTGTCCGAGCGCATCCAGGTGGGCCAGGACTTCGACCGGGACGAGCTCGCCCGGAAGCTCGCCAACATGGGCTACCAGAGCAGCCCGCTCGTCGAGGACCTGGGCACCTTCTCCGTGCGCGGCGGCCTCATCGACGTCTTCAGCCCGCTCTACGAGAAGCCCGTCCGCATCGAGTTCTTCGGCGACACCATCGAGTCCATCCGCGCCTTCGATCCGGAGACGCAGCGCACGGTGGACTCGCTCAAGGAGATCATCCTCCTGCCGGCGCGCGAGGTCATCTTCTCCGAGCAGACGCGCGTGCGCGCCGAGGCCGCCGCCCGCGAGGTGGCGGACCGCATCAACCTGCCCACCACGAAGCTGCGCGAGCGGCTGGATGCCATCCGCGAGGGCCTGCCCGGCTTCGGCCTGGAGGGCCTGCTGCCCGGCTTCTTCGAGGGAGGCCTGGGCACCATCTTCGACTACCTGCACCTGTGGCACGCGGAGCCATTCTTCTACCTGGATGACCCCATGGGCCTCGAGCGCATCGCCGAGGACCTGTGGACCGAGGTGCAGCGCTCGGCCGCGGCGGCCGATGCGGAGCAGGAGCTCACCTACCCTCCGGAGGCGCACTTCCTCACGCGCGAGCAGGCGGAGCAGCGGCTCGGGGCCTTCCGGGTGATGGAGGGCGGGGGCCTGTCGCTCACCCAGAGCGAGGCCTCGCCGGTGCTCTTCCCCTTCGGCACGACGCAGGACGTGCGCGAGGCCATCCTCGCCCACCACGGTGAGGAGGGCGCGCTCACCCCGCTCGTCGAGCGGCTCCAGCGCTGGCGCGACACGCGGATTGCCTGTGCCGTGGCCTGCGGCACGCTGAGCCAGGCGGACCGGCTCAAGCGCCTGCTGTTGGACCGCAACGTGATGGTGCGCGTCCACACCGGGCCGCTCGAGGACGCCGCCACGCTCTTCGAGCCCTCCGTCTTCGCCCACCTCTTCACGGGCGAGGTGAGCCACGGCTTCGTGGACGGCACGGGCGGCATCGCGGTGCTGTCGGACGAGGAGATATTTGGAGCGCGGGCGCGGCGGCGGGTGCGGCGCTCGAAGAGCCTGGATGCCTTCGCCTCGGGCTTCAAGGACCTGAAGGAAGGCGACATCATCGTCCACACCGACTTCGGACTGGGCCGCTACGCGGGCCTGACGAAGATGCAGGTGAACGGGGTGCCGGGGGACTTCCTCGTCCTGGAGTACGCGGGCAAGGACAAGATCTACCTCCCGGTGAGCCGCATGCGGCTCATCCAGAAGTTCACCGGTGGAGACCCCACCAAGGTGACGCTGGACAAGCTGGGGACGACGTCCTGGGAGAAGACGAAGAAGCGGGTGAAGGAGCAGCTGCTGAAGATGGCGGCGGACCTGCTCACCATCGCGGCGGCACGCCGGGCACACCCGGGCCACGCCTTCAGCGCGCCGGACCGGTACTTCGCCCAGTTCGAGGCGGACTTCGAGTTCGAGGAGACGCCGGACCAGGCCAAGGCCATCGAGGACGTGCTCGGCGACATGCAGAAGTCCGAGCCGATGGACCGGCTCGTCTGCGGAGACGTGGGCTACGGCAAGACGGAGGTGGCGATGCGCGCCGCCTTCAAGGCCACGCTGGACCGCAAGCAGGTGGCGGTGCTGGTGCCCACCACGGTGCTGGCCCAGCAGCACTACCTGTCGTTCAAGAAGCGCTTCAAGGACTACCCGGTCACGGTGGACGTCATCTCCGGGATGAAGAAGCCCGCCGAGGTGCGGGAGATCCTCAAGCGGGCCAAGGAAGGCAAGGTGGACATCCTCATCGGCACGCACAAGCTGCTGGGTGGGGACGTGGCCTTCAAGGACCTGGGGCTGCTCGTGGTGGACGAGGAGCAGCGCTTCGGGGTGAAGCACAAGGAGCAGATCAAGAAGCTGCGCGCGCTGGTGGACGTGCTGACGCTGTCGGCGACACCGATTCCCCGCACGCTGCACATGGCCATGTCGGGCGTGCGTGAGATGAGCATCATCGCCACGCCGCCGCAGGACCGGCGCTCCATCCGCACCTTCGTGCTGAAGTTCGACGAGCAGACCATCAAGGAGGCCATCGAGCGGGAGATCGCCCGCGGTGGCCAGGTCTTCTTCGTGCACAACCGGGTGGAGTCGCTGCCCTCGATGGAGGAGATGCTCAAGCGGCTGCTGCCGAATGTCGCCGTCGGTGTGGCGCACGGGCAGATGGGCGAGGGCCAGCTCGAGAAGGCGATGCTGGAGTTCACCGAGAAGAAGCACCAGGTGCTGCTGTGCACCAGCATCATCGAGAGCGGCATCGACATCTCGAGCGCCAACACGATGATCGTCAACCGGGCGGACACTTTCGGCCTGGCGCAGCTCTACCAGTTGCGAGGGCGCGTGGGCCGCTCGAAGGAGCGCGCGTATGCGTACCTGCTGGTGCCGACGCGGCGCGTGGTGACGAAGGACGCGCAGCGGCGCCTGGAGGTGCTGCAGCGCTTCACCGAGCTGGGCGCGGGCTTCTCCATCGCGAGCCACGACCTGGAGATCCGTGGGGCGGGCAACCTGCTGGGCTCCGAGCAGTCGGGCTCCATCTCGGCGATTGGCTTCGACCTGTACGCGCAGCTGCTGGAGGAGGCGGTGTCCGAGGTGCGGGGCGAGCCGCCCAAGATGCAGATCGAGCCGGAGATCAACTTGTCGATGCCGGCGCTCATTCCGGACGACTACGTGCCGGACGTGCACCAGCGGCTGGTGTTCTACAAGCGCTTCAGCCAGGCGAGCAATCCGGACGAGGTGCAGGACCTGCGCTCGGAGCTGGTGGACCGCTTCGGCGAGGCGCCGGACGAGGTGGACAACCTCTCGGAGCAGACGCTGCTGAAGATCGACATGAGAGATCTCCGGCTGCGCGCGCTGGAGGGAGGCCCGGGCCGGCTGGTGGTGACGCTGGGCGCGGACGCGCTGCTGGACGGGATGAAGGTGGCGGGACTGGTGCAGCGCTCCAAGGGCGTCTACCGGCTCACCCCGGACATGAAGCTGGTGGTGAAGCTCGGCGCCGAGGTGCGGGGCCCGTCACTCATCGCCGAGGCCAAGAAGGTGCTGCGCGACCTGGGCACCTGCGCGCTGCCGGACGCGTAGTCTGGCGTCCACCCGCCGGGCGCGAGCTCGAGCAACTGGTCCGATAGTCGGACCAGTTGCTCACGCGCGCGGCCGGAGGGGACCTCCTCCGATGGCTCAGCGGCCGGCCGTGGCCGACCCCACCCCGGGTGCCAGGACGATCTCGATGCGCCGGTTGAGGCTGCGGTTCTCCGGCGAGTCATTGGGCGCGATGGGCTGATACGGGCCATAGCCCGCGGCCGACAGCACCGTGGGGTCCACCCCCGCGTCCTGCAGCGAGCGCACCACCGCCATCGACCGCGCCAGGCTCAGCTCCCAGTTCGACGGGAACGGTCCCTTTGGATCCGTGGGCACGTCGTCCGTGTGCCCCTCCACCCGGATGATCTTCCCCTGCACCCCCTTGAGCGCCTCGGCGATCTTCGCCAGCGCCTCCTGCCCCTCCTTGCCCACCCGCGCCGAGCCCGAGGCGAACAAAATCTTGTCCTTCAGGTTCACCGTCATCCGGCCCCGCAGCTCCGACAGCTCGATCTTCCCCTCGGAGATCTCCTTCTCCAGGCTCTTGGCCAGGCTCTCGTACTCGGAGCTCCTCTTCTCCAGCGCCTCCTTGGCCTCAGCGAGCTTGCGCTTGGAGCGGGCCAGCTCCTCGTTGAGCGCGGTGAGCTCGGCGTTCGTCTGCTCCAACGCCCGGCGCTCCGCGGCCCCCGCCGTCAACCGCGCCTCGGCGGTGTTGAGCCGCGTGGCCAGCGCCTCCTTGTCCCGCTCCAGCCCCGCCACCTTCTCCTCCAGCCCCTTCACCTGCTCCTCCAGCTGGCGCACCTTCCCGTCCGCCGCCGCCCGGGCCCCCTTCTCCTCCTGGAGCTGCTCGTCGAGCGTCCGCGCGTTCGCCATCGCCGCGTCGTACTTGCCCTGCGGCACGCACCCCACGGCGAGCGCCAGGGCGCACAGCGGTGCCAACAGCCTCTTCCTCATGTCCGGTTCTCCCGAAACTTAGTTTGAGCAGCAATCATATCCGCCCAAGGGGCGATGGCGAGCGGGAAGCCACCCGCTCCCGCTGCGCCTCACGAGGAGGAGGCGCTCGGCTGCCCGCTGCTCGACGCGCTCTCCGGGCTTCGCTCTGCTCCCAGCCATGAGCCACCCCCGCCGCCTCCATCGCCGCGCCTTCCTCCAAGCGAGCACGGCCCTCGCGCTGCCCTTCCTGCTGGGCCGCTGTGCCCTTCCCGAGGACGACAACGGGCTGCTGCCGGATCCGGACGGCGTCCTCGACCTGCCCGAGGGCTTCCGCTACCAGGTCCTCGAGCGCCGGGGCGGCCGGATGAGCGACGGCTACCGCGTGCCGGGACAGCCCGATGGCATGGGCTGCTTCGCCGGGCCCGAGGGCAGCAACACGCTGGTGCTGATGCGCAACCACGAGCTGGAAGCGGGCCAGGAGGACATGGGCCCGTACTTCACGGGGCAGCCGGTGCCGGGCCAGTCCTACCGGCCCGAGGGCGCCAGTCCTGGCGGCGTGACGCGCGTGGTGGTGGACGCCAGCACCTTCACCCGCGTCTCCAGCAACCTCGTGCTCACGGGCTCCGCGCGCAACTGCGCCGGGGGCGCCTCCCCGTGGGGCTGGCTCACCTGCGAGGAGACCGTCAAGGACGGCCACGGCTACGTCTTCCTGTGTGACCCTGCGGCCAGCGAGGTCCAGGACGCCGTCCCCATCCCCGCGCTCGGCAAGATGAACCATGAAGCGGCCGTGGTGGACCCTACCTCCTTCATCACCTACCTCACCGAGGACCGGGGCGATGGCTGCTTCTACCGCTTCGTCCCGGACAGCCCTGGCGAGCGGCTCGGGCCGGAGTCCCGGGGCCGGTTGCAGGCCCTGCGCGTGGAGGCCGAGCCCTCACGGGACATGAACGCGCGCGTCCAGCCGGGCGACACCTTCCAGGTGGACTGGGTGGACCTGCCCCGTCCGGAGGCCCAGGACGACTCGCTCCGTGCGCAGGGCACCGGGCGCGGGGCCGCTGTCTTCCGCCGCGGCGAGGGCATCTTCTTCCACGAGGGCTCCATCTACTTCTGCGCCACCACCGGGGGCCCCCAGTCCGGCGGGCAGCTCTGGCGCTACACGCCCTCGGGGAGTCAGGGCGGCACGCTGCTCCTGCTGGCCCAGGCGGAGGACCGGAGCCTGCTCGACATGCCGGACAACATCTGCGTGGCCCCGTGGGGCGACGTGGTGATGGCCGAGGACGGAGACGATCCCCGCAGGCCCAGCGAGCACCTGCGCATCCTCACCCCCTCCGGTCAGGTGAGGAACCTCGCGCGCAACGCGCTCTCCAACGGCGAGCTCGCCGGCGTGTGCTTCTCCCCGGATGGGCGCGCCCTCTTCGCCAACATGCAGAGCGACGGCCTCACCGTGGTCATCACCGGCCCCTTCCAGCGCTACACCGGCACGGGGCTGTAGGAGCGCCGCGTCACTTCTGCTCGTTGCGAGGCGCTCCCGCCGCCCGGCCCGCGTCGAGCACGGCGCGGGACAGGTCGTCCATCAGCCGCAGCAGCTCCAGCCGCACCTCGTCGGTGGACGTGCGCAGCTGCGAGGTGAGGATGTGCAGCGCGTCGCCGGGGGCGGAGGCGTCGTGCAACATGCGGGCGGCCGTGCGCGTGGCCGTGAGCGGCCCTTCCATGTCCTCCGCCACCAGCCGGCGCAGCCGCTCCAGCACGCTGTTGGTGGGGCTGAGGCCGGGGGCTGGAGCGGGGGCGGCGGCCTCCGCGCCCACCGACACCGCGCACACCCGGTTGCGGCCCGTGCGCTTGGCGCTGTAGAGCGCCTGGTCGGTGAGCTCGATGAGCTCGGACATGGAGGTGGCGTGCGCGGGGTAGCAACCCACTCCGGCGCTGATGGTCAGCGCGCGGCTGCCTCCCCGGGCCCCGTGCACCGTGGCCCCGTCCACCGCGGCCCGGAAGCGCTCGGCGGCGATCAGCCCGTGCTCCAGGTCCGTCTCGGGGAGGATCATCGCGAACTCCTCGCCCCCGTGCCGGGCCACCACGTCCGTCGAGCGCGCCGTCTGGCGCAGCCGCAGCGACACCTCGCGCAGCGCCTGGTCTCCGGCGGTGTGGCCGAGGTTGTCGTTGACCTGCTTGAAGTGGTCCAGGTCCAGCAGCACCAGCGTCATCGGGTGCTTGTAGCGCTGGGCCCGGCGGAACTCGACGCCGAGCGCCTCGTGGAAGTAGGCGCGGTTGTACAGCCCGGTGAGCGGGTCCGTCACCGCCACCAGCATGGCGCGGTCGCGCGAGGTGCGCAGCTGGCGCTGGCGGCGCTGGCGGCGCAGGGCGCTGCCCAGACGGGCGGCCAGCTCGGCCATGGGCGTCTGCAGGGTGAGGTAGTCGTCGGCACCGGCGTCGAACGCCATCACGCGCCGCGAGGTGGACTCGCTCTCGTCCACCACCAGCAGGGCGGGCGCCTCCTCGTCGAAGCCGAAGCGCTTGAGCAGCGGCTGATCTCCCTCGAGCGCCACGGCGTAGCTGACGACGAGCAGGTCGGCGTCGGAGGTCAGCATGCGCTGCGAGGGCGCGCGCTGGGTGAGCTGGAACTCGCCGCCCTGGGGCGAGCCGCGCACGGCCCGCGCGAGCCGCTCGCTCACCACGGGCATGTGGTGGATGATCTCCACGCGGGCCTGCGGGGGCGTGGGGGCCTCCGGCTCGCGCATGACGCGGGCCATGGCCTCGTGCTGCGCCTGCAACTGGGCGCGCATCTTCCCCAGCGAGATGAACGAGCGCACCCGGGCCAGCATCTCCGCGTCCGGCGCCGTCTTGGTGAAGAAGTCGTCGGCCCCGGCGACCAGGCCGTTCACCCGGTCGTCCGTGGAGTCCAGCGAGGTGAGCAGGAGGATGGGCGTGTTGCTGGTGCGCGTGTGGCTGCGCAGGCGGCGCGTCAGCTCGTGGCCATTCATCTCCGGCATCATCACGTCGAGGATGAGGAGATCGAACGGCTGGGGGCCCTCGGTCGCGAGCCCGAGGGACTCGCGGGGCGAGGTGGTCATCACCACGTCCAGCCCGCTCTCCATCAACCGGGAGCCTATGGCTTCGAGTGCGATGGGGCTGTCATCCACCAGGAGGACGCGGCCGGTGGTTCCGAGGGTATTGAGCGCTGCCATGGGATCCGTTCTGTCTACTGGCCTTCAGGCTATCAGGTGAAAGGGACGGAGGGAGGGAGGGGGGCGTGAATTGCTCCGTCGCGGACCCCCTCCCCTGACTCCCGCCTGCTGGGAGGCCGTCCTCACCAGGTGATGACGTAGGTGCAGCGATCGCCCCGCCACTTGCGGCACGGCTTCGTCTCGTCGTGCACCACGCGGGCGTTGGACTCGTAGCGGTGGGCCATGGCGGTGAGCACCCCTTGGTCGAACGCGCACGGGTAGGGCGTCTCGCACAGGCTGATGATCTTGCGCTGCCGCGGCACCGGCTCGTAGCCGTAATGGCCGATGCCCTCCTCCATGCGCCCGGTCTCCAGGTCGAACATGGTGCGGCCGTTCTTCCGGTGGTTGAGGTGGTAGGCCACGTCCAGGGCCTTGAAGCCCGAGTAGATGTCGCGGACCCCCTCGGGGAACCGTGCGTTGCGCGGGATGGCCATGCCGATCTGCGTCAACAGCCCGTCCCCCAGCTGCTTGCCGATCTGCTGGAAGCACAGCAGCCAGGATCTCTGCGAGTACCACCCCTCCAGGTCCAGGTTGGCCAGCCCGTTGGGAGTGGGCGTGCCAATGCCCTCGTCCAGCAGGTAGGCGCTGCCGAGCACCGCGAAGTTGTTGAAGCCGTCCACGACGGCCTTCACCGCCTGTCCCTTGACCTCGATACCCTCTTCGAAAGGGACAAATTGCATGTCGCGGCCCCTCCCCGTGGCCCGTCGCGACCCTCGCGGACCGGTCTCCGGCCCTACCTCACAGGACTGTAACACCCAGGTCGGGAAAGCAGACAAGTCCGGTGAGCCCCCACCGCCCCATGACCCGGTGCGCCGTGACGCTCAGTAGGGGGTTCCCAGTACTCACGCGCCGCAGAAGTGCGCGATGGCCCGGGTGAGGTACGCCTCGCAGCGCACCAGGTCCTCCATGGGGACGTACTCGCCCGTCTGGTGCGCCACCCGGATGTCCCCCGGGCCGAACACCACCGCCTGCGCGCCCAGCTCCGTGAGCTGCGGGGCCTCGGTGCCGAAGGGCACCGTGATGGGCGCGTTGCCGGACAGCTCCGCCAGCACCCGCACCACCTCCGCGTCCGCCCGCGTGTCCACCGCCGGCTCCGCCCTCAGCAGTTGGATGCGCGCCTCGTAGCCGGGCTCGTCCCGCACCAGCTCGTGACGGATGGACTCCAACAGCTCCAGCACCCGCTCCTTCGGCTGCCGCGGGATGGGGCGCCACTCCACCGTGAAGCGGCACGCCCCGGAGATGACGTTGGGCGCCTTGCCCCCGCTGATGAGGCCCACGTTCACCGTGGTGAAGGGCGGCTCGAAGGACGCGTCCCGCTCCTCGCGCAGCCGCGTGCGCGCCAGCGTCTCCAGCTTCAGCAGGAAGCGCCCCGCCCGGAAGATGGCCGACGCCCCCGCGTCCGGGTACGCGCTGTGCCCCTCGCGCCCCCGCACCTCCACCTCCGCCAGGCAGTAGCCCTTGTGCGCCCGCACCGGCACCAGCGACGTGGGCTCGCCCACGATGGCGTGCCGCGCCCGCCCCTTGCCCAGCGCCACCAGGTGCTTGGCCCCCTCGCAGCCCAGCTCCTCGTCCGCCGTCAGCAGCACCATCAACGGCGCCTTCAGCCGCCCGGTGTAGTGCGTGGCCGCGTACAGCGCGCAGGCGATGAAGCCCTTCGTGTCGCACGCCCCCCGGCCGTACAGCTTCCCGTCCCGCTCCGTCAGCCGCAGCGCGTCCGTCCACTCAGCGTCGTACGGCACGCAGTCCGTGTGCCCCACCAGCGCCAGCCCCGCACGCTCCTCGCCCCCGCCCCCCTTCACCGCGACGAGGTTCACCTTCTCCACCCCCGCCCCGTCCCGGTACCCCACCCGCTCCACCTGGAAGCCCGCCGCCTCCAGCCTCCCGCTCGCCCACTCCACCAGCGGCGCGTTGGGACGCGATGACGTCGTGTCCAGCGCGACCAGCTCGCTCAGCGTGGTGCGCAGCTCGGGCAGGGTGTCACTCACGGTGGGGCCTCCGGGGCTCGGGAGTCCGCGCTCCACGCGGACGGTGCACACCGAATGTAGACCCTCACCCCGTCCCTCTCCCAGGGGGGAGAGGGGTTCTCGAGCTCCGCTTACGCCTGGACCTCGGCGCCGTCGGCCACCCAGGGGCGCTGGCGCACCGCGTCCTTCACCCAGGTGATGTGCCGCTCCTCGTCCCGCCGGTTCTTCTCGATGAGCGAGCGCACCGCCGGGCTCCACTCGAAGTTCAGCGCCAGCTCGTAGGCCCGGTTGGTGAACTCCTCGTTGCCGAGCATCGCCACCAGCGCCGCCTCCGTCCCCATCATGCTCGTCATCGCCGTCAGGCCCTTCATCGCCGCGCCCTTCAGGTCCGGCCGCAGCTCCACCGGCTCGCCCCCGAGCTGGCGGATGAACGCGTTGAGGTCCTGCACGTGACGCACGTGGTCCACCCGGAAATCGTTCAGCCGCTCACGCACCAGCGGCTCCTTCACCCGGGCAATGGCGGCGTCATAGGCCCCCACCGCGTCCACGTCCATCTGCGCCAGGCTCCGCAGCTTCTCCACCTCGGACTTGCGCCCCATGTCGTCCTCCCCCCCTCGCCTCAGAGTCCCCGGCAATCTGCTCGGACCCGCCCGCA
Organism: Archangium gephyra; assembly: GCF_042230915.1. Classification (GTDB taxonomy): domain Bacteria; phylum Myxococcota; class Myxococcia; order Myxococcales; family Myxococcaceae; genus Archangium; species Archangium gephyra_B. The sequence goes on along the minus strand of NZ_CP102578.1, from coordinate 1,849,723 downwards.
CGGCCAACCCCACCGCCCCAGCGCCCGCCCGGACAGCAGGCAGGGTGGCGTCACCCCTCCGGTCCCACCCCCTCCTCCATGCGCACCTTTGCCCCATCCACTTTCACCACCGGAGGCACCGGCCATGAAAAACGAAGACACGGTCACCACCAATGTCGAGATGCAGACGCGGCGCATTCCCTCCATCGGCTTCCTCGGAGTCGCCATCGGGTGCATGGCCGCCAGCGCCCTCCTGATGATCAGCGGCCGCAAGACCTGGGCGAACTTCGTCGGCCAGTGGGCCCCCACCATCCTCATCCTCGGCACCTACAACAAGATCGCCAAGACGTTCTCCGCGCCCATCGACGAGGAGCAGCGCGTCCAGCACGGCGGCCACCCCTCCATGCTGAAGTCGCCCGAGGAGCTCACCCGCCAGATGTCTCCGCAGCCGGTGAGCTGAACCGGTCGTTCCACGGCCCCCTGCCCTTCCTCCGGGAGGTGCACGGGGCCTTCGTGTTTCCAGGAGGTGGCCGAGGAGAGCGGCTCAGGCCCTCACGGGGCTCGAGCCCGCGGACACCGGGCCGCGCCGGGAGGCCCGCCGCTCCGCGCGCCGGTGCTTCATCACGATGACAATGCCCACCAGCGCGCTCAGCAACATCAGGGCGTTGGTCACCACGAAGACCCAGTTGCGCACCATCAGGCTGTAGAGGGTGAAGCCCGTGGAGGCGGTGATCTGCCCCACGAAGAGCCACTTGGACACGCCCTGGCTGGTGCCCGACCGCCACTGTTTGTAGACCTGATTGGCGATGGTCAGCACCAGCACGAACGAGCTGAACCAGCCGATGGCTTCGCTCCCCATGTGCTCAAGGATGCGCATGCCCCCGGCCCCAGGAGTCGCCTGACCGGTGGGCGGGCGGGCAGGCGTGGACCCACCTCAGCCACTGGCCTGGAGGGCAGGCGTCCGGTCACGAACACGGAGCGAGGAATACGCGGCAGCCACGCCGGAGCGGACACACCCTCCCCTGCGAAGCATTCATTCCACCCGCCATGAGGTGCGTCCCATGAAGATTCGTGACGTGATGACTCCGGACGCCGTCGCCGCCCACCCGGAGACGACGTTGATGGCCGCCGCCGAGATGATGCGCCTGCTCAACGTGGGCTCCCTGCCCGTCGTCGAGGGCGAGCGCATCGTCGGCATCCTCACCGACCGCGACATCGTCGTGCGCGGACTGGCCCTGGGCTTCAACCCGCGGACGGCCTCCGTCGCGGACGTGATGACCCGCAACGTGCAGACGTGCTCCGTGGACGAAGACGTCGAGGACGTCGCCCATCAGATGCGGGAGTTGCAGGTGCGCCGCCTGCTCGTCGTGGACGAGCGCGAGCGGCTCATCGGCATCGTCTCGCTGGGGGACCTCGCCATGGAGATGGAGGACCAGCGGCTCGCCGGACGCGTGCTCGAAGGCATCTCCGAGCCCTCCACCTCCATGACGCACTGAGCCCGGCGCACCGGGGCCCCGCTCAGAAGCCGAGCGGAACCAGGAAGGCCGTGCCGTTCTGCGTGCCCGTGCGGTAGCTGAGCGGCGCGCCGATGACGAGTGCCGGCGGGTTGCCACCGCTCCCCGCCACCAGCGCCAGGTCGGTGCCGAAGCCCGAGCGCTCCGCCACGTCCCCCGTCAGCGTCAGCATGGGCGTGAGCGCGCCGGTGAGCCCCGGCCCGCCCGCGTACACGAACACCGCGCCCCCGCCATCCGAGGCCACCGACGCGCCCGGAGCGCTCACCACCAGCTCCGGCACGCCGTCACCCGTCAGGTCCACCCCGCCCGCCAGCACCGTGCCGAAGCCCACCGCCCGCGAGCGGTGCACCACCACCTCGGGCTGCACGGCGGCCTCCAGCGCGCCCACCACGTCCTTGCCCGATGGGCCCAGCCAGGCGTCCTTCAGCTTCGCCGTGTCGAACAGCAGCACCGCCGGCTGCGTCACGCCGTTGTAGGGCACGTTCGTCGCGCTCACCGCCAGGTAGTCCGGGCCTGTCTTGCCCAGCACGCGGCCCACGCGCGCGATGGACAGGCCCAGCCCCAGGAAGTTCATCCCCACCTCCGGGTCCGCCGCCAGCCGCACCAGCTTCGCGGTGGTGCGCCCGCCACACCGGCTGCCTCCCACGTCGTACCCGAACAGCACCGCCACGCCCGAGCGCTGGCTGCCATCCGAGTAGCGCCACGCCACCTCGGCGCAGCCATCCCCGTTCAAGTCCCCCAGCGCCACGGGCGCCGAGGTCGTCTGCGCCAGCGTGGAGGACGTCGCGAAGTAGGGCGAGGAGTAGACGGGGTCGCACCCCATGGTCCGCTTCGTCAGCGAGGTGTCATCCGGCGCACGCCCCAGGAAGAGCTCGAAGCCGCTGTTGCGCAGCGCTCCGATGTCCTGCAGGCCGTCCCCGTTGAAGTCGAAGCCACCCACCACCCCGCGTCCGATGCCCGCGCGCGAGCAGGTGCCACCCGAGGCGATGCAGTTCTCCGTGATGTTGCCCAGCGCCCACAGCCGGTACGCCGTCTTGAAGGTGCCGTCCGGCTGGCCCAGCGACACCAGTACGCCGCCGGCCTGCACGTCGGAGGAGCCCGTGGGCAGACACGCCGTCTTCACCGTCGCGTACGCATTCGCCAGCTCCGTGGCACTCGAGGAAGCCCTCGGGACGGTGAAGCCCGAGGCCCCCATCACCAGGTCCTGGCGCCCATCCCCGTTGAAGTCCGTGAAGGCCACGTCCGTGCCCACGGTACGGCCGTTGTACAGCGGTGAGGCCGTGCCCTCGGCCACGAGCGTGCCCGCGCCGCCCGCCGCGCCATACGTCCACGCCCGGCCCGCCGACAAGTCATTGCCGTCGCCGTTGATGCCCGGGCCGTGGAAGCCCGGCGAGCCCACCAGCGCCACCACGCCACCGGAGGCATTGCGCGACACCGCCACCGCCTCGCCGAAGCGCTCCACGCTGGCCTTGGCCGGCACCAGGTAGCTCGTGCGCGCCCACGTGCCGAGCGAGTCACCCGCCTTCACGAAGCCATCCACGCGCCCGGTGAAGGCGCGCCCGTCCGCCGCGGACGCCCGCCCCGCGAAGACCACCAGCCCCGCGCTCCCCGGCAGTGGCCAGGGCGCGATGCCCACCCCGAAGGCGTCCGACTTCGCCAGTCCCGGCAGGAAGGTGGACGGCTTGTTGAGGGCGGTGCCCCGGGCCAGCCCCGTCAGCGGGTACACCAGCACCTTGCCGCCGTAGCGCAGCGAGGTGGTGCCCGAGGGGATGCTCGCGTAGGGCGCGCCCAGCAGCAGCTCCGCTCCGGGCGTGCCGTCCACGTCCGCCAGGGCCCAGCTCCGCCCCGCCACGATGGAGAGCGCGTCCCCGTAGAAGCGGGCATACGCGTTGGCGAGCAGTTGCTGCGGCGGCGTGGACGGGGGCTCGCCCGCGGCCGCGTACGTGCTCACGTCGAAGAGCAGCGCTCCACCCGCGTCCGACATCGCCGCCAGCCCTCCGCTGGTGCGCAGGTCCGGCGAGTCCGCCCGATCCAGCAACACCATCAGCAGCGGGGGCCGCGTCCCGTCGCCCGGAAGGGTGCCCAGCCGCCACGTGCCCTCGTTGCCGTCCGCCGTGTTCGTGGGGTGCACGAGGACGTCCGGCGTGGCGCGGAAGCGCGGAGCCTCGGCACGCGCGAGGAACACGGACACCGCGGGCTGCACCACGCCCAGGGAGGAGCCATCCGCCCGGTAGCGCGACGTCTTCCCCAGGGCCGCGATGTCCGCCCGCCCGTCCCCGTTGAGGTCCGCCACCACCACCGCCTGGCCCAGGCCCGTCCGGGAGCGCGGCTCGATGGCGCCGCTCACGCTCACGTCACTGCCGCCCAGGCGGATGGAGGGCAGGTCCGGGATGGGCTGCCCCGGAGCCAGCTGGAAGATGTCCACCACGCCGCGGGTGTTGATGGCGTTGGTGGCCGCGAGGTCACCCGCCGGCGAGCCCGCCAGCAAGTCCAGGTCCCCATCCCCGTCCACGTCCTCGAGCGCCAGGCCCGTGCCGAAGGCACCCCGGCCCAACCCGGCCAGCGGCGGCCGGATGCGCTCCGGCCCGTTGGTGCCGAAGCGGTACAGGTACACCGCGCCCGAGCTGTCGATGGTGACGTCCGCGCCCGGCGAGGACACCACCAGCTCCGCCTTCCCATCCTTGTCGAGGTCTCCCGCCGCCAGCCCATCACCGAACCTCGCCGTGTCCGTCTCCCCGGTGAGCACCCACGTGGGCTCGGCGGGCAGGCCCGACGGGCTCCCCTTGAAGATGAACACCACACCGCCCTGGGGCCGCGTGAGATCGCTCTCCGGCCGCCCCACCGCCACGTCCGCCACTCCATCCCCGTCGAAGTCCGCCGTCACCACCGCCGCCGTGTCGGTGATCTGCCCGTGCGGCTTCGTGTCGCGCGTCAGCTCGTCCAGCACGCGCACCGACACCGTGGCCTTCTGATTCGTGAAGGTGTCCGACGCCTCCAGCACCACCGCGCCCGTCGCCCCCGGCTCGAGCGAGAGGCGCCCCCCCGAGACCGCTCCCGGACCTTCCTTCTTCGTCCAGACGATGCGGTCGCTCCCGCCCACCGTCGCCAGCTGCACCGAGGAGCCCGCGGGCAGCGCCAGGCGCTCCGGGTCTCCGCGCAGCACCGCGTCCGCGCGGACCTCGAACTGGAGCAGGGCTTCGTCGCCCGTGCGGCTGTCGCGCACCCGCACCAGGTCCACGCCCGTGCCCGTCCCCGCCGTGTACTGGCCCGAGGGCGTCACCGTGCTGTTCGCCTCGCTGCGCTCCAGGGTGAAGACGGGCGCACCCATCTGCCCCGTCACCTGCACCTGGAAGGACGTGCCCGGCTTGAGCATGGCCCGCGCGGGCGCCACGTCGAAGGCCGCCACCACCTCCACCTGGGCCCTCGCGTCTCCGGGGCAGCGCAGGTCCTCCACCACCAGCGTGTCCATGGACGGCGTGGGCCCGGCGATGAAGCGCGAGCCGCGCATCTCTCCCGAGGAGCCTCCGGGCTCGGCGAGGAAGCGGTAGTAACCACTGCCTCCCGTGGCCGAGAGCGTGACGGGGTCATTCACCCGCGTCCGGGCAGGGCTCGCGGAGAGGGCAAGGGGCGGCAGGCCCGCGCAGGGGTCCACCGCCGCGGGCGGCTCGGGGGGCGCCTCCGGCTGGCACGCGGCCGACAGGAGAGCGAGCACGAGCGACGCGCGGGAGACTCGGGTCATGGTGAGACGCCTCAGGGGTTCGCGCCGGTGGCCGCCCAGCGCTGGATGAGGGAGATGAGCTGCGGATCCAACGGGCCATCCGCCGGCATGCGCTGATCCTTCACCGCGGCGATGATGAGCTCCGCGTTGTCCTTCCACAGCGCATACGTGGACAGGGGCCGGGCCGGCCCGGTGGTGTGGCACTTCGCGCACCGCGCCTCGTGGACGGGGCGGATGTCCTTGTCCCAGCCGAGCGCCACCGTGGTCAGGGGCTGGTAGTCGAAGCTCACCGAGCGCCGGGCCTCGGTGCCGTCCGCGTAGCGCGCCACGGCGGTGAGCGTGTGCGGCCCCGGCTCCAGGCCCACGAAGGAGTAGGGCTTGGGCGTCCCATCCGCCTCGGTGCCCCCGAGGCTGTAGGAGGGGCCCCGCACCGGCACCTCCACGCCCGCGACTTCATAGGTGAAGCTCAGCGGGGCCACGCCCGGCACCACGCGCGCGCGCACCACCAGGGAGTCCTCCACCACCTGCGTGCCCTCGAGCAGCCCGAGCACCCGCGGCACCGGGCCGCGGCTGAGCGCCACCGTGTCGGCGCCGAGCTGCACCCACGCGCAGCCACTCTCGTCGGCTGCCAGGAAGCGGAGCTCGCGCGTGTCCACGCCCGAGACCTCGCCCCACGTGCCCGCCTCGGCGTCATGGGTGAGCAGCTTGCCGTCCGCCTTCACCCAGACGAAGCGCCCCGCGGCCAGCACCTGCTCCGGCTTGCGCGCCAGCGCCACCTCCCGCCACCCGTCCCCCGCGCGCCGCAGCAGCCGCTCCGACGTCAGCGCCCACAGCTCCCCCTTCGCCTTCTCCGAGGCGCCCAGCCCCGCCAGCCCCACCACGCGCTCGCCCTCCTGCAGCAGCGGCAGCTGGGTAATCTGACGCATCTGCCACGTGCCCGGGGCCGTGCGCACGGCGACGCTCAGCGTCTCCTGGCGGAGGAACCACAGGCCCTGCGCCCCGTCCTCGGCGGGCGCCGACGCCAGCGCGGTGATGCCCTCCAGCGCCTGGCCATTCACCTTGAGCGCGGACAGCGCGCCGTCCTGCAGCCGGTACAGGCCCGAGGCGTGTCCGAGCCACACCGCGCCATCCGGCGTCGTCGCCGTGGCCGCCAGCCCCGTGCTCAGCACCTCGCGCCAGGGCGGGGCGATGAGCCAGCCCGACTGCGCCAGGAAGAGGCCGTTGTCCGCCTCCACCAGCGCCGAGCCTGGCCCCATCCGGTAGACGGCCCGGGCCGGGCCCGGCGTCACCGTGTTGCCCGGGTGGCTCTCCAGCGCGGCCCTCGTCCCGTCCAGCCGCAGGCGGACGACGCCGCCGTCCGCCGTCGCGAAGATGCCGCCTCCCGTCTGGTCCGCGAACCCCGGCGCCGGCGCCACGTCCACCTCGGCCCGCACCTGCACGGGCTCGAAGGGCTGGGGACTCGGGTGGTCCTGCGGCACGGACGGCATGGAGTCGCAGGCGGACAGCAGCGCCGCGACCAACAGGGGGGAGACCCTCACCCCCGCCCTCTCCCAGAGGGAGAGGGGGCCCACACGGTACGAAGCTCGGGTAGCCATTACGTCGTCAGCAGCGCCTTGAGGGGTTCGACACGCGTGATGCTGTAGTCCAGATCAGCGGACGCCAGCACCGTCGCGATGATGTGCTCGGGCAGGATGTTCTCTCCGTTGTTCGAGTCCTTCGCGCCCGTCTTCAGGTCCACCAGCCCCGGCGCCATGCCGATGTCGCCGCTGTGGCCGAACACCATGTTGTGCTTCAGCCCGGCGCCCATCAGCAGGCAGCTGTTCGTCAGGTGGTGGTCCCGGCCATTGGTGGCGTTGATGAGCGGGGTGCGCGCGAACTCGGAGAACACCAGGACGGTGGTGTGGTCCATGAAGTTGCCACCGGACGGGTGGCTGGTGGCCTTCAGGTCGTCCACCAGCCGCGACAGCGCGTTGAAGCCCGTGCGCAGGTTGGTCGCGTGCGACGTCTGCGTGCCGAAGTGCGTGTCCAGGCCGCCCACCAGGTTGATGGACACGCACTGGCTGATGCCCAGCTTCAGCGCCGTGGCCACCAGCGCCGCGCGCCCCGCCGCGCTGTCGTAGGGCCCCGTGGAGGGCAGGCCGTAGAACGCGCGCGTCGCGTTGGTCGCTTCCGTGTTCTGCGCGAAATCGAAGGCCAGGTTGAGCCCGCTCGACAGCACCTGCTGCACCTGCTCGCGGCTCGTGTGGTACGTGCTGCCCACCCCGCCCGCGCCCAGGGCCGCCTCGTCGCAGGTGACGGGCTCGCCGCCCAACAGCAGCAGCTCGTTCTCGATCTGAGCGTCGAGCCGCTTCTTGCTCGGCGAGAGCGTGTCCACCAGGTCCTTCGAGCGGCTCACGCGCAGGGCGTTGGCGCTGCCCGGGTAGCGGTCGTTGTACGACTCGACGCCGTACGCGATGGAGGGGATGGGGACGGTGGGCAGCAGCTGGCCGACGATCTCCGTCGCGGTGGACGAGCCCCGCGCCGCGGCGCCGATGGGGCGCTTGCCGGTGATGAAGTAGCGCATGCCTTCTTCATGCGCGAGCGTGGTCATGTTGATGCCACGCACCACCGTCATGACGTCGTAGTGCTTGGCCAGGTCGCTCACCGCCGGGCCGAAGGCGATGTTGGAGGGGCCTGCTCCCGGCAGCGCATCCGGCACGATGGGCCTGTCGAGGAAGGTCGCATCGGTGAACAGGTTGTAGCCCGGGAGGATGCGCGTCTCCGCGACGCGCTCGGGCGTGAAGACGTCCGGGTCCCTCGGGTCGAAGGCGAGGAGCTGGTCCCACCCGCCCGAGAAGTAGACGAAGACGAAGCAGCGGTCCGCGGGCTTGAGCGCGGCCGCCTGCGCGAAGGAGCGGAAGGGCAGGCCCCCGAACAGGGTGGCGCCCATGAGCCCGGCGGTGGCCTTCAGGAAGGTCCGGCGCGAAGAGGGAATCTGGTCGTTCTTCTTCATGGAAGCATCTCCCCGGAGCCGTCAGTAGGTGAGGAAGCGCGAGTCCGTCATCAACGCGATGCACACCGCGGCCAGCGCCTGGTCGCGCCCGTTGGTGATGGCCTCCGCGCGCGTGGCCGCCTTCGTGAAGAAGCCCGCCCAGCGCGTCAGCTCGTCACCCTGCAGCGGCGAGCCCCAGAAGCGGATGGACAGGTACACGAGCATCTCGCGCACCTGGGCGTCGGAGAGCTTGCGCAGATCTCCGAGCGGCCCGGGAATCGTGCGGCTGAGCACGCGGGCCTCGGGGGCGGCCAGGGCCTTCTCGGCGGCCGCCTGGGCCATGCACACCTCGCGCGCCCCGTCCTCGAGGAACTTGGCGAAGACGAGGTTGGGCTCGGTGCTCTCCTGGTTGACGAGCGCGAAGTCGGCGCGGCCCAGGGTGGTGGCAAGGCCGCCTTCGAGGCTCGTCCACGGGCGGCCCACGGCCACCTCGATGGAGCGGGCGAGCTGGTTCACGGTGAGCCGGCGAGGCGAGCGCCCCACCCGGCCGTCCTGCATCTCGGGGTCGGGCAGCGGCGGGGTGGACATGTCCCCGTGCGGGTTGCCCACGGGCTCGAGCTGGCCGTCCACCACGGGCGGAGCGGCGGGGGTCTTCTCACACGCGGCGGCGCCGAGCGCGAGCAGGGCGAAGAGGAGCAGGCGGCGCATCAGTCGATCCTCCGGTAGGCATCCGACATCACCACGCGCTCGATGAGCGCCTTGAAGCGGTGGCCGTCGCGCGCGAAGTCATCGGCGAGCGGCTGGAGATAGAGGCGCTGCTCCTCCGCCGACATGGGCCGGCCGAGGAACTCCTGCCAGACGCGCCGCACCGTGCAGCGCTCCAGGTCTCCCGTCTGCAGCATGCGCTGCACCAGCAGGGCGGGGCCGCTCTCGATGTTCTTCTCCTCGTCCGCGGTGCGGTAGAGGTACGTCTTGAGCAGCCCCAGCGAGTTGGCGCCATCGCCGTCGTAGGCCTGCATCACGTACTGGCCGCACTCGCCCCCGCAGGTGGTGTTGCCCGAGAGCGCGCAGTCGCGGCACTTGGGATCATAGCGGGGGAACTGCTCCGGCTGGAGGAAGAGCGCGGCACGCTCGGCGTAGCGGCCCCAGTGGGCGCCGGTGGGCTCGATGGTGGCGTGGCAGTAGTTGCAGCCGCAGCGCTTGGCCAGGTTGTTCTCCCGGTTGCACGCGTCCTCGGCGGACGGCAGGCGGGCGTTGTCCGGCGGCGTGAAGGCCTTGCACAGGAAGGCCGAGTAGAAGTGGTTGACGCGCGCGCGCTGGGTGGGGAAGCGGTAGAGGAACGCGGGCGTGGTGAGCACCCCCGAGTGCTCGCTGTCGCGCACGTACTCCTGCCAGGTGTCCGCCTGGGCGAAGGGCAGGTTGGGCAGCACCTCGGGCGCGGCCGGAGCCGTCACGCTGAGCACGCCCACCGCCTGCTGCGGATCCCTGTACAGCTCGGACAGCGGGCCGTTGAGGAAGGAGCGGCGCGTGGTGAGGATGTTGAAGTAGGGCTCGTCGCGGCGCACCACCGACTCGGCGAGGAGCTCGGGCTCCTCGCTGATGGCCTCGATACGGGCCGTGTGCGTGGAGCCGTTGGGCGCCTCGCAGCGGCGCATGCCCTCGCCGCAGCCGCAGCTGCGGTCTCCGTTGAAGCGCGCGGTGGTGCAGGGCTCCAGCGTCCACGGGTTGGCCTCCCGCGCCTGGGCCTCGATGGCGCACACCCGCACGTCCGGGCTTCCGGCGCTCCAGAAGGGCGCGGGCCGCGTGACGTAGCCCTCGCGCTGGACGCAGCCGCGCTGCGGCTCGTAGGAGCCCTTGATCTCCAGGCCATTGGTGCGCTTCTGGCTGAGCTTCAGCCCGCAGCGGTCGAGCCGGGAGCTGGCGTCCGTGAAGGCCACCACCCGGTTGTTGTCCGCCGCGTCCACCACCGCGGTGAGCGTGGTCGTCCGCGGCTTGCACAGGTGGGGCACCAGCGCCAGGTTGGGCGCCGAGGTGGTGCCGATGTTGATGCGCCGCATGTCACAGAAGTAGTAGTCCTTGTCCTCGAGGCGCTTCGCGGTGAGCGCCTCCTGGCAGGTCTTGACGCTGGTACCGGCCGGAAGGCTCAGGTCCAACCGGTCGCAGGTGTAGAAGTTGGTGTCGTAGTCCCAGCTCACCGGCTGCGGCACGCCGCGCTCGTCGTAGCGCTCCTTGGCGCACGCGTCCGCGGTGGCGGGCAGCGCGGGGTCCACATGCGTGTCCTGCCGGGCGGTGCACACGTCCTGGGCCATGAAGCTGTCACAGCCCTGGCCGTTGGCGCCGCGCAGCGGGCGGCTGCTGTTGCCGCGCAGCGAGAGCGCGTCCGTGGCCGAGCCCGCGCCCGAGAGGCGCGAGTTGGCGTTGTTGTAGACGCTGGCGCTCACGTTGCTCCACAGGAGCGCGCGGTGGTAGCCGCGGACGCGGGCGTAGAACTCGTCCTTGCCCATCAGCGCGCGGACGTCCTCGGCCGTCACCTCGCCCTTGGCGCGGGCGGCCTGGTACTCCTCATAGGTAGGGGGGCGGCCGAGCAGATCCAACGTGAGCTGGCGGAGATGGCGCTCGAGCGGAACCTTCGAGACCGGGGCACACACCGGTTCTTCCGCGAGGGCGGGGAGAGAAGCCAGGAGAACAGCAGTCGCCAGGGGGGCGAGGAAGCGTCGTGCGAAGCGCACGGGGACCTCCGAGAGGGCTCAGCGGGGGGACTGCACGCGCTCTTATGCCAGGAATTCCTGTTAATAGCCATACGCTTGCTTCTGTAACGGCGAAGCAAGCCTCACGAGTTGCATGCGGGGCACAGTCGGGACAGAAAGCTACGCCATGTCTGACGTCACCTCTGCTCCGCACGCCCCGGTGAGTGACCGCGGCTTCTACGTCTTCACGGCGGTGGTCTCCGCCGCCGCCCTCTCATTTCTTGCGTATATTCTTCTCATCCGCCGAGGAAGCGCGGTGGAGGGCGTGGACCTGCGCTTCCTGCCCGCGGTGAACGCGAGCTTCAACGCGCTGGCGGCGGCGTTCCTCGCGGCGGGCTGGGTGGCCATCCGCCGCAAGGCGAGGCGCGTGCACCAGTACCTGATGGTGTCGGCCTTCGCGTCCTCGGCGCTCTTCCTGGTGTGCTACCTGGCCTACCACTTCGTCCACGGAGACACGCGCTACGCGGGGGGCGGGGTGATGAGGACGGTGTACCTCCTCATCCTGGCCAGCCACGTGCTGCTGTCGCTGTTCGTGGTGCCGGGCGCGCTGCTGTCCTTCTACTTCGCGTGGCGCAAGGCCTTCGACAAGCACCGCAAGGTGACGCGGTGGCTGGCGCCCATCTGGCTCTACGTGTCCGTCACGGGCGTGGTCATCTTCTTCATGCTGCGCGGCAGCCTGCCCGCGGTGCACTGAAGCGCCCTGTCCGAGTCGCTGTATCCCTGGATTCTTGAAGCGGCAACGAAGCCTCGGGCGTCGGCGCACGGCAGGAGGTAGCGTCGAGGCCTTTCGGGGCCGGTCCTGTGGGCGCGGGGAACTCCAGCGCCCGTCTTCGGGGAACAACGACATATGCGCGCTTCGCTCATCCTCCTGAGCGTCTTCCTTGCCACGGGTTGCCAGACGTATGACTTCGAGGAGGTGGCGCCGCTCGCCATCTCGCAGACGACGAAGAACCGGCGGGTCGAGACACGCAAGGCCAAGCCGAACCTGATGCTGCTGGTGGATACGTCCGGCTCGATGACGGAGCCGGTGAACCCGTCCCTCGCCGCCTGCAACCCGGGGGGCGTGAAGTGTGGCGCCCCCAGCAATCCGTGCGACACCGTCCGGTGCCCCACGCGGTGGTCTTCGTTGCAGGACGCGATGCAGGGCTTCCTCACCAGCAGCGCTTCCATTGCCCGCTTCGGGCTCGCCACCTACCCGCACCTGGGCGAGGTGGTCAGGAATGACTGCGGCGGGACGGCCGGGCTCACCGTCGCCCTGCCCTCCACGGAGTCGGATGACGCGGCCACGCTCGAGACCAACGCCCAGAGCGTGAACGCGCAGCTCCAGGCCATCCGCAACCACTCGGCCGACCCGAAGGTGAAGACGCCGGACGGCGGTACGCCCACCAGTGTGAGCCTCCAGTTCCTGGGCGCGTACGAGCCGCTGCGCTCGGAGCTCCGTTCCAACTTCGTGGTGCTGCTGACCGACGGTCTCCCCAACTGCAACCCGGACAACTCCACCCCCTATCCGAGCCCCAACTGCCGCTGCACGCTGTCCAACCCCGAGTTCTGCATGTCCGCCCCTTACAGCACGCTGGGCTGCCTCGACCAGGATGGCTCGGTGACGGCGGTGAAGGCGCTGAAGGACAAGGGCATCCAGACCATCGTCATCGGCTTCGGCGCGGAGACGGCCACCGGCACCGGCACCGACGTGCTCAACGCCATGGCCCGGGAGGGTGGCTTCTCGCGCTCGTGCGCGCAGGACGCCGACTGCGGCGCGGGTGACACGTGCGACGAGCTCGCGGGCCAGTGCAACCGTCTCTTCTACCAGGCGGCCAACAAGGAGCAGCTGGCCGAGGCGCTCAGGAGGATCAGCGACGAGGTGACCGGGGAGGACGCCTGCGTGTTGCGCTTCGCCGCCTCCGAGCGCCCGAGCGCCGAGGAGCTGGTGGTGGTCTACCTCGACGAGGAGCGCGTCTCGCCGGGGGAGGACACCTGGAGACTCCAGGATGAGGGCCTCGTCTTCCTGGGCTCCACGTGCGAGCGCCTCCAGCGCACCACCACGGCCGACCCCGTGGACATCGAGGTGCGCGCCATTCAGCGGCAGTAGCCCTCGCCGCGCCTAGAACACCAGCACGCGCAGGCCGAACTCGAGCTCGCCGCCCAGCTTGTTGCCGGTGAGGAGGTTGCCGCGCAGGCCCAGCTCCAGCGGGAGGCCTGCGCGGAAGCGGTAGGCGATGCCGGCACCGGCCGAGAACGGACCGCGATCCACGAGGAAGCCGCGGAGCTCCTCCTTGCCCGTGAAGAAGGAGACCCGCCCCGCCACCATCCCGAACAGCGCGCCGTTGTCGAAACGCACCAGCCGGTACCGCCCGCCGAGGTCGGCGTAGACCTGTCCGATCCACGTGTAGTACGGCCAGGTCGCGTCCCGGGTGCCGAGCGGGCTGATCGACGTGCCACCCACCGCGAGGCTCAACTCGAAGGGATTCGCCAGCCGCACCGCGGCGCTGACCTCGTACCGCAGCGCCGCCATCGAGTGGGGTGCGCTCGTGCCATACGCGGCCGAGCCACCGATGAAGAAGCTCCACACCTTCTTCGAACCGCGCTGCGAGGAGGACGCCGACTGCTCCGCCTCGGCCACCACCGGTGCGGGGGGCTCAGCCGCGCCGCTCGGCACCTCGGCGGAGGCCGGGGCGGTCTCGGGGGCCGCGTCGCTCGGAGCAGCCGCGCTCGGGGAGGTGGCCGCGGTGAGGTCCAACCCCAGGCCTCCGGCCGCCACCGGCTCCGGCTGCGCCTGCGGCTCCGGCTGCGCCTGGGCCAGCGGCTCCGGCTGCGCCTGCGGCTCGGCACCCATCACGGTCAGCCGGCGCGGGTCGGAAGGCGTCTTCCGCGGGGCCGTGACCCGCCAGTAGTACGTGCCGGGCTCGAGCGAGAGCACCGCCTTGCGCCCCTTCACGGGCTTGTCGACGACGGTGTCGGTGAACTGGTCGTCGCGCGCCACCTCGAGGCGCACGAGCTTCGCCACCACCTTCCACGCGAAGATGACCTTGCCCGGCTCGAGCTCGGCGTCCTCCGCGGGCAGGAGCAGTTTCGGCTGGGGACCCTTGCGGGCATTGGCCTTCTTGGCCTTCTTGGCCGAGCTGGCGCCCCGCGCGCCCTTGGCGGCCCAGGCACTCGGCGCCGGGCCGCACAGCCCGAGCACCAGGGAGAGAGACAGCACCACACCCCAACGTGAAGGTCGAAAGTTCATCACGCCGGGGATTGTAGAGCCCAACGGCGAGAAGAGAAGAGATCCGACTCCACCCGGCGCATGGCTGGGGCCCCACGCGGAGTGAGGGCCCGTCCGGGGCTACCGCCCGAAGAACGACACCTGCTGGAATCGCAGGCCGGCCAGGATCTGCTCCACCCGCGTGTCGGACAGCGAGCCGATCCGTTCACCCAGGCGGGCCTTGTCGACCGAGGAGATCTGCGACACGACCACGACGCTCTGCTTGGGAAGGTTCCCCTCCCCCACCTCGAGCAGGACATTGCCCGGCTCGTTCGCCCGGTGGAGGTTCGACGTCAATGCACACACCACCACGGTGGTGATGCGCGAGTGATTGAAGACGTCGTCTTGAACCACCACGTGGGGATGGGAGTAGTCAGGGACAGGCCCTCGTGAGTCATCTGGCGCAATCCAGAACACGTCCCCGCGGTTGATCCGCGCGGAACGTGTGCCCGTGGGTTCTCCTGGGTTCGTCGTCATGTGCGCGGTCATCATAGACATGCGCGAGGCTCTGCCACCCACTCAACCATCGCGCGGCCGCCGCCGCCCTTTCGCTTGCCCCGCGCATCAGGACTGCTCATGGTGGCGCGATGCCCAAGAGGACTCGGGGCACGCGGGGCCATGCCGCCAAGCACGGAGAGGGAAGCGAACGATGCCGCTGCTTGCCCTCCTGCTCATCCCCGCGGTCTCCAGCGTCATCGCGGCGCTGCTGCCCACGAGTGCCCGCAACCGCGCGGCCGGGCTCGCGGGCCTCACCGCCCTCGTGGGGCTCGTGGGGGTGGCGCTCCATTTCCCGAGGGTTCAGGGGGGAGGGCTGTGGGTCGAGCGTCTCCCCTGGGTGCCCTCGCTGGGGCTCGAGCTGGTCCTGCGGCTCGATGGCCTCTCCTGGACGTTCTGCATGCTCGTCCTCGGCATCGGCGCGCTGGTGATGCTGTATGCGCGGTACTACCTCTCGCCGTCGGATCCCGTGCCGAGGTTCTTCGCCTTCCTCCTGGCCTTCATGGGCGCGATGTTGGGCGTGGTCCTGTCGGGAAACCTGCTGCAGCTGGCCTTCTTCTGGGAGCTGACGTCCCTCTTCTCGTTCCTGCTCATCGGCTATTGGAACCACCGGAAGGACGCCCAGCGCGGGGCCCGGATGGCGCTCACGGTCACCGGGATGGGCGGCCTGTGCCTCCTCCTCGGGCTGCTGGTGCTCGGCCAGGCCGCGGGCAGCTACGACCTGGAGGCCGTCCTCGGGAGCGCCAGGGGGCTCGGGGCCCACCCGCTCTACCCGGTGGCCCTCTGCCTCATCCTCCTCGGCGCTTTCACCAAGAGCGCCCAGTTTCCCTTCCACTTCTGGCTGCCGAACGCGATGGCGGCACCGACGCCGGTGTCGGCGTATCTGCACTCGGCGACCATGGTGAAGCTGGGCCTGTTCCTGCTGGCGCGCCTGTGGCCGGTGCTGTCGGGGACGGAGGCCTGGTTCTGGCTCGTCGGGTCCGCGGGGCTCGTCACCCTGCTGTTCGGCGCGTGGGCGGCGCTGTTCCAGCGCGACCTGAAGGGGCTGCTCGCCTACTCCACCATCTCGCATCTGGGCTTGGTGATGTTGCTGCTCGGGCTCAACAGCCCGCTCGCGGCGGTGGCGGCGGTGTTCCACCTCATGAATCACGCGGCGTTCAAGGCCTCGCTGTTCATGGCGGTGGGGATCATCGATCATGAGACGGGGACGCGGGACATCCGGCGGCTGTCGGGGCTCTTCCGGCTGATGCCCATCACCGGGACGCTCGCCGTCGTGGCCACGGCGGCGATGGCGGGAGTCCCGCTGCTCAATGGCTTCCTGTCCAAGGAGATGTTCTTCGCGGAGACGGTCTTCATCGACGCCATTCCCGCCGTCCAGTGGGGCCTGCCGATCGCCGCGACCCTGGCGGGCATGGGGAGTGTCGCCTACTCGCTCCGGTTCTCGGCGGAGGTGTTCTTCGGACCCGCCAGCGCGCGGGACACGCCGCGCGTCCCGGAGGAGCCGCCCAAGTGGATGCGCGTCCCCGTCGAGGTGCTGGTCCTCCTGTGCCTGGTCGTGGGCATCGCGCCAGCCGTGTCCATCGGACCCCTGCTCGAGGCCGCGGCGTGGCAGGTCGTGGGCGGCCCTCCCCCGGAGTACAGCCTCAAGATATGGCATGGGTTCACCCCCCCGCTGCTGATGAGCGCGCTGGCGCTCGGCGGTGGCGCGGTGTTGTACCGGGTGGTCCGGCGGCTGGAGGCAAGGCGGGAGCGCCCCGGCAACCGCCTCCTGGAGCGGCTGGACGGTGCGAGGCTCTTCACGTCACTGCTGACGCGGCTCACCTGCTGGAGCAGATGGACCCGCCGCTGGCTGCTCACCGCGGGGCTCCAGCGGCAGCTGTTGGCGATGGTGGTGGTCACGCTGAGCGTGGGCGTCCTGGCGCTGTGGGGTGGCATGGGCAAGGGGGATCGCCCCCTGGTGCCCCTCTCGCCGACGTTCATCGCGTTGTGGGTGATTGGAGGCGTGGCGGCGGTGGGGGCCGCATGGCAGGCGAAGTACCACCGGCTCGCCGCCCTCATGCTGCTGGGGACCACGGGCGCGGTGAGCTGCGTCACGTTCATCTGGTTCTCCGCGCCGGACCTGGCGCTCACCCAGCTCACCGTCGAAGTGGTGACGACGCTGCTCATCCTGCTCGGGCTCCGGTGGCTTCCGCCGCGCGAGCCGGCCCGCGGCGTGTACGATGCACACACCTCGAGGGTCGCCAGGGGCCGGCGAGCCCGCGACTTCCTCGTCGCGGTGAGTGCCGGTGGTGGAATGGCGCTCCTGGCCTACGCGGTGATGACGCGGGACTTTCCCGAGCGCACCTCGTTCTTCCTCGAGAACTCCCTGAGTGGCGGAGGCGGGCGGAACGTGGTGAACGTGATGCTGGTGGACTTCCGTGGGTTCGACACCTTCGGGGAGGGCGTGGTGCTGGCGCTCGTCGCGCTCACGGTCTACGCGCTCCTGCGGCGCTTCCGGCCGGCGGCCGAGGTCATGGCGCTTCCGCCCCAACAGCAGGCCCTCCCGAAGGACTTGCAGACGGATCTGGTGAACCCTCGCCTGGCGCGGGACACCGCGGTGGGGTACCTGATGGTGCCGGCGGTGCTGGTCCGCCTGCTGCTGCCCGTGACGGGAGTGGTGGCGACGTTCTTCTTCCTGCGCGGGCACAACGCGCCCGGCGGCGGCTTCGTGGCGGGGCTGGTGATGTCGGTGGGCTTCCTGCTCCAGTACCTCGTCTCCGGAACCGCGTGGGTCGAGGAGCGCCTGCGCCTGGCGCCGCGCGCGCTGCTCGGGACCGGGCTCCTGCTGGTGCTCGGCACGGCCGCGGGGTCGTTCGTGCCCGGCTATCCGCTGCTCACCTCGCACACCTTCCATTGGAACGCTCCGGTCCTGGGCGAGCTCCACATCGGGAGTGCGATGGTTTTCGACCTGGGCGTGTTCTGCCTGGTGCTGGGCTCCACGTTGCTCATCCTCGTGGCGCTCGCTCACCAGTCGATCCGCGCGCACCGGCTCTCGGGAGGTGAATGATGGAGGTGGTACTCGCGCTCGCCATCGGCGTGTTGACGGGCTCTGGTGTGTGGCTGATTCTCCGGCCCCGCACGTTCCAGCTCGTCGTCGGGCTGTCGCTGCTCTCCTACGCGGTCAACCTCTTCATCTTCAGCATCGGCGGCCTGGCCATCGACAAGGAGCCCATCCTCGTCGACGGCGTCCCGAGGGATCTCGCGCACTACACCGACCCGGTCCCCCAGGCGCTCGTGCTGACGGCCATCGTCATCAGCTTCGCGATGACGGCGCTCCTGCTGGTCGTCATCCTGGCCTCGCGCGGCATGACGGGGACCGATCACGTGGACGGCACCGAGGCATGAAGACGCTCGTTCAAGCCTTGATGCCCCACCTGCTCGTGGCGCCCATCCTCCTGCCGATGCTGACGGCCGCGGTGATGCTCCTCCTGGGCGAGGGCAAGCGCCTCGCCAAGCTGGTGCTGGGGATGCTCTCCGCGCTCCTGGGACTCGGCGCCGCGGTGGCGCTGCTGGCGTGGGTAGAGGAATACGGCGTCGTGGCCTATCTCCCCGGCAACTGGCCGGTGCCGTTCGGGATTGCGCTCGCGGTGGATCGCCTCTCGGCCGAGATGCTGGTGCTGACCTGGTTCCTCGGCGCCTGCGCCTTGTCCTTCGCCTCCGTGCGCTGGCACCGCGCGGGCGTTCACTTCCACCCGCTCGTGCAACTGCAGCTCATGGGGCTGTCCGGCGCGTTCCTCACGGCGGACGTCTTCAACCTCTTCGTCTTCTTCGAGCTCCTGCTCGCCGCCTCCTATGGCCTGTTGTTGCATGGGTCTGGAAGACCGCGAGTCCGGGCGGGTGTGCCCTACGTGGCCATCAACATCGCCGCCTCGTCCCTCTTCCTCATCGGCGCCTCGATGATCTACGGCATCACGGGGACGCTGAACATGGCGGAGCTCTCCGCGCGATTGTCCGAGGGAGCCGTGGCCAACCGGCACCTCATCGACGCGGGAGCGGCCATCCTCGCGGTGGCCTTCCTGGCCAAGGCGGCGGCCTGGCCGCTCAACTTCTGGCTCGTCCCCGCCTACGCGTCGGCGACGCCCCCGGTGGCGGCGTTGTTCGCCGTGCTGACGAAGGTGGGCATCTACGCGCTGGTGCGGCTGTGGACGCTGATGTTCGCCGGGGGACCGCTGGCGGGCTTCGGTGCGGACGGGCTGTTCGCGTTCGGGCTGGCCACCTCGGTGCTCGCGGCCCTCGGGATGCTCGCCTCGCACCGGCTCGCGGAGCAGGCGGCCTGGGGGGTGGTGGTCTCCGCCGGAACACTCCTGGCGGCGCTTGGCTTTGGCGAGGAGGCCGTTCTCGGCGGCGCGGTGTTCTACCTGGTGAGCTCCACGCTCGCCTCCAGCGTGTTCTTCCTGCTCGTCGATCTCATCGAGCGCTGGCGGACGGGCGCGACCGTCGTGGATGAGGCGCCCTTCCTGAGCGCGACGCTCGAAGCGCAGGAGGTCAACCTCGACGACGAGGAGGAGCCGCTCGTCGCGCTGCCGTTCCCCGCGACCACCGCCTTGCTGGCGCTGGCCTTCGTCGCGTGTGCGCTGCTCATCTCCGGCCTGCCTCCCCTGGCGACCTTCATCGGCAAGCTCGGCATGTTGTCGGCGGCGCTCGAGGTGCGTGAAGAGACCCGGTCCATTCCCACCCGCGCCTGGCTCTTCGCTGGCGGGCTGCTGGGGTCCGGGCTGCTCGTCCTCCTCGCGCTCACGCGAACTGGAATCCGCACCTTCTGGGCGGAGATGCAGCGCGAGCCGCCCCGGGTCCGGGCGGCGGAGGGCTTCCCCGTGGTGGCACTCCTCGCCGCGTGCGGAGCGCTGACGCTCGCGGCTGCCCCCACGATGGAGCTCGCGCGTGCGACAGCGCGGTCCCTCTATGACCGCCGCGGGTACACCGGCGCGGTCCTTGGCGCCCAGGTGCGGATGCCGCCCCCGGCGCCGGAGGCCGCGCGATGAGGTGGCTCCTTCCTTCCCCCGTGCTCTCGGTGGCGCTGTTCCTGCTCTGGATACTGCTCATGCAATCATTGAGCGCGGGGACGCTGGTGCTCGGCACCGTCCTGGCGCTCTTCTGGCCCGCGGTGACCGCCAGGCTCAGGCCGGCCCCGGTGCGGATGCGCAGGCCCCTCGTCATGGCACGCCTGTTCGGACGGGTCGTGCTCGAGATGCTGCGCTCGAACGCCGAGGTGGCGTGGGCCATCCTCACGCGGCGTTCACGCGACATCCGCTCCGGCTTCGTCCACATTCCGCTCGAGCTGCGGGATGCGAGCGGCCTGGCCGCGCTGGCGATGATCGTCACGTTCACGCCGGGCACCGCCTGGGCCCAGCTCTCGGCGGACAATCGCGTCCTGTTGTTGCACGTCCTCGCCATCCAGAACGAGGCGGACCTGGTGGCGTTCATCAAGCGTCACTACGAGCGTCCTCTCATGGAGATCTTCGAATGAGCCCGCTGCTCTCCTGGTCACTGGCCTTCGCCCTCGGTTGTCTCACCCTCGCGATGATGCTGGCCCTCGCGCGGATGATCATCGGGCCCAGGGCGGAGGATCGCGTGTTGGCCTTCGACTGCCTGTATGTGAATACGATGCTGGTCATCCTCTCGCTCGGGCTCATCTACCGCAGCAGCTCCTACTTCGAGGCGGCCCTCCTGATCGCCCTCTTCGGGTTCGTGGGCTCCACGGCGATGTCCAAGTTCCTCCTGCGCGGGGAGATCATCGAATGAGCGCGCCGACGCCACCGTGGGTGGATGCCGTGACGGGTCTGCTCGCGGCGCTCGGCGCGCTGGCGGCACTGATTGGCTCGTTCGGCGTCCTGCGCCTGCGGAGCTTCTTCCAGCGCGTCCACGCGCCAACCCTGGGCGCGACGCTCGGAACCTGGAGCCTCACGCTCGCGACGGTAGTACAGGCCTCCTTCGAGCACAGGCAGCTCTACGTTCATGCGCTGCTCATCGCGGTGTTCATCGCGCTCACCGGCCCGGTCACCACCGTGTTCCTGATGCGCGCCGCGGTGTTCAGAGGGCGCCTGCGGGGCACGGAGATTCCGGTGCCCACCGGGGACACGCCCCCTCCCGCTGAATGACGCCCTCGGGGCGCTCAGCTCCCGGCCAGGAAGAAGGACGTGACGGTGTAGCGCCAGTGCGCGCCGGCCTCCGGCGTCACCTGCGTCACCCCGTGCGGCACGCCCCGGGAGCGGAAGATGAAGACGGAGTTGAACAGGGGGGGAATGCGCAGCTCGTCCCACGTGCCGGAGGGGTGCGGGAAGACGAGCACGCCGCCAAAGCGCTCCTCCCAGGGCCGGGTGAAGTTGTAGACGACGGCGAGCCCCTCGTCCTCGGTGTCCACGTGGGTGGGGAAACGCTCGCCCACCCCCATGCGCGACACCTGCACCTGCCGGGGGAAGAGCCGCAGGGGGAAGCCCACGAGCCAGGCGTGGTACTCGGCGGCCGCCTGGGTGCCGAGCCACTGGACGAAGCCCGTCAGCGCCGAGGGCTCCTGCTCCTCGCGCCGGGCGATGGAGAGCGGATAGGGAGCGTGGTGGTGGGGCACGAAGCGGGCGCGGCCCAGGGCCTCGTGCACGGAGCCGGCCAGCGAGGGCTGGAGGGCGTCCGAGAGGCACACGTGGGGCACGCGCCCGCCGTCGGTGAAGGCCGCGCGGACACCGGCCGCCACGGCCGGGTCCACGAGCTGGGGGTGCATCCAACGCGCCGCCTCGACGAGCGCCGCGGAGGGGCCCCGCCAGCCCTCGCCGAAGACGTTGTCGACGAGGTCGGGGATGAAGAAACCGCTGGAGCGCTCAGGCCTTCGCAACGAGGAACCCCGCCAGCCGGGAGATGACCTTCCCGCGCCGGGGGTCATCGAAGTAGGAGATGGCGGGTGTCGGGTTGAACTCGAGCGCGACGAAGCGCCCCTCCGCGTCCCGCCGCAGGTCCACCGCCGTGAACACCATTCCGAGCGCGCGCGCCCCGCGCAGGCACACGCGCCAGGCCTCCTCGGGCAGCCGGGCCGGCTTCACGTGCGCGAGGTTCTCCCGGGCATCCACCACGCCCTCGGTGGGGATGCGGAAGGCCGCCACCGGCTCGCCGTCCAGCACGTAGGCGCGGAACTCGTCGCCCTTGATCTCCGCCTGGAAGAGCACGGGACAGTTGCCCAGGAGCTGGAGCCGCTCGTCCGTGAGGTCCTCCGCGTTGACGCGCCGCACCAGCGCGCCGCCTCCGAGCGGCTTGTAGATGACCGAGCCGTGCTGGCGCACGAAGTCGCGCACGGCCTCGGGGTCGCACGTGCCGAGGCTCGGGGGCACGGGCACCCGGGCCCGCTGCAGCAGGGCGAGCTGATGCAGCTTCAGGTAGTGCAGCTCGAGCGTCTCGAACGGGTTGACGAAGGTGCGCCCCCGCTGGTTCAGCGAGCGCAACACGGACTGGAGGAAGGAGTGACGCTCGCGCTCGGCGATGTACTGCTCCTGCCAGGAGGGGAAGTTGCGCTCGGGCAGGCCGGCGGGGTCCGGCATGGGCAGCGAGAGCTGCACGCGCTTGATGTAGAACGAGCGCACGTCGTCGAGCCGCACCCCCTGATAGCGCACCGCGCCACGCTCCCACGTCAGCGTGGCGGACTCGGGGACGTTGGCGGTCTCCACGAGGAGGGCGCGGGCCCGGCGGCGCTCCACGGCCTCGGCTACGTAGCGGGTGTGCTCGTCGTTGCGCGAGCCGATGACGGCGACCGTCTTCACGTGTCCTCACCTGGGCGCCCGGAAGGGGCGCCCTCATCATCGCCCGGCGCGGCCCGGCTCAGAAGCCCGTGGGCTCGTCCATCTTCACCTTCACCACGGGGAGGCTGGGGGTGATGGGGGAAGGCTGGATGGGGGTGGGCTCGTCCATCTTCACCTTCACCAGGGGGGGCTGGGTGTTGATGATGGGCGGCTGGACGGGCGTGGGCTCATCCATCTTCACCTTCACCAGGGGGGGCTGGGTGTTGATGATGGGCGGCTGGGTGGGGGTGGGCTCGTCCATCTTCACCTTCACCAGGGGGGGCTTGGTGCCGACGGTGGGGGGCTGGGTGGGGGTGGGCTCGTCCATCTTCACCTTCACCCGGCCGTCGCCGCCGTTCAGCAGCTTCTCCGCCAGCGCACGCGCCTTGGACGTGAGGGGCGCACTCTCGAAGAGGTCGCGCAGCTGGCTCTGATCCATCTTCTTCAGCTGGCCCAGGTGCAGCCCGTTCAGTGCCTTGTTCAGCTTGGGCGCGCCAATCTGCTTGCCCGACTCGGACGCGTCCTTCACGAGCTTCTGCAGCGTGGGGGAGAACCCCCCAGATCCCACCTTCTTCATGGCTTCTCCTCACCCCAACTGCGCGGGCGGTTCGTGCGATGGGGGAATTATCGGACTTCCCGGATCGAAGTTGCGTGGGGATTTATCATTTCCCGAGAGATAGGACGGAGAACCCCATGGCCAGGCCCCCGCCAGGAGGGCTTCAATCCCGAAGGACTCGAACCGAGGCTCGCGTATGTGGAACGGAAGTGGGTGGTGCTCCAGGGTGGCCGTGGGGCTGTTGGCGCTCGCGCTCGCATGTCGTCCGGCCCCGAGGCCCCCTTCGGACGCGCCCAAGGGGGTGCTTCAAGCGGAGGGGGGCCAGTGTCACACGATGGTGCTGAAGGGAGACGGCTCCGTCTGGGCTTGGGGTTGTAACGACTTCAGCCAGCTTGGGGACGGCACGACCACCCAGCGCGCCACGGCGGAGCAGGTGCGGGGCCTCTCCGGCGTCACCGCCATTTCGGCGGGCGTCGTTCACACCGCGGTGCTCAAAGGAGACGGTACCGTTTGGGCCTGGGGTTACAACACGGCCGGCGGACTCGTGGACGCCACCGGCACCCACCGCGCCACTCCCGTGCAGGTGCAGGGACTCTCCGGCGTCACCGCCATCTCGGCGGGCCGCTCGCTCACGGTGGCATTGAAGGGCGATACCGTCTGGACCTGGGGTGACAACACCGAAGGACAGCTCGGGGATGGCACGACCCTGCCCCGCACGACTCCGGTCCAGGTCCAGGGCCTCTCGGGAGTCACCGCCATTTCGGCGGGCGGCTGGCACACGCTGGCGCTCAAGGGGGACGGCACCGTTTGGACGTGGGGCAGCAACGACGACGGCCAACTCGGGGACGGCACCACCCTCCCCCGCTTCACTCCGGTGCAGGTGCAAGGCCTCTCCGGCGTCACCGCCATTTCAGCAGGAGACGATTTCTCGGTCGCGCTCAAGGGAGACGGGACTGTCTGGGCCTGGGGCAAAAGCTCCTTTGGCCGGCTTGGAGACGGCACCTATACCGACCACCACACCCCCGTGCGGGTGCGGGGCCTCTCCGACGTCATCGCCATTTCAGCCGGCAGTGGTTTCTCGATGGCTCTGAAGAGGGACGGCACTGTCTGGGTTTGGGGCTTCATTCATGCCGGCTCTTCCACCGATCTACATCCGGCTCCGGTGCAGGTGCAGGGCCTCTCCGGCGTCATCGCCGTTTCAGCGGGTGACATTCACGCGATGGTGCTCAAGGGAGACGGCACGGTATGGACCTGGGGCAGACCCCCCCGCCACTCCCCCGTACGGGTGCAGGGTCTCTAGTCCGCATGCTGCCCGCCTTCCGCGCCTCGTACCCGTTCGCCACGAGCATGCCCGTCATCAACGGCGAGGTGTCGGAACGAGTCCTTTGACACCTTCCCCAGTTCTCAACTGGCCCGCCTGCGCAGCTCGCTCCACGCCTCGTTGAGTCGGCGCGTCTCTTCCGTTGCCAGCGCCTGGAGCTTCGGACCCAACTGCGCCACCTTGTCCGGATGGTACTGGGTGATGAGGGCGAGGTAGACCCGCTTCACCTCGGAGAGGGGCGTGCCCGGAGCCACGCCGAGCACCTCCCACGGGCTGCTGGGGGGCGGAACGTCCCGGGCCGCGGGAGGCTCGTCTTCGTCCTCCGGAGCCTCATCCGTGCGGGGCTCGGAAGCAGGGGGCACGTCTTCCGAGACGGGAGAAGCCCCGAGCTCCCCTCCACACGTCGAGCACAACAGCAGCTCACGTACGCCGGGGCCACCGGCCTTCGGTAGCGTGTAGTCGCCGAAGCATTCGCCACACACCATCCGCCCGCAGTGCTCGCAGCGCGCGGCGCACTCCGCCTCCTCGAGCGGTGCGCCGCACTCGAAGCAATCCTCGGGCAGCGGTGCCTCTTCGCCACACGACACGCAGAAGGCCCAGGTGGGCTCGAGCTTCGCCTCGCACTCCACGCAGGCGGGCGCGTCCGGCTCCGGAGAGGGTTGCCAACGCTGCGCCGCCGCACACCAGGGGCAGTACGGCATGAGCCAGGCCACCTGCCCCTGGCACTTCCGGGAGCGGCAGTCGAAGGCGAGTGCGTAGCCCTCGGCGGTGTCCCCCGGTTCGTTGTCCTCACCGAAGGATTCGCCGCAGGCCCAGCAGCAGTTGAAGGCAAGATGGGAGGGCGCTCCGCACGCGTCGCACACGGGGTTGTCGTGCTCGGCCTCCCAGGGCAGCTCGGCGCCGCAGGTGGGGCAGCACCGCATCCACCGCACCGCATGGGGATGCGCGCAGGCCGCCTGCTTCGCCCGTCTGCGCCGCCCCGGTGGCTCGGGGAAGGACGGCTGCTCCCCGCGAGCCGTGGACGCATCCCACAGACAACTGGCGCAGGCCTTCCCCCGGGACATTCGCGGGGTGGGGCCGCCGTTGGGAGGCGAGCCCGGGTGCAGGCAGGCCTGGCACACGGCCTCACCACACACATCGCAGTCCCCCGCGAGGCGGCGGCCACCGAAGCCCAGAAGGGCAGGCGTCAGGACCTCCTGGCAGCACGGGCACGCGGGCATGAGGGGCGCAGGATAGCAGCGCCCAAGGGCCAGGCGATTTCTCGCTCACCGCAGGGCTTCAACCGGCCATCGCGCGCAACCACTTCCAATCCACATCCAGGTGGCGGATATCTTCTTCGAGACGCGCTTCCTCTTCTGGCGGGAGCAGTCCGGCGGCAGCACGAAGGCTGGTATACGCACCCCCCCTGAGCTCAGCGGCCGCGCTTTCATCCAGCGCGACACGCGCGAGCACCCTGAACGACTGCTCATCAGGGTGGCCCCATCGCTCGACCATCGAACCGATGGAGCGGGCGGCGATGATCTGCACCTCCAGCTCCTTCTCCTGTCCCTCCAGCATCGCCCGGAGCATGGGGAGCGTACGCAGGTGTCCCCAATGGAGGCACAGAGCCCAGACGGCCTCATACCGCAGCTCGGAATCCAGGCTCTTCATCAACTCCAGCCCAGCATCCACGACCTCATCGGAGGGTGGGGTCTCCTTGTCCAGCTTGAGCTCACGGAGGGCTTCAAGGACCTCCTCTTTGTCATGGGAGGTCAGGTGCCGTACTCGTTCTCTATCGTCCATGTGACCCTCCTCCAGAAAGAGCATTCTCCATCCGAGCCCGACACCTTCCACGGGACGCCGCCCTGAAGGAGCCGTGCCCCAGTCACCCGAAAACAACCGCGCCGCTGCACAACCCTACATTTGCGGTGATGGCAAGGAACGGCATTCAAAGGGAATGAGCAGCCGACTTTTCAGCCAGTCTTCATCCCACATGGAATGTTCGGAGTTGAAGGTGAGTTTCCCGCCGAGCCGCTGCAGGACGATGCTCTCTCCATTCACCAGGAGAACCGCGTCTTGAGCATGCTCCAACAGGAGCAGGGCCGCATCCAGCAGGATCTTCCTGAAACCATCATACTGCTCCGGGTCCTTGGGGTAGCGAAAACCAACCGTCAACGCTGGAGTGAAATGGAATGCGTCCGCGATGATTTCTTTCGCCAGCGTGCCCGGTTCCGTGGCATGGATGGTGACTGAAGCGTCGAACAAGAAAAACCGATCTTCCCCCCAGACCAACCCAGGGAACCGACTGGACAGCAGTTCCAATGCCCGTGTGGTTGTCAAACGGGTTGCCAGCTCGAGGAAATAGTCGATTGCCATTCCATCCTCCCAGCCTGGTACCTCATGGATATACCCATACGATTTTCCCGCCCTTGAGCACGAGCATCTGACTCAAACCCGGAATGGGATTCTCCAAGAGTCCCTTCTGGAGAGCATCAAGCGTCAACCTGCTGTCGTCGAGATTGAGAACAATCCGGTCTGCCTGGTGCTCGTTCACTTTTTTGGAGACTGTGTACAGGACATTACGCAGATTATCAGTCCTGGGGGCGTAGCAGTCCGCGTATTCTCCATTCAGCTTATAATCAGGTTCTTTGTTGTAGCGATTCCGGGGAGGGTTCTGCTCCACATCATAGCCGTTGTCGGCGAGGGTGCGGGCCGATTCATTCTCCCGCTCAATGGCCTTCAGGTTGTCCTCGTGCTTCTCGTTGGGGCCCGGTTTGGTGGGTTGTCCGGTGAGACGCCCCTTCCTGGGCGGTGGAGCCTCGCTGCCCGAATCCAGGGCACTGGCAGCCACCGCCGTGGGCGCCAGCCCCACCACCAGTCCCCTGGCCCCCAGCACCACGGTCCTCACCTGCCCCGCTGATGCCAGACTCACCCGCGTGCGCGCCGCGGACGCTAGCGCCGCCTGATTGAAACCGGGCAGCTTCGGCCCTCTGCCCACGAAGCTCGTCTGCCCCCCGATGGCCGCCACCGCCAGCAGGAGGAACACGCGCATGCCGTTGTCCCCCAGCACCCGGCCAAAGCGCTCGCCCGCCTGTTTCACCTCCTCCACCGTCCTCGCCCGTTCGGACTCCTCCAGCAACACCCACCCCGCCTTCACCATGGACCACACCGGCCCCAGCCCCAGGTACGCCACCAAATACACCGTGAGCACCGCCGCCAGTCCCTTCGTCACCGGGTCGGGCATCATCAACGTCAGCAGATAGGTGCTCATCGCCGTGTACACCATCACCTTGAAGGCCACCGGGTCGACGAGCTCACCGAGGGGCCCCCTCGCCCCCGCCCAGACGCTGTCCATGGCGAACGAGAGCGCCAGCCGCAGGCGCTCCAGCGTCTCCGGAGGTGGCGCGTTCTCAGGCAGCATGAGGCACCCTTCCGGCGGCTCCGAGGGCGAGCACTGCCTCCGTAGCAACTGCTGGAGCGGATCCCGTGTCCCTCCCCAGGCGGCAAGAACCACCCCGCCCTCCCGTTGCGGCGGCGAGAGTGTCAACGGCATGAGCAGCACCAGTTGCGTCATGGCCTGGACGAACTCCTCCTGACGGATCTCCAATGGCGGGGGCTCGGCGGCCTGAGGTCTGTGGACGATGACCGGGCCCCGGCCCGTATCCAGGCGAACCCAGGGCCCACTCACACAGCCCGCCATCCAGGGCACCAGCAGCAACAACCCAAGTCCACGCCACCTGTTGCGCATGTGCACTCCCTCACCTCCTATTGGGTAGGCACAACGGGTCAGGACTCTAAAGAGCACGTCCGACACGGACGGCGGGTGGACGCGTACGAGGCTCGTCACCCTACTGCGGACGTGGGATGGCCGGGGCGGGACATGAAGACCTGTATGGTCATCCGCCACACCGCCGTGCTAGGAACCCGGGCTCGGGAGGACTCCATGAAAAAAGAAGACAACCCGTGGAACGGAAGCTCGGTGGGGCCGTATCGCGTCGGCCTGCGCTATCGCGCCATCGGCGGCGGACTGGGGCGCCTGTACGAGGCGCGTCACAGCGAGACGGGCAAACCGGCCCTGGTGCTCATGCCCGGACCCAAAGGAGATCTGCGGGCCGAAGAGGACTGGCAGGTGCGCGCCACCGCCAACGTCACCCCGCCCTACCTCGCGCTGGAGGTGGAGCACGCGCCCGCGAACGGACAACCGCGGCAGCTGACATGGATGCTCGAGCGTTGGGCCGCGGCCCTCGTGCGCATCGACACCCGGCCGGAAGCGTGCGCCCACCTGACGGGAGGCGCGAAAGAGATTCGTCCGCGTCCGGCGGGCCGGCTCGGTTCGCCCGGTGGTGCCCTGGGGCTGGCCTCGCTGCTCGCTCTCGCGGTGCTCCTCTGGCCTCGGGCCACCGTGCACCTGCAGGCGGTGCGCTCCCAGGAAGTGCGCTCCATGGCGGAGAAGCCAATCTTCACCGGTTTGAGTGACGGGGCCGTGACAGGGATTGAGGGCTTCCCCATGCCCGACAAGCCCTTCGCGGAACAGAAGAAGCCTCCGTGCGATGCGCTCGTGGGTGAAGTCGAACTCCGAGGTGGGTGCTGGCTCGAATTGGCCAAGCGCCCGCCGTGTCCCAAGGGCGCAGCCGATTACCAGGGCAAGTGCTACGTCGCGGTGGGAGCCACGCCCCGCGCCCCTACTTCCATCGGCCCCTGATGTTCCCTCTTCCCTCGGGCGAGGCTCAGGGTGCGGGTGCCCGAGCCCGTTCTTCAATCCGTGGCCCCCGGTGGGGGCAACGGGTTCAACCCGGGTTCACCCGATACCCTCACCCCGTCCCTCTCCCGGAGGGCGAGGGGAAATGGACGCGATTTTCAGCGTGCGCAGCTCGGCCTCCCGTGTGTCCGTGCCGTCAGGGCCTCGCCGGGGCGTTCTGCTTCGGGCGCTCGAGGAGCACCTGTCGCGAGCGCGCCACCTGTTCGGCCGCCGTCGTGAGCTGGCCTGTCACCCTGGCGCAATGCTCGCTGACCGTGGCGGTCGAGAAATCAAACACGGGCCAGGTGAACAGGTCTCCCTGCATGACGGGCAGGCGCACGCGCTGTCCGATGATGTACACGGCGGAGTCCGCCTTGACGTAGGACGAGGTGACCCACTCCTGGGGCACGAGGACCTGGGCAACGTCCTCCTGGGCCACGAGCTCGCCCGCCGCGATGTCCCGCACCGCGACGGCAATGGGGACCTGCTCGGAATCGGGGGCGAGGGGCACCTTCGTGGGCTTCGCTCCCAAGACGACCACGAGCACCGGCGCGAGCATCAGCAGGTGGTGAAAACGCATGTCAGCGGCCCTCCCTGGCCACACCGAAGAAGGCCTCGGCCCGCGCGTTGGCCACGGTGGCGTGCCGCGTGCCGACGGCCGAGGCGGCCTGCACCATGCAGGTTCCCATCGTGCGCGGCTGCTCCGGGTCATCGAGGAACTGCCAGCGCAGCGCGTCTCCCGGCTGCAGCGCGACCACGGCCAGTGCTCCCGCCACGGACGCCAACGCATCGCCGGGGACAAGGCTCGGCGTCGTCAGCGCGCGGGGCATCCGCCGTACCTCCAGCGCCGACGCGGGAATCGGCTCGCCCTGCTCCACCGCCTGCGTCACCACGACGACGGGCGTCAGGCCCTTCGCGTCGAACTTCAAGGCGGGCACCGGGGGCGGTGGGCTCGTGGGCGGTGGGCCACTGCGCCGCGAGAAGGCCTCGAGCGCCGCATCCCTCGCTTGCTCTCCGGCCGCGGTGTAGGCGGCACGCGCGTCGGCGACGCAGGCCCGCACCTGCCGCTGGCCCTCCAGCTGGGAGAACAGCGACCAGCTCGCAACGTCTCCCTTCACCATCGCCAGGCTCGTGGCCTTGCCGATCACCACGCTCTTGTCCGCGGGCGGGATGAACGACTCCGAGGCGTATTGCGCCGGGAGGCGGATCTCCACGAGGTCCCCCTCCTGGAGCCTCTCTGCCTCGGCGATGTCCCGCGTGAGGGCGAGGGCCGGCGTGGGCTCCCAGTAGGAGCGGAACTCGCGGAGCCGCTTCGAAGTGGTGTGAGCCACGAAGAGGCCGACGGCCGCGCAGCTCACGATGAGGCCGATCAGCGCACCCAAGAGGAAGGATCTCATGGCGAGCCCCCCGCGACGAGCCGCTCACGGATCCGCCCCACGGTCCGATCCGCCTTGGAGCGGTCCGGTTTCAGGTCGAGCGCGCGCTCGCACGCATTGGAGAGCTGGAGCTCCTGGAACGTGGAGAGCTGGAGCTCCTCGCGCTTGCGTTCCTCCATCTTGGCCCCCTCGAAGAACGCCCAGCGCAGCGGCTCGCCATTGCGGACGGGAACGGTGAGCCTCTGGCCCACCACGTACGTCGCCGAGTCCGGACGCACCATGGAGGACGTGGCGAGCTGCTCGGGGACATCGCGCTGCGCCACGTCGTCGAGCGACACGGCCTCATCGGGCTCGAAGTCGCGCTTCGCGATGACGACCGGGACGAGCTTCCAGCTGTCCTGGGTCTCCTGCCTGGCCTTCCGGATGAGGCTGTCCGAGATGAGCGCCGCGCCAACCGTGGTGACCACCCCGCCGACGGCCAGACCCACCATGATGCCGAAGGCGAGCAGTCCCTTGTGCAGCGGTTTCCGGGGGGCGCTCACGGGCGCCCCCCCGGGTGCCCGCATTCAGATGGATTGAATCGCATGGCACGCACTCTACCCGGTGCGCCTCGCGAACACCACGGCCGGGAGGGGCTCCGCTCACAGTGGCGGGCACCTCGGCCGCGGTCAAGACACGCGCCCCGGGCGTATGAGAGGAATTGGGGCAATCCTCTCACCTGAAAGGGATTGAAGCGTCAGGCCGACTGCTCCACCTGGGAATCGCGCACGCTCAGCCCTCGCGGCAGGCGCACGGTGAAGGCCGAGCCCTTGCCCTCCTCGCTCTCCACCGTGAGCGTTCCGCCGTGCAGCTCCACCAGCCGGTGCGCGCTCGCCAGTCCCACCCCACTGCCCGAGATGACCGGCGCCACGTTCCGGCCCCGGCGGAAGCGCTCGAAGATGTGCGGCAGATCCTCCGCCGGAATCCCCATCCCCTGGTCCTGCACCCGCATCCGTACCCAGCCCTCGGGCCCCGGCGACTCCTCGCTCAGCCACACGTCGATGGAGCCGCCCTTCGGGCTGTACTTCACCGCGTTGCCCAGCAGGTTGTCCAACACCCGCTCCAGGCTCGCCTCGTCCCACTTGCCCTGGAAGTCCGTGCCCTCCACGTGCAGGTGCACCGGGTGCGTCGCCCCCAACGGCCCCAGCTCGCGCACCTTCGCGCGCACCAGCGCGAACAGGTCCACCCGCTCGCGCTTCAGCGGCTTCTCCCCTCCCCGCGTCACCTCCAGGAAGTGGTCGATCAGCTCGCCCATGCGCTGCGTGCCCCGCAATATCTGCTCCAGCCGCGTCTTCACCCCGGACGTCTGCGCCTCCGGCGGCAGCTGGCGGCGCAGCAGCTGGGTGCTCAGGAGGATGCTCTGCAGCGGCCCCTTGAGGTCATGCGTGGCGATGGCGAAGAACTCGTCACGCACCGCGAGCGCCTCGCGCGCCGCCCGCTCCGCGCGCTCCGCCTGGCGGCGGCGATCCTCCAGCTCGCGCGTCATGCGCACCGTCTCCACCGCGGTGTGAAGGCTGTGGCGCAGGCGCTCCGGGCTGAAGGACTCCTTGAGGAGGTAGTCGTGGGCCCCCGCCTTCATCGCCTCCACCGCCACGGCCTCGCTGCCGCTGCCGGTGTACACCACCACCGCCGGCGCGCGCTCCTTGCACCGCTCACGCACCTCCCGCAGCAGCGACACCCCGTCCATGCCCGGCAGGTGGAAGTCCAGCACGAGCGCGTCGGGCACCGGGGGGTGCCGAAGACGCTCCAGGGCCTCCTCGGCGGAGCTGGCCAGCTCCACCTCCCACTGAGTCCCCATGTCCTTCTCGAGCGCCCGCCGCAGCGCCCGCTGGTCCGCGAGGCTGTCGTCCACGAGGAGCACACGCAAGCTCATCCCGTGGGCTCCTCCAGCCCGGGAAGCCGCGCGGCGCTGAACCAGAAGCACTCCAGCGCGCGCGCGGCCTCCTGGAGCTCGGTGGCTCCACTCGGCTTGAAGAGATAGCTGTTGGCGCCTCCGGCATAGGCCGTGCTCACGTCCCGCGCCTCGGTGGAGTTGGAGAAGATGATGACGGGCAGCGAGCGCAGCGCCGGGTCGGCCTTGAGTTGGGCGAGCACCTCCTGGCCACCGATGCCCGGCAGGTTCAGGTCCAGCAGCACCAGCACCGGCCGCGGCGCATCCACGTACGCCCCCCGCTGGAAGAGGTAGTCGAGCGCCGACTCGCCATCCCGCACCCGCACCACCGGCGCCGACAGCGGCAGCTTGCGGGCCACGCGCAACAGGGCCTCCGCGTCCGAGTCCGTGTCCTCCACGAGCAGCAGGGGCCGTTGCATCAGCGGGGCCTCTCTCCCAGCGTGAAGTAGAAGGTGGAGCCCTGGCCGGGCGAGGACTCCACCCACAGCTCGCCCCCGTGCAACCGGACGAGCCTGCGTGCGATGGCCAACCCGGCCCCACTGCCGCCTCCATACGAATGGGCGGGGTGTAGCCGGCGGAACATCTCGAAGATGTCCTCGTGGAAACGCTCGGCGATGCCGATGCCGTTGTCCCTCACGTAGAAGACGTACTCATCCGGCCGCCGCCGTGCCGGGTGGGACAGGGGCTCGCCCGGGCCGTGGAAGCCCAGCTCCACCCAGCGCGGCCCGCTCGACAGGTGGTACTTGGCCGCATTGGTGAGGAGGTTGGCCCAGACCTGCTGGATGCGGACCCCATCACACTCCACCCGGGGCAACCGCCGGGGGAGGCGCACCTCCAGCTGGTTCTCCTGGAGCCGGGCGGACACGGTGAGCAGGACCTCGTCCACCAGCTCCTGCATGTCCACCTCGCCCCAGGCCAGCTCCACCCGCCCCGCGCGGCTGTATTCGAAGAGGGCATCCATCTGCCCCTGGGTGCGGCCAGCCAGCCAGCGCACCTCCTCGAGCTGCCTGCGCCCGTCCTCGCCGAGCTCCTCGCCATGGTCCTCGAGGAGGAAGCCCACGTACTGCTGGATGCCGCGCAGGGGCTCCTTGAGGTCGTGCGCCACGGTGCCGCTGAAGGCATCCAGCTCCGCGTTGGAGCGGGCGAGGGCGGCGGCATGGCGCAGCAGCACGCCCACCAGGGCCGAGCGGAAGGCCAGGGCGGAGGCCACGTCCTCCGGCATCCAGGGCGTCCCCGCCCCGCGCACCGTCTCCTTCCACGCGTCGAAGGAGGCGCGCGGGTGGAGGCGGCTGGCCCCGGGACCGGGCACCACCGGCTTCTGGGGATTGCCGGCCCAGGTGACGGTGCGCGCCACCTCCGGGCGGAACCAGAGGAGGAAGCGCGGGGAGGCCGCGTCCAGGCGCACCGCGAGCAGCCCGCTGGCCACGTCCGTGTACTCGGCGGCTGGCGGGTGGAGCCGGCCGAGCCGCTCCGTCTGGAAGGTGCCATCGAAGTGCTGCCCGGCGAGCCAGGTGGCCAGCTCCTTCACGTCCTCGGCGGAGGGCGTGTGGCCCACGAGCACGGGCGACTGGCCGAGCAGCAGGGCCACCCCGCCCGCGCCGGTGAGCCCGAGCAGGAGGTCCGCCTGAGCGGCGAGGGCCACGGGCAGCGTCCCCGCCTGCTCGGAGAGCCGCTCCACCAGTTGGTTCTGGAGGTGGGCGCGGCGGGCGAGCTCGGCGGACACGCTGGCGCGCTCCTCGGAGGCGAGCTGCAGCGACAACAGCCGGGCCAGCACGTCACAAGCGCGGCGCGTGGCGGCCGGGACAATCAAAGGCGTGCGGTGGTGGCACGCGATGAGGCCCCACAGGCGCCCCTCGCGCAGCAGTGAGATGGACATGGAGGCGCCCACCCCCATGTTGGCGAGGTACTCCAGGTGAATCGAGGACACGCTGCGCAGGGCCGCGCCGGACAGGTCCATCGGGCGCCCCAGCGAGGGGAGCACGGGAGGCACCAACGGCACGGGCTCGGCGCGCGCGTCGGCGATGAGCCGCAGCGTGTGGCGCGTGTAGAGGGCGCGGGCCTGGGCCGGAATGTCGCTCGCGGGGAAGTGCATGCCCAGGAAGCTGTCCATGGCCTCGTCGCGGCTCTCCGCCACCACCTCGCCGTGCCAGTCCGCGTCGAAGCGGTACACCATCACCCGGTCGAAGCTGGTGAGCGCGCGCACCGCCTCCGCCGCCGCCTGCAGCAGCCCCAGCGGACCCTGGGCGCGCGCCAGCGGCGAGAGGAGCAGGTCCACCATGCCCAGCGCCTCCTCCTCCAGGGTGCCCTCCGTGGTGGGCTCCAGCTCCAGCACCGCCAGCCCGTCACTGCGGTGCGGGACGCCGGTGAAGAAGCGGCCCGCGGCCTCCAGGCGCAGGGTGCCCGGGGTGGGCTGGGACAGGGCCCGGGTGAGCAGGACGAGCGAGGAGGCGGGGAGAAGCTCCGAGAGGGGCCGGCCCAGGAGCGCCTCCGGCGGGCGCCCCAGCAGGGCCTCGGTGTTGGCGCTCACCATCCGCAGCGTGAGGTCCGGCTCCGAGAAGGCCAGCAGCACACCGTGGGGCTGGATGCCGCCCAACAGGTGGATGGGCTCGCGCTCGCACTGGGAGAGGTCGGCTTCAGAGACAGGAGGGCGCATCGGCATGGACCTCGCGGAGCCAGGCCTCGAAGGCCTCGAAAGTATCCTGGGCCCCCCGCACCACCCGGGGAGCGGCCGCGGGGTCCGGACAAGCGCGCAGCAGGGCCTCGCCAAAGGCCTTCCACATGGGCCCCACGGACTCGCCATAGGCCCGGAAGAAGGCGAAGCCCCCCACGGCGGCGCCCTCGAAGTGGCGCGTGAGGTGGCGCAGGATGAGCTGTCCCCCGAGCGTCGCGCCCTCCAGGACGTACAGGGCGCCGAGCGCCTCGGGCACCGCGGACAGCGCGGGCAGGCCGGGGTGCTGGGGCAGGCGGGCCAGCGAGGCGCCGTCATGGCCGAGTGCCAGCAGGTCCGCCTCCAGCAGCGGCACCTTCCACCGCTCGGCGAGACGCAGCTCGGGGAAGCGGCCCTCCAGGCAGGCCGCGAGGGAGTCCTCCAGCGGGGCGTAGAGGCCGTAGAGCGCTTCCAGGTGGCGCTGGTAGCCGGACAGGGTGAGGTCCGGGGACAGCAGGCGCACCACACGCTCGGCGCGCTCATGGTGGGGGCGGGTCTCCGCCTTCAAGGTCTGCAACAAGGTGCGGGGCTCGGGGGGGAACAAGGCTTTTTCGAGAATGTCCATGGAGCCCAGGGGTGGGGAACGAGATTTGCTTCCAAGTGTCGAACTTCCGCCAGCCCTGCAGGCAAGCGAGCAAGCGGGACGCATTCTCGCCTGCTCGCCGGTTCACCAGGGGACGGATGCGAGGGGCGCGGGAGGGAAACGGAGCCCGGGGAGGCCTCACCTAACGGGGAGCGCACGCGCCCGCCTTCGCGCCCTGCCCGGCCCGGAGGGAGCCCGAGCGGTCAGGGCCCCGAGAGCGATTGCGGATCACCTGGAGCTCCCGGCACGCCCCGCTCGCGAAGCTGGACCCGGCGTGAATTCTCCCTACGATGCGCCCGCGGTCACTCACGGCGTAGCGCAGCGAGGGGACACACCGGGTGAGGCACGGCATCGAGCTGGAGAACGTCACGCGCGTGGTGGAGGGAGAGACCCACCTCGCGGACATCAACCTGAAGCTCGAGCCCGGCTCCTTCCACATCCTGCTGGGCCGCACCCGCGCGGGGAAGACGTCGCTGCTGCGCCTCATGGCCGGGCTGGACAAGCCCACCACGGGGACGCTCCGGGCGGACGGGGCCGACGTGACGCGCGTGGACGTGCGCCACCGCAACGTGGCCATGGTGTACCAGCAGTTCGTCAACTACCCCTCGCTCACCGTCTACGAGAACATCGCCTCGCCGCTGCGGCTGGCGGGGAAGCTACGAGGGCAGGAGCTGGACCGGCGCGTGCGGGAGACGGCCGCCGCGCTCCGCCTGGAGCCCTACCTGGAGCGGCTCCCCGCGGAGCTGAGCGGCGGACAACAGCAGCGCACCGCCATGGCGCGCGCGCTGGCCAAGGACGCCTCGCTGCTGCTGCTGGACGAGCCCCTGGCCAACCTCGACTACAAGCTGCGCGAGGAGCTGCGCACGGAAATCCGCCAGCTCTTCCGCAACCGCCCCGCCGTCGTGGTGTACGCCACCACCGAGCCCACCGAGGCGCTGCTGCTCGGCGGACGCACCACGGTGCTCCACGAGGGCCGCCTGCTGCAGACGGGCCGGACGCTGGAGGTGTACCAGTCCCCCGCCACCGAGCGCGTGGGCCAGATCTTCAGCGACCCGCAGATGAACCTCTGGGACGCCGAGCTGTCCCCGGAGGCGGGAGCGCGCCTCTCCCCCGAGGTGGCCTTCCCGCTGTCCGGACACCTGCGGGGCCTCGCGCCCGGCCGCTACCGGCTGGGAGTCCGCGCCCACCACGTGCGGCTCGCACCCGGAGGCCCCGAGGACGTGCGCATCCCCGCGCACGTGGAGGTGGAGGAGGTGAGCGGCTCCGAGACGCTCGTACACGCGGCGCACGGCGGGCTCGCGCTCACCGCGCAGGTGGAGGGCGTGCACCGGCACCCGTATGGCGCGCCGCTGGAGCTGTTCGTCCCGCCCTCCCGGATGTTCGTCTTCAGCCCCGAGGGCCAGCTCGTGGCCGCCCCGCCCTTCACCTCCCCTCTCTCCTCCGAAGGGCCCACGCATGGCCAGGATTGAGCTCCGCGGCATCGCCCACGCCTACGTGCCCGCGCCCGCGACCGAGCAGGACTACGCGCTGCGTCCCCTGGAGCTGGTCTGGGAGGACGGCGGCGCCTACGCGCTGCTGGGGCCCTCCGGGTGCGGGAAGACGACGCTGCTCAACATCATCTCCGGCCTGCTGCGGCCCACCCGGGGGCAGGTGCTCTTCGACGGCGTGGACGTCACCGCGGCCCCGCCGCAGCGGCGCAACATCGCCCAGGTGTTCCAGTTCCCGGTCATCTACGACACGATGAGCGTCTCCGAGAACCTCGCCTTCCCGCTGCGCAACCGGGGGCTGGGGGCCAGCGAGACGCGGGCACGGGTGGAGGAGGTGGCGGAGCTGCTGGAGCTCACCGCGGACCTGCGCACGAGGGCCAGCGGGCTGTCCGCGGACCTGCGCCAGCGGATTTCCCTGGGCCGGGGCCTGGTGCGCCGGGACGTGGCGGCCATCCTCCTGGACGAGCCCCTGACGGTCATCGACCCGCACGTGAAGTGGCTGCTGCGGCGCAAGCTGAAGCAGGTGCACGAGCAGCTGAAGATGACGCTCGTGTACGTGACGCACGACCAGGTGGAGGCGCTGACGCTCGCGGACCGGGTGGTGGTGATGAACCAGGGGCGCGTGGTGCAGGTGGGCACGCCGCAGGAGCTGTTCGAGCGCCCGGCGGACACCTTCGTCGGCTACTTCATCGGCAGCCCGGGGATGAACCTGCTGGCGTGCACGGTGGAGGAGGACGCGGTGGTGGTGGAGGGGCAGCGGCTGGCGCTGGACGCGGGCGTGTGCACGCGGGCGCGGTCCGCGGGGGGCGAGCCGCGGCTCGGCATCCGCCCCGAGTTCCTCCGGCGCGTACCCGAGGGCACGCCATCCTCGGTGCGCGTCGAGGTGACGCAGGTGGAGGACCTGGGGCGGCACAAGCTGGCCACCGCGCGGCTGGGGGCGCAGGCCCTCAAGGTGCGGCTGCCCGAGGAGGAGCGGCTCGCGCCGGGTGAGACGTGCTGGCTGGAGCTGCCGCCCCGCTGGACGACGCTGTACGCCGGAGGCCGGGCCATCCCATGAGCAAACCCACGAATCAGCGCGCCTGGCTGCTGGTGCTGCCCGTGCTGGTGGCCGTCGCCTTCAGCGCCATCATCCCGTTGATGACGGTGGTGAACTACTCGGTGCAGGACATCCTCGGGCCGGAGCAGCGGGTCTTCGTGGGCACGGAGTGGTTCCGCAAGGTGATGAGGGACCCCGAGCTGCACGGGGCGCTGCGGCGGCAGCTCGGCTTCTCGCTGGCGGTGCTGGCCCTGGAGATTCCGCTCGGCGTGGCGCTGGCGCTGGTGCTGCCCAAGGAGGGCCGCGCCGCCTCCGTGTGCCTGGTGCTGCTGGGCCTGCCCCTGCTCATCCCCTTCAACGTGGTGGGCACCATCTGGCAGCTCTTCGCCCGCGGGGACATCGGCCTCTTCGGCGTGGCCATCAACGCGCTCGGCTTCTCCTACAACTACACGTCCAACGCGCTGGATGCCTGGCTCACGGTGCTGCTCATGGACGTCTGGCATTGGACGCCGCTGGTGGCCCTGCTCTGCTACGCGGGCCTGCGCGCCATCCCCGAGGCCTACTACCAGGCGGCCCGCATCGACGGCGCCTCGGCCTGGGCCACGTTCCGCTTCATCCAGCTGCCCCGGCTGCGCGGCGTGCTCACCATCGCCGTGCTGCTGCGCTTCATGGACAGCTTCATGATCTACACCGAGCCCTTCGTCCTCACCGGCGGCGGGCCCGGCAACGCCACCACCTTCCTGAGCCAGTACCTCACGCGGCTCGCGGTGGGCCAGTTCGACCTGGGCCCGGCGGCGGCCTTCTCGCTCGTCTACTTCCTGGTCATCCTGCTGTTCAGCTACGTCTTCTATACCGCCATGACGGGCTCCAAGACGGGCTCCAAGGAGGCGCGATGAGACGCCTCGCCGTGCCCCTCTACCTGCTGCTGAGCTTCGTCCCCATCTACTGGCTGGTGGGCATGTCGTTGAAGACGAACGAGGAGATCCTGGGGGGCTTCACCCCTTGGCCCCGGAATCCCACGCTGGCCAACTACGTCACCATCTTCACCGACCCGGCCTGGAGCGACGGCTACCTCAACTCGCTCACGTACGTGGGCATCAACACCGTGCTCTCCGTGCTGCTGGCGCTGCCCGCGGCCTATGCCTTCTCGCGCTACCGCTTCCTCGGCGACTCGCACCTCTTCTTCTGGCTGCTGAGCAACCGCATGTCGCCCCCGGCCGTCTTCCTCCTGCCCTTCTTCCAGCTCTACTCGAGCATCGGCCTGTTCGACACGCCCTGGGCCGTGGCCTTCGCGCACATGCTCTTCACCGTGCCGCTGTCGGTGTGGATTCTGGAGGGCTTCATGTCCGGCGTGCCGCGCGAAATCGACGAGACCGCGTACATCGACGGGTACAGCTTCCCCCGCTTCTTCGTGCGCATCTTCCTGCCCCTCATCCGCTCGGGCGTGGGCGTGACGGCGTTCTTCTGCTTCATGTTCAGCTGGGTGGAGCTGCTGCTGGCGCGCACGCTCACCTCCGTGGACGCCAAACCCATCGTCGCCACCATGACGCGCACGGTGAGCGCCGCCGGCATGGACTGGGGCCTGCTCGCCGCCGCAGGCGTGCTGACGCTCGTGCCGGGCGCGGTCGTCATCTACTTCGTGCGCAACTACATCGCCAAGGGCTTCGCCCTGGGAAGGGTGTGAGCCGCCATGGACCTGGAATGGATGGCCTGGACCGCTCCGACGGCCGGCTTCTTCGTGGTCATCGTGCTGCTGCTCACCGCCTATACCGTCTGGGGAATCCGCTCCCCTTCCCTGCCCCGCCGGGGCCTGCTGCCCATGGCCACCACCCGCGGAGACCGCCTCTTCGTCGGGCTCATGGGCAGCGCCTTCATCCACCTCGCCTGGGTGGGGTTGACGGATGTGTCTGTCTGGTTCGCTTCAGGTCTGTCGTTGCTGTTCATGATCTTCATTGCTCGCTGGGGGTAACCCGTTGAAGAACGCGTTGAGATGGACGCTGGCCTTGGCCTTGGCAGTCCCCGTCGTCGGGTGCAAGAAGGAGTCGAAGCCGGAGGAGGGCGGCAAGCCCGCCGCCACCGCGCAGCCTCAGCAGGTAGACCTGGCCGCGCTGGAGAAAGCCGCCGAGAAGTGGGTGGACCAGGAGTTCCAGCCGAGCACCCTCTCCCGTGAGCAGCAGCTCGCGGAGCTGAAGTGGTTCCGCGAGGCCGCCGCCCCCTACCGCGGGCAGACCATCAACGTGGTCTCGGAGACGATCGACACGCACGACTACGAGGCCAAGACGATGGCCAAGGCCTTCGAGGAGATCACGGGCATCAAGGTCAAGCACGACCTCATCCAGGAAGGCGATGTCATCGAGAAGCTGCAGACCCAGATGCAGTCGGGCCGCAGCATCTATGACATGTATGTGAATGACAGCGATCTGATTGGCACCCACGTGCGCTACGGGCACGTGGTGCCGCTGTCGGACTTCATGGCGGGCGAGGGCAAGGACGTGACGCTGCCCACGCTCGACATCGACGACTTCATGGGCAAGAGCTTCGTCACCGGCCCGGACGGCAAGCTGTACCAGTTGCCGGACCAGCAGTTCGCCAACCTGTACTGGTTCCGCCAGGACTGGTTCAGCCGGCCGGAGCTGCGCGAGCGCTTCAAGAAGAAGTACGGCTACGAGCTGGGCGTGCCGGTGAACTGGTCCGCCTACGAGGACATCGCCGAGTTCTTCACCAACGACGTGAAGAAGCTCGACGGCGTCCGGGTGTACGGCCACATGGACTACGGCAAGAAGGACCCGTCCCTGGGCTGGCGCTTCACGGACGCGTGGCTGTCCATGGCGGGCGTGGGCGACAAGGGCCTGCCCAACGGCAAGCCGGTGGACGAGTGGGGCATCCGCGTCGAGGGCTGCAACCCCGCGGGCGCCACGGTGGCGCGCGGCGGCGAGACGAACGGTCCGGCCGCGGTGTACGCGCTCACCAAGTACATCGACTGGCTGAAGAAGTACGCGCCGCCCCAGGCCGCCGGCATGACGTTCTCCGAGGCGGGCCCGGTTCCCGGCCAGGGCAACGTGGCACAGCAGATCTTCTGGTACACGGGCTTCACCGCGGCGCTGAGCAAGCCGGGGCTGCCGGTGGTGAACGCGGACGGCTCGCCCAAGTGGCGCATGGCGCCCTCGCCGCACGGCCCCTATTGGCAGGAGGGCATGAAGCTCGGCTACCAGGACACCGGCTCGTGGACGATGCTCAAGAGCACCCCGCTGGAGAGGCGCAAGGCCGCGTGGCTGTACGCGCAGTTCACGGTGGCCAAGACCACGTCCCTGAAGAAGTTCCTCGTGGGCCTGACGCCCATCCGTGACTCGGACATCCGCTCCGAGCACGTGACGAAGGTGGCGGACCGCTACGGCGGCCTGGTGGAGTTCTACCGGAGCCCGGCGCGCGTGGCGTGGACGCCCACCGGCACCAACGTGCCGGACTACCCGAAGCTCGCGCAGCTGTGGTGGCAGAACATCAGCCTGGCCGTCGAGGGCGAGAAGACGCCGCAGCAGGCCATGGACTCGCTGGCCGAGCAGATGGACGACGTGCTCGGCCGCCTGGAGCGCGCGGGCATGCAGAACTGCCCGCCCAAGCTCAACCCGAAGAAGGAGCCCAAGGAGTGGCTCGACGCGCCCGGCGCTCCCCACGCGAAGCTCGCCAACGAGAAGCCCAAGGGCGAGACCGTGCCCTATGAGCAGCTCCTCCAGGCCTGGAAGGAAAACCGCGTGAAGTAGCGCGGTGTGTCGTACCGGGAGCGCGCACCCGCTGAGCGTGTGCGCTCCCCATTCACTCCGCGAAAAGCAGCTTTCACCATTTTCTCGGTTCTTGCGAACCTAGCTGAATTGTCGTAATCGGCCGGCCTCCGTCATTCATTCTCAAGGAGGCTCGACATGGCCAACCGATTCCGCATCACGAGCGCGTCCTGGCTCGCGCTCCTCGTGCTGTGCATCACTTCCGGCCGTGCGTCGGCCGAGGGCTTCACCACCGCCCAGGTCGGCTGGGACACGAACTGCTGGTACTCCGGCAATGACACCGACGGCGACGGGCTGAACCAGTCCTGTGAGCAGGCACTCGCCAACTGGTTCGCGCCCACGGTGTGGTTCGACAACGGTGAGGACACCGACGGGTGGTGGCCGCACTTCGCCGTGAAGAGCGTGGACTACGCGTCGAAGACCGTGTCGATCGCGTACCTGCACTCCTTCTACAAGGACGGTGGGGAGCTCTTCGGGGCCGGCAAGCACGACGGTGACTCGGAGTTCGTCATCATCGAGGCCCACCTGTCCGGCTCCACGTGGGTCGCGGACTGGGTGTACATGTCCGCGCACCGCAAGGCCACGTGCGATGCGTCGCAGTGGTACCACTACTCGCAGATCCTCTGGGACGGCAACTATCGCGGCTGGGCCTCGGTGTTCGCCTCGGAGAACAAGCACGCCAACTACGCGAGCGACAGCCAGTGCGACAACGCCTGCGGCGGCCTGGAGAACTGCGATTACGACTACTGGAAGACGCCGACCTCGGACCGGAACATCGGCCAGAGCTGGGGCCAGCTCATCTCCGTCGAGCAGGGCGGCAGCGCCTACGAGTGGTATTGGGACGTGAACAAGGGGTTCTGTGGATGGCAGCGCGCTGGCTACTCCGCTGACCACGGCGGC
This sequence comes from Archangium gephyra, assembly GCF_042230915.1. GTDB lineage: Bacteria > Myxococcota > Myxococcia > Myxococcales > Myxococcaceae > Archangium > Archangium gephyra_B. The sequence goes on along the minus strand of NZ_CP102578.1, from coordinate 1,806,864 downwards.
TGCGCGGGCTCCTACTACAACCACATGCAGGACTTCGGCTACTGATGCGCCGGTGGGCTGCATGGAGCGCGGCGGCCGTCCTCGCGGCGGCCCTCGTCGTCTTCCTCGTGACGCGCGCTCCCTCGGGCGAGCGGCACGAGGAGACGCCAGCGGCCACACGCGCGCCAGCAGCCGCACCTGTGCCAGCGGACGTGCGGCACCGCCCAGCGCCGCCAACCGTCACTCCGGGCGCGACGGCGCGTGGCGCGCTCGATCTCGCGTCGATTGCCGCCGCGCTCGACGAGGAGCTCGTGCCGCTCGCGTCGAACATCCGCATCCTCCAACTCGAGGCCGACGAGGTGCGCCTTTGCGCCGGCCGGCCCGTCTGGCTGCGGGCGCGGTTCGAAGGCGCGACCGAGCCGGTGGTCGGACGCTTCCTCTGGACGACGCCGAATGGTCTCGCCCTCGAGCCCGGGACGGCGGCGCGCTGGACGCCGGACGCGCCGGGCTCGCACGAGGTCCGCTTCCAGGTGGTCCGCTCGCTGGAGCGCAAGCGCGTGGCCCTCCTGGCGGAGCGGACGCTGACGCTCCAGGTCGAAGCGTGTGACGACAAGCAGCAGCCGCTCGAGGTCAAGGTCAACCAGGACCGCGAACGCGTGCAGCTCATCGCGCTCGCATCGGTGGAAACCGTGGGCGGGTTCGCGTGGGACTTCGGCGACGGTACGACCGAGCTCACCGACGCGCCCCGCGTGCGCCACGAGTACCCCGTCCTCGAGCTCGGCCCGGGCGAGGTCCGCTCCTACCGCGTGGTCGTCGAGGCTCACGCGCGTGACGGAGCATCGCTGCGCACCACGACGAACATCACGGTGCGCGGGTTGCCGAAACCGCCCGCCCCCGAGCCCGTGACGCTCGAGTTGGGCGAGGCGGTCTGGGACGACGGCGCAGGACGGTGGCGGCGAACGCTCGAGGTCCACAACCGCTCGCCGGACGCGATCGTCTGGGAGACGGCCGAGCGCCGCTCGCACTGGGACGACGGCCGCGTCGAGACACGGACACTGGCCGTCACCGAGCTCGTCGCCATCGACTCACGCAAGGAGCTCGGCGGCTTCGCCGGGCAGGTCAGCGTGGCCGCGTCCGAGCTGGCGCCAGGAGTCCGCGCGGTCGTCGACACCCTGCGAGGCCGGAACAGCGAAGGAGCGCCGATCGTCCTGACGTGGGCCGCCTATGAGCGCGAGGACGTCGCACCGAAGTCCCCGCTGCCCCCCGCGCGCACGCGGTAGCGCTCATGATGAAATCGTGATGAAGCGCAGAACCGCGCGTGATGCTCGGGGCGGGCGCTTCCCGGATGATGAGCACATCTCCCAGACGGAGGTGGACTCCCATGAACCGCGTTTCTGGCAATGTCTCCCGTTGGAACCTCCTGCTCCTCCCGGTGGTGTCGGCCCTGGTGTGCGTGGGTTGTGCCTCCACCGCCACCGTGAAGAAGCCCGAAGCGGGAGGGGGCATCGAGTGGCCGGGCAGGCGTGACGTCTCGGACATCACCAACCTGGGAGCCGTGGACGGTGGAGCGGCGCTGGCCGCCAGTGCCGCCATCCGGGAGGTCGTCCAGAGGGTCGGTCCCGAGAGCGAGCTGTTCTCCAAGTGCCCGAGCCCCGCGGCGGCGCTGGATGCTCGCGTCTTCATGTGGCGCAACGTGTACTACGTCACCGTGGACGAGCGGTTCGACAGGTGTGGCGAGGCGCGGAGCCGGTTCCCGGACTGGTTCGAGTCCTATGCCGTGTCGCCCGCGGGCGTGGTGCTCGCACGCCGCGGGGGAGAGCGCTGAGCGGCCTCGCGCCCCCTCAGCGCTCTCCCTCATAGGACGCGGCAACGGCCTGCAAGATCTCCTCTGGAGTCGTGCCGGGCTCCAGAATCAGGCTCGTATTCATCGCCTCGTCACAAAAGAGGACTTCCTGGTCAGCGGGGATGAGCGAACGGCACCACTGCGCAAATTCAGCGCAGTCCTCCAGTTCTCCAGAGAAAATGACCGCCTTCCCATCCCGGGTGAGAGAGCCATAGAGCCCTCTTCTCTCCTTTGGCACTTCGAACGCCAAGACGTCATTGTCCTCGGGATTTCGAATTTCCTCGAGCTGAACCGTGGGCCACCGCTGATGCAAATGGCTCTTGAATTCGTCCGCCAGGAAGACCCAGCCTGTCCTCACGATGACGAGATAATCCACGAGTCATCTCCCCTTCACTGCCCGACGACTACCCGGCCCGGAATTCGAAATTCCCGCAGCAGCGCCTCGAAAAAAGCGACGGCACGGCTGTCATTCACAACCACCTCGAGCCCTACCACGGGAGTTTTCGGATCCAAGATGACCGCAGCATACCGGAAGAACTGATTCGCTTCTTTCTTCCGGATGAGCTGCCTGATCGAATCATCGCAGGTGGAGCCGATGACAAAGGGGCTCGTGTCGGGCTTTTCAACATGCTTGGTCTCAATGAGGTGCGCATCACTGGCCCGAGCACCATCCGCCCAGACCTTCTCTCCGCCCCCTTTCACCAACAACTCCTCCGCTCCAGCATGCTTGCGTTGAAAGCCATAGGGCTCTTCTGGCTTGACGGGAAGCGGCCTCCGCTCCGCCTGTTGGATCCACTCCTCGAAGGCTGCGGGATCTGGCTTCTTGGCAGGGTGAACCTCACGCTCCGGGGGCTCGCGCTCTCTGCCCGGCCCTCCCGCCATCAGGAGCGCGGGAGCCCTGGCTGAAGACGCCGGGGATGCCGCAGCGGACGCCCTTCCGATGGCGCTCTCCGCGATGCGGCCCCCTTGGGGCAATGCGAGCTCCCCGGGCGAAGAGGGCGGTCCCCGCGGCGCCTTCGCCATCGCCTTCTTCGTCAGGATGAAGGCCACGACGTTGATGCCCACCATCGAGAGTGCTCGCGCGAGATACGAAGAGGCCTCGTCAAGGTCGGCCTCGCTCCGCGCGCCCTTGGCGAGGTTCACATAGCGCCACAGGCAGTCACCCAGCACTCCCGTCTCGGAAATCAAGAGTGTGACGCCGAGCGACAGAAGAGCGGCGTCCACCGCCTGGCCCACCATGGGAACACCCTGCGACCCAACCCAAGCAGCTGTCAGTGTCCCCATCAGAGCAAGGGTCTCGGGCGTGAGTAAGACCCGAGCCTCCTGCGTCATCGCGCCGGGTAGCACCGTCAGGGCGCGAGCGAATGACCGGCACAGCTTCTCTGAGCTGTCCATCCTTGCAACGGGCAGGGAGGTTGTCCTGCAAAGGGCGGCATCCACGGAGTTCGCTGCCGCAGGCACGGCAAGCAGCAGGCACAAGCAGAATGCAATACCCTTCATGAGGAACCTTCCACCTGATGCGACCCAGCTCTGGCTCAGAACTGAAGTCAGTTCGTCTGGGCCGTCTCGCCGGGACTGGATTCCTCCTCGGAGTCCTCGTCGTCTCCCTGCGCGTCGAAGCCCTGCGGCACTCCGTCCACGTAGGTGACGACGTTGCCCACCGTGGCCGGCACTCGCGGTCCCGGCGTCACCACGCCCGTGAGGTTCAGCGGGTCCACCGCCGAGAGCTGCACCCGCACTCCCGAGGGCGCCTGCCGTCTCACCGCTCGCGCCACGTCCACCGCCTCCGGGAGCGCGAACTGCTCTCCCACGAAGCCCGCCACGAAGCGGCCTCCGCGGATTTCGCCTCGCGCCTCCATCCGCCGGTACACGTACAGCAGCTCGCGCCATGAGGGCGCCAATGACTCGCGCATCACCAGGTCACGCCAGACGATGCCGTAGCGCTGGAGGAACAGCCGGGCCAGGGATTCACGGACCTCGCCCTCGGCTTTCGGCTCCGAGGGCACCAACAGGCTCCAGCGGCCCGGTCCTCCTCGCTGCAACAGCTTCTGCCGCTTGCGCTGCGCCGGACTCTGCAGCACTCGCAGGTTCTGCACCGCGTCCGCCGTCACGAGGCCTCGCGCCACCAGCTCCCACAGCGCGTCCTCCACCTCCGCCGGCAGACGCCTCGAGCGCGAGCAGAGATCGTTGAAGAAGCACGCCCCCCGCTGCTCCAGCACCGCCACCACGTCCTTCGCCGGCCCCGACAGGTCCGGTGGCACCCACACGCCTCCGTCCGACAGCACCGCGTTCGGCCTCGCCGCCGAGAGCATCCAGTCCAGGTCCTCCCGGCGCACGAACGTCAGGCTCGCGTTCCGGTTCGGTGTCGCCGCTCGGGTGCGGGTGGGCTCGGGCTCGGGGGGCGTGGCTGGCGCTCCCCGGCGCGGGCCGGGCACCGGCTTCGCATCCTTTTGGGTGAGGCGGCCCCAGGCCACTTCTCCCGAGTAGCAGGCCCGCTCCAACAGGTCTCCCAGGTAGCCCTTCATCCGCGCGGGCAGCAGGTAGCGCTCCCAGGCCGAGGCCGGCGCTTCGTAGCCTTGCAACAGGGTGATGGCCTTTGAGAGGCCCGTGGACCCTCGCAGCGCGTCCAGCTCTTCCAGGTGGTGCCACCGGAAGAGAAAGCGCATGAAGTCCTGTGCACTGAGCGGCTCGATCTCCTTGCGCAGGCGTCCCACGGTGAGCCGGTGGATTCGCTGGAGGAGGCGCCGATCGCACCACTCCACCACGGCCGGGGTGGAACCCGGGGTCTCCGATACCCTCACCCCGTCCCTCTCCCGAGGGGAGAGGGGATGTGTCTGTTGTTGGGTCTGTGGTTGAGTCTGTGATTGGGCCTGTGGTTGGTGTTCTGGGTGGTGGTGGTTGATGGTGTGGGGGATGACCGGGCGGAAACGGCCTCTCAGGATTCCTCCCGTCGCCTCCAACTGGTGCAGCGACAGGAAGACCTCGGACTCGTCCAGCGCCGTCTGCGCGGCGAGCTCCCCCGCCGTCGTCGGCCCCAACAGCTCCATCCACCCTCGCACCACCTGCTGCACCGCCGCATCCCGCTCCACCGGCTTGTCCCCCGCCAATGGCCGCAGCTCCGGTTGCAACGGCACCTCCGGAAAGAGGGCCCGGATCGCGCTCTGCCGCTCCGCCGGCACCAGGAACCGCGACCCGCCCACCTCCAGCCACGCCACCCGCCGCTGGGCCAGCAGGCCCGGTACGAAGCGCTTCGGCACCTCCGCCTCCGGCAGCAGCACCAGTTGCAACAGGGCGTCGTGCAGCTCGTCCTCGTCCCGCATCGGCGGCGCCGCGTCCCGCACCACCTGCTCGATGGCGTCCGCGTCCAGCGCCCCGAATGACGCCGCGTCCTCCGCCGGCAGCGTCCGCCGCAGCACCACGTTGCGCACCCGCCGCTCCTCCGCCGGTGCGTCGTCCAGGAACGTGTACGGCTGGCTGTTCACCATCTGGTGCGCGAACAGGCTCGGCTCCGGCACGTCCTTCGCCACCAGCTTGATGCGCCCGTCCTTCATCCTCCTCAGCACCTCGCGCAGGCCCTCCACGTCCATCGCCTCGCGCAGGCAGTCCTCCATCGTCTGCTTCACCAGCGGATGGTCCGGCAGCTCGACGTCCGCCCCTCCGTGGTTGTCCTGGCACCCCACCTGCGCCGGGAACACCGCCGCCAGCAGGTCCTCGCTCCTCGCCCGCTGGAGGTTCGGCGCCACCCGCTTGCCCCCCGAGAACCGCGACAGCGACAGCGCCCGCGTCGCGTTCCACCGGAAGCGCGTCCCGAACAGCGGCACCTGCAGCACCGCCTGCACCAGCACCTCCTCCACGTTCTCCGGATTCAGGAACTGGAAGATGTCCTCCAAGGGGAACGAGTGCTGCTCACCCAGTGACAACAGCAGCCCGTCCTCCGTCGCCGCCGCCTGCAGCTCGAAGTCGAACGTGCGGCAGAAGCGCTTGCGCAGCGCCAGGCCCCACGCCCGGTTCACCCGGCTCCCGAAGGGCGCGTGGAGGATGAGCTGCATCCCTCCCGCCTCGTCGAAGAAGCGCTCGGCCACGATCGTCGTGTTGCTCGGCACCACCCCCAGCACCTGCTGCCCCGCCCTCAGGTATGCCAGCAGCGCGTCCACCGCCGCCGGCGGCACCCGCAGCTCCTTCTCCAGGAAGAGCGCCGCGTCCTTGCGCGCCGTCAGCTCCTCGCGCAGCCTCCCCACGTGCACGCTCAGCTCGTCCGTACGGCCCGGCGCCTCGCCTCGCCAGAAGGGCACCGTCGGCGGCTGCCCGTGCGCGTTCTCCACCAGCACCGACGCCCCCATCACCCGCTGAATCCTCCACGCCGTCGTCCCCAGCAGGAAGATGTCCCCGGGCGTCGACTCCACCGCGAAGTCCTCGTCCAGCGTCCCCACCACCTTGCCCTCGGGCTCCGCCACCACGTTGAAGGTGAACGTGTCCGGAATCGCCCCGCCATTCGTGAGCGCCGTAATCCGCACGCCCCGGCGCGCCTTCAGCCGCTGGTTCACCCTGTCCCGGTGCAGGTGCACCCCCGCCCTCCCCCGCCGCAGCGACACGCCCTCCGAGAGCGTCTCCAGCACCTTCTCGTACTCCTCGTACGTCAGGTTCCGGTACGGGTACGCCCGGCGGAACAGGCTGTAGAGGGCACGCTCGTCCCACTCCTCGCATGCGCACGCCGCCACCACCTGCTGCGCCAGCACGTCCAGCGGCTTGTCCGGAATCCGCACCGCGTCCAGATCCCCCTCGCGCACCGCGTTCAGCAGCCCGACGCACTCCATCAGCTCGTCGCGCGTCATCGCGATCAGGATTCCCTTCGAGATGCCTCCCTTGTAGTGGCCCGCGCGGCCCACCCGCTGCAACAGCACCGAGATGGAGCGCGTCGTCCCCAGCTGCACCACCAGGTCCACGTTGCCCACGTCGATGCCCAGCTCGAGCGACGCCGTCGCCACCATCACCGAGAGCTGCCCCGCCTTCAGCCGCTCCTCCGCCGACAGCCGCATCTCCCTCGACATGCTGCCGTGGTGCGCCGCGACCTTGTCCACCCCCAGCCGCTCGCCCAGGTCGTGCGCCACCCGCTCCGCCATCTTCCGCGTATTCACGAAGACGAGCGTCGTGCGGTGCTCCCCCGCCATCTGCACCAGCCGGTCATACACCTGGCCCCACATCTCGTTGGTGGCCAGCGAGCCCAGCTCCGCGTCCGGAATCTCCACCCGCAGGTCCCACGGCCGCTGGTGTCCCACCTGCACCAGCCGGCACTCCCCCGCCCGCTCCCCCGTCAGGAAGCCCGCGATGGCCTCCAGCGGCTTCTGCGTCGCCGACAGGCCGATGAGCTGCGGCCTTACCTCCGTGAGCGCCTTCAACCGCTCCAGCGACAGCGCGAAGTGGCTGCCCCGCTTGTCCCGCGCCAGCGCGTGGATCTCATCCACGATGACCGTGCGCACCGAGCGCAGCGTCGCCCTCGCCCGGTCCGCCGTCAGGTACAGGTAGATGGACTCCGGCGTGGTGATGAGGATGTGCGGCGGCCGGCGCACCATCTGCGCCCGCTCGGACGCCGACGTGTCCCCCGTGCGCACCTGCACCCGCAGCTCCTGCGGCTTGAAGCCCGCCGCCCGCGCCCGCTGCAGCAGCTCCTCCAACGGCTGCAGCAGGTTCTTCTGCACGTCGTTGCCCAGCGCCTTGAGCGGCGACACGTACAGCACTTGCGTCCGGTCCTCCAGGCGGCCCTCCAGCGCCAGGCGGAAGAGCCGGTCCAGGGCCGCGAGGAAGGCCGTGAGCGTCTTGCCGCTGCCGGTGGGCGCGGCGATCAGCACGTCCTGCTGTGCCTGGATGAGGGGCCAGCCCTCCACCTGGGGACGCGAGGGCTCGCCGAGCCGCTCGGTGAACCACCGCTGTATCACCGGGTGGAACGGCTCGAGGGCCGGGTGCACGGGCTGCGGGGACGACGTGGCGACGAAATCGAGGGCAATCTGGGGGGACATGGCGCTCTCTCCCTCAGACTGAACACCGGTTTAGGGGGAGCGTCAATGTGCACGCCCGCCCGGGGGGTGGGCGGCCGTCGGGAAGTGGGGCCACGGTGAGCCGGGCCGAGGCTCCTCCCCCAAGTTCGCTATATCGGGATGTTTTCAGGCTCACTCGTGAAGAGCGCGTGAAAGAGCGTGGTCTCGGGCGGCTCCTTTCGCTCCACGATCAGCGGGATTCGGCTCTCGGCGATCTCCCGAGGAAGGGCCTCGGCCCCAAACATCGCCTCGATCTTCCTGGCAATGACCTCCGCGAGCGCCTGCATCTCCGGCGGAAGCGGCTCAAAAAAGACCCTGGCGGCGATCAGCTCTTTCCCCTTGAAGTCGTACTGCAAGCCGTAAACGGTATAGACAGGCGCCAGGATGCTGAGGCAGCCGACAACCCCCCAGTAATGCGACAGCGGCTCGTCTTCCTGCTGGTTCGAGGACACGGGTTCCCGTTCCGTATACACGGTACATTTGAAAGAGGCATCACAGGTGGCCGTGGCATGCCCGATATGGAGGTGCGGAAACACCACTCTGAGTTCGCGCATGAGCACGCGCCACTGGTCAATCTTCTTGAGCGCCTGCTCCCACGCGTCATGGAACCTCTCCAGCTCAGGGCTCCTTTCCAGCTTGCCATCGAACTCATGGTCCGAGCGCCAGTAGAGCCGGACAATAGACAGCAAATCTTCCGCTGAAATGGGCATGGGCTCAGAAGTCAACTCGGATGGTCTTTGTTTTCTCTTCACACCGGACTGACACTCTCGAGCCAAGCACGGCGCGATTCAGGACCATGTGAAAGGTGTCCCTAAATTGCGTACAGACAAGGCCAGGAAGCGGAGAAGCGGGGGCGGCGATCACCTCTCTCAGCGCCTGATTGGCGCAATCGGCGGCAATTCGCTGAGCAAGCGGCTCGGACATCAAGCCATCCTTCTTGGTCTCAATTGGCATTCCCACACCGAATTCGCAGAAATACGGCTCCAGGGTCGATTTATTGATGACGGTCGCCTGTATACACGCGGCACGCCAACCATCCGCTCCCGCTTCGGTTTTCTCGACAATGGTGGTGAATTGGAAATGGGCGGGTTGGTACTGATTGATGCTGCAGCCCGGGAGGACGGGCAGAAGCAGCACGAACACGCATAGGAGTGCGGGCCGCCACGTCAGTCGCCTTGAAAGGCCCACGACACCACCTCGGCTCAAGAAGGAACAGCCAGGGTTTTAGCAGTGCCCCCCCAGCCAGGGCGCTGTGTGCACCCTGCACAAAGCCCGCCCCTCCGTACAGCACCGCACAGCGGCCTCCGGGACTGTTCGCTCCCCATCCATTCGGGAGCCGGCCAGGGGGGGCCCCACGGCGCCCTCGTGGAGGGCCCGTGCTTTCGTACGGGGCTCAAGGAGTCCCGCATGCACCCCCCGAGCAGCCGCTACGCCTTCGAGGCCCTCAACCCGGATGGCTTCCTCGCCCTCCGCCCCGAGGGCGGTGCGCCCGGGGCTCCCCAGGACTTCGTCTGCGAGTACGCCAACCCCGCCTCCGAGACGCTGCTCGAGGAGAACCTGACGGGCCGGAAGCTGCTGGTGCGCCGGCCGGAGCTCGCCGAGGTGCTGGGCTCCTGGGGCCGGGTGCTCGCCACCGGCGCGACGGGCACGGGCATGCTCGCGGTGGGCCGGGGCCTCGCCGCACGCCGGCTGCTGGCCCGTGCGGTGCGCGTCGAGGACGGCCTGCTCGCGGTGTGGCTCTCGGACGTCACGGACACCGAGCGCTTCGTGAGCGAGACGGCCGCCTTCGAGGAGCGGATGCTCTCCTTCATGGAGTGCATGCCGGATCCCTTCCTCGCGTTGGATCGGCAGTGCCGCTTCTTCTACGTCAACCGCGCCGCCGAGCGGCTGCTGGGCAAACGGCGCCAGGCCCTCCTGGGGCGCAACCTCTGGCAGGAGTACGCCGAGGAGCCCGGCTCGGTGCTGCGCTTCCACGTGCAACGCGCGCTCGCCACCGGCGCCCCCGTGGACTTCGAGGAGTGCTTCAACTCCCTCTACCTGGAGGGGACGGCGGTGCCCTCCGAGAGCGGGGTGCTCGTCTACCTGCGCGACATGACGGCGCACCACCGGGCCTCGGAGGCCGCGCGGCGCGCCAGCGCCCTCTTCAACGCCGTGCTCCAGGGCGCCACCGACGCCATCTACACCAAGGACCTCCAGGGCCGGTACACCCGCATCAACGCGGCCGGCTCGCGGCTGATGGGCCGGCCCGCCGAGGCCATCATCGGCCTCACCGACGCGCAGCTCTGGTCCTCCGAAGCGGCACGCACCACCATCGCCCACGACCGCGAGGTGCTCGCCTTCCGGCAGACCTTCACCTACGAGGAGTCCGAGTCCGGGCCCGTCAAGCGGGTGTGGCTGTCCACCAAGGGCGTGCTGCGCGACGAGGCGGGCGTGGTGTTCGGCCTCTTCGGCATCTCGCGCGACATCACGGACCTGAAGCTGCTGGAGGAGGCCCTGCGGCAGAACGAGGCGCGGGTGCTGGAGGCGTTGTCGGCCGCGTCGATGACGCTGTGGGACCTGCGGCTGCCCGAGGGGCGGCTGCGCTGGGAGCGCGGCGCCGCGGCCTTCTTCGCCCTCAAGGCGCTGGGCACCGAGGAGCCGCTGGAGACATTCCTCGCACGGGTCCACCCGGACGACCGGACGGCGTTGACCGAGGGGCTCGCCCGCTGCGCCACGAGCACGAGCGAGGTGTCGCTCACCTACCGGGTGCTGGCCCCGGACGGCTCGGAGCGGCGGCACGTGCTGCGGGCCCGGGCGAGCGCCGGCCACGAGCGCCGCGGCCGGATCCTCGGCGTGCTGGAGGAGCTGACGGGCCGCGCCCCGGCCTCACTGGCCGCCTCGGACACCCGGGCCCCGCGCAACGTCGCGCGCGCGGCCCCCGGGGAGACAGGCCTCTCCGGACACCGGCCCGCCCTCGTGCAGCAGGAGGAAAGCCGGCGGGAGGAGCAGGGCGAGGTGGGACTGATCGGCAGTGCCGCGATGGGCGAGGGCTAGTACGCGGTCCCGAGGGAAGACCCTCACCCTCGCCCTCTCCCAGAGGGAGAGGGGACATCCGTTCCGGCTCAGCGCCGCGTCAGCCCCGCCGCGGCCGGCCGGGTGGCGGCGTGCGTCCAGGTGAGCCGGAAGGTGGCCGCCGTCCCATCGAAGGCCACCGGGTGCACGGAGATGTCCCCCGCCCCCGCCGCGCGCAGCGTCTCGGCGAGGAAACCACAGGCGAAGAAGGGGTTGTCCGCGGCCACGTCCTTCATCCACAGCGTGGCCGCGTGCGTGCCCAGCTCCTCCACCCGCACCTCGTTGAAGTTGTTGCCCGCCCGCACGTTGTGCGGCACGCGCTCCAGCGTGTGCCGGGGCCCCAGCCGCGTGACGAGCGACATGCTCGCCCTCCCCTGCGCCGTCTGCCGGAAGCCGTGCAGGTAGCGCTCGCCCAGGGCACACCACGCCTCCTGGGGCGAGGCCGCCGGGAAGACATCGCTCACCGCCACCCGCAGGAAGGTCTTCCACAGCTCCAGCCCGTAGGCCGGCCGCAGCGGCTCGTTCAGGTTCAGCCCCACCTCCTTCAGCCGGCGCCTCCCCTCCTGGGTCAGGTGCGGACCCAGGGCGCGCACGAAGAGGGCATCCACGGACTGCGCGAAGACGAGTTTCTCGGTGGTCAGCGTGGGGAGCATGACCGCAGGGTGACAATTCCCCCGGACTTCCGGCCATGCCCCTCCAGCAGGTCTGTGCGCTGGTGGAAACTCGGTGAGCCTGGAAGGTCCCGGATTGTCCGCTGGCGCGCAGGCGTGTCCTACACCTGCATCTTCAGCCGCGTCTCCTGCACCTCCGCCGAGGTGGCCACCTTCTCGCGCTCGGCCTGGCGCAGCAGGCGCAGGATGGGCGGGCCCAGCACGTCCACCTCGGTGGAGGCGAACGTCTCGGAGCCGAAGCGGCGGATGGTCTCCGTCTGGCGCTCCAGAATCCGCGCGTCCTGCCCGAAGATGTGCAGGGCCACCGGGGTGATGAAGGGCTTCACCAGCCAGTGCGGCAGGGGCATGCGGAAGGTGACGACGGCGTACACCACCGTGTCCCAGTCCTCCGCGGGCGTCATCGCCGAGGTGATGATGACGTGGCTGTCGTCGCCCAAGCGGTACTCCACCTGGGCGATGGACGGCAGCAGGAAGCGATCGAAGTGCTGCACCACGCCGCCGCCCGGGGCCAGCAGCCTCGCGGCGAGGCCCTCCGGACGGGGCTCCCCGATGTACTCGGCCTCCACCCGGTCCGCCCCCCGGCGCACCACCACCTCGATTTCGTTGCGCTTCTTCTCGGTGCGGAACAGGCCCCCGTGCAGGAACGCCGTGTGGGGCACGTCCAGCGTGTTCTCCAGCAGGGAATGCAGCGAGCCCTTCGCGCGCAGGGTGCGGCGCACGGTGCTGTAGCCATGCGCGTCCAGCAGGGGGAAGCGGTAGGGCTCGGTCGTGGGCTCGACGCCGGGGGTGGAGTACACCCAGACGAAGCCGTCCTGCTCGCGCGTGGCGTACGAGGCAGCGCAGCGGGACTTCGCCTCCGGCTCGCCCAGGAGGCCGGGAATGGCGCGGCACTGGCCCGCGGCGTCGAAGCGCCAGCCGTGGTAGCCGCACTGGAGCTGGCCACCCACCACCTTGCCCATGGACAGGGGCACGTTGCGGTGCGGGCAGCGGTCCATCAGCGCGGCGGGCTTGCCGGCCTCGTTGCGGAAGAGGACGAGCGGTGTGCCCTGCAGCATGCGCGCGAGCGGCTTGCGGCCCAGCTCGCGCGAGGCGCAGAGGATGAACCAGCTCTGGGGGAGCCGGACCACCGAGACGAGTCCTGACGGCGCGGCCGGGCCACGCCCTTCCTCACGAGAAGAAAACATGGGCCCAGTCTAATGGGCCGCCCGGGGAGTGCACGCTTCCTCGTGGCCCTCCCTGGAACGGCCCACCCTTCGGTTTTCGCTATGCATTCGTGACGAATTATCTGTTTTTCCTGAGCCTATACAATCCTTATACATACCCTCGCTTCGGGCAACTCCGCTCGGAGACGACGCCGCGACCGGCACCCCATCCCATGTACGACCGCGACCTCGACCCCGCTTCCCAACCGTCCACCGGCCCCGCCGGCAACAAAGAGACTCCCGCCGCCGAGCTGCTCGAGCCACTGCTCACCGGGCTCGCCCACACCGCGGGCCTCCAGCCGGGCACCGGCACCGCCCAGGCCTCCCTCGTGGATGCCTCGCGGCAGTGCGCCGGCCCCCTCTCCGAGTCCTGGAGCCAGTGCCTCCAGCACGCGGGGCAGGTCCTCGGCCTCACCCTCTCCACCCTGCAGCGCTCACCCGAGGACGTCCTCCGCCAGGGCAGCCGCCAGGGGCCGCTCGGCACCCTGTGCTTCACGGACGGGGCTCCCTCCTGGCTGCTGATCTCCGAGTGGGCTCCCGAGCGCGTGCACGTGCACTCCAGCCTGCTCCCCCAGGGCGAGGCGTGGATGAGCCGCGAGGAGCTCTCACGCCTGCTCGCGCCCTGGGCCGCGCAGCCCCTCACCTGGGTGCTCGCCGAGGAGTCCGAGCCCATCCACGCCCTGCGCGCCGCGGAGCTCTCCCCTCACGAGCCCCTCACGCCCTTCGCCCGGCTGCGCGCGCTGGTGCACCTGGAGGCCGCGGACGTGCGGGCCTTGGTCATGTACTCGGTGGGCGTCGGGCTCTTCGCCCTCACCACCCCCATCGCCGTCCAGTCGCTTGTCAACACCGTGGCCTTCGGCGCCCTGCTCCAGCCGCTGGTGGTGCTGAGCATCCTGCTGCTCGCCGGCCTGGTGTTCGCCGGCGGCCTGCGGGCCATGCAGAACTGGGTGGTGGAGCTCCTCCAGCAGCGCGTCTTCATCCGCGTCGTCAGCGACCTCAGCCACCGGCTGCCCCGCGTCCAGGCGAAGGCGCTCGACCGCAAGCACGGGCCCGAGCTCGTCAACCGCTTCTTCGACGTGGTCACCGTCCAGAAGGCCAGCTCCACGCTGCTGCTCGAGGGCCTCTCGGTGGTGCTCCAGGCCAGCATCGGCCTGCTGATGCTCGCCTTCTACCACCCGCTGCTGCTCGCCTTCGACTTCTTCCTCCTGCTGGCGCTCGCCGGCATCATCTTCGGCTGGGGACACTCGGCCGCCTCCGCGGGCCTCAAGGAGTCCAAGGCCAAGTACGCCGTGGCCGCCTGGCTCCAGGAGCTGGCGCGCCACCCCCTCGCCTTCCGCCAGCACGGCGGCAGCGCCCATGCCCTGCGCCGCACCGACGCGCTCGCCCGCGACTACCTCGCCGCCCGGCGCAAGCACTTCAAGTACCTCTTCCGGCAGATCCTCGGGGCGCTCGGCCTCCAGGCCGTGGCCAGCGCGCTGCTGCTCGGGCTCGGCGGCTGGCTCGTCATCAACCGCCAGCTCACCCTGGGCCAGCTCGTCGCCGCCGAGCTCATCGTCACCGCCGTGGTGGCCGCCTTCGCCAAGTTCGGCAAGCACCTGGAGGCCTACTACGATCTGCTCGCGGCCATGGACAAGCTCGGCCAGCTCGTGGACCTGCCGCTGGAGGAGGACCGCGGAGAGAGCGTCCCGCCGGCCCCCGGGCCCGCGTCCCTGAAGCTGGAGGGGCTGGCGTTCCACTACCGCGAGGGCCAGCCCGTGCTGCGCGGCGCCAGCCTCGAGGTGCGCGCTGGCGAGAAGGTGGCCCTCACCGGCGCCACCGCCGGCGGCAAGAGCACCCTGGTGGATCTGCTCTACGGGCTGCGCGCGCCCGCCCAGGGACGCATCCTCCTCGATGGCATCGATCTGCGGGAGCTCTCCCTCGCCTCGCTGCGCCGCGATGTGGCCGTCGTCAAGGCGCCGGAGATCTTCGCCGGCACGCTCGTGGACAACGTGCGGATGGGACAGCCAGAGCTGCCGCTGAGCGCGGTGCGCCGGGCGCTGGAGGCCGCCGGCCTGGGGGAGATGCTCGCCCGGCTCCCCGAGGGGCTGCACACGGAGCTCACCACCGGAGGGCGGCCCCTGTCCTCCGGCCAGGTGGCGCAGCTCCACCTCGCACGTGCACTCGTGCTGCGCCCGCGCCTGCTCGTCCTCGACGAGGTGCTGGACACCCTCGACGCGCGGGCACGCGAGCACGTGCTGAAGACGCTGCTGGCCCCCGGCGCGCCCTGGAGCCTGCTCCTCATCACCCGTGACCCCGAGCTGCTCGGCTGCTGCACCCGGGCCTACGAGCTGCTCGACGGCCAGCTGTCCCCGCTGGGCTCCGAGCGGGAGCCCCGGGTGGCCACCCTCTCCTGACTCCGGACACATGACCATGACGATGCCCCTCTCCCGAAATGCTGGCCCCACCGAGGAGCTCCCTGCCATGCGGCTGGTACGGCACTCGACCCGGGTGGCCCGGACGGTGGCCCGCCTCCTGATGCTCGCCCTGCTGCTCGCGGTCATCGGACTGCTGGTGGCCCCCTGGCAGCAGAACGTCACCGGCCAGGGCCGGGTCATCGCCTACGCCCCGCTGGAGCGTCAGCAGTCCATCCAGGCCCCCATCGCCGGGCGCATCACCCACTGGGCCGTCCAGGAGGGCTCGCGCGTGAAGGAGGGAGACATCCTCGTCGAGCTGTCCGACAACGACGTGGATCTGATGGACCGGCTGCAGGAGCAGCGCACCGCCATCGAGGCGCGCATGAGCGCCGCCCAGAGCCAGATGATGGCCTACGAGTCCCGCGTGGACGCGCTGCGCTCCTCGCGCTCGGCGAGCATCGAGGCGGCCGGCTCGCGCGTGCGCATGGTGGAGGAGCGCATCCGCGCCGCCGAGCAGTCGCTGTCCGCCGCCGAGGTGGCCCGGGAGACGGCCCGGCTCAACCTCGAGCGCCAGAAGGCCATGCACGCGGACGGGCTGACAGCCACCCGCAGCCTGGAGCTGGCCCAGCTCGACTTCACCAAGGCGTCCACCGACGCCGAGAGCGCCCGCGCCAACCTCAACTCCGCCCGCAACGAGCTCAAGGCCATCAGCTCCGACCGCCAGCGCGTCCAGACCGATGCCGACGCCCTCATCAATGACGGGCTCGCCAAGTACGAGTACGCCAAGGCCGACCTGGCCAAGGAGCGCATCGAGCTGGCCAAGCTGGACAGCACCCTGGCCCGCCAGTCCACCCAGCAGGTACGGGCCCCTCGCGCCGGGACCATCCTGCGGCTGGTGGCGCGGCAGGGCGCCGAGGTGGTCAAGGCCGGTGACACGCTCGCCGTCCTGGTGCCCGACACCAACTCCAGCGCCGTGGAGCTGTACGTGCACGGCAACGACGCCCCCCTCATCTCCCCGGGCCGCCACGTGCGCCTCCAGTTCGAGGGCTGGCCCGCCGTCCAGTTCGCCGGCTGGCCCTCGGTGGCCGTGGGCACCTTCGGGGGCACCGTGGCCTTCGTCGACGCGGCCGATGACGGGCGCGGCAAGTTCCGCATCGTCGTGGTGCCCGACAAGGGCGAGCAGTGGCCCGCCAGCCGCTTCCTGCGCCAGGGCGTGCGCGCCAACGGGTGGATCCTCCTCGACGAGGTCCGCCTCGGCTACGAGATGTGGCGCCAGTTCAACGGCTTCCCCCCCGCCCTCTCCTCGTCCGAGCCGGGCTGGACGGACATGGAGAAGTCCGGCGGCAAGGGCCAGGACGGCGACAAGGGGGAGAAGTCATGAGCCCGCCGCGCGCGCCCTCCGCACTGCTGCTCGTGCTGCTGGGGGTGATGGGCGCGGCCCCGCGCGTGCACGCCGCCGAGGCCCCGCTCACGCTCGAGGAGGTGCTGGACTCCGTGCGCGAGCAGCATCCGGGAATGGAGGCCGCCCGGCAGGGTGTGGCCACCGCCGAGGCCGAGCTGCTGTCCGCGGAAGGCGGCTTCGACACGCTCCTCAAGGCCCGGGGCTCGTACATCCCCTTCGGCTACTACCCGTACGAGCGCCTGGATGCGACGCTCGAGCAGCCCACGCCCCTGGGCGGGACGCGCCTGTTCGCCGGCTACCGCCTGGGACAGGGGAAGATTCCCGCGTACTACGGCGAGTACGAGACGCTCAGCGGTGGCGAGCTGCGCGCCGGCCTGGAGATACCGCTGTGGCGCAACGGCACCATCGACAAGCGCCGCGCCGATCTCGCCAAGGCACGCCTGCGGCTGGACATCGCCGGCTTCTCGCTCCAGGGCGAGCAGCTCGAGCTGCAGCGCGAGGCGGCCTACCACTACTGGGACTGGGTGGCCGCGGGCCGGCAGCTCGCCATCGCCAACGCCCAGTACTCCCTGGCCGTCACCCGCCACGAGCAGCTCGCCCGCCGCGTGGCCCAGGGCGACATCCCCCGCATCGAGCACACCGAGAACGAGCGGGCCCTGCTGGAGCGCGAGGCCGAGCTCATCTCCGCCCGGCGCAAGCTCGAGCAGACGGCCCTGAAGCTCTCGCTCTCCCTGCGCGACGCGGAGGGCAACCCCCTGCTCGTGCCCGCCTCGCGCCTGCCGGAGAACCTGCCCCCGCCCGACGAGGCCTTCACGGCCGGGTTGGACGCGTGGCTGGAGAAGGCCCTGCGGCAGCGGCCCGAGCTGCGCGAGCTGGCGCTCCAGCGCGAGGTGGTCCAGCTCGACACCGCGCTGGCCCGCAACCAGACGGCCCCGGCGGTGGATCTCGGCGTCTCCGTGGCACGCGACCTCGGCAGGGGGCCCGAGAGCCTGCGGCCCACCGAGCTGCAGGCCTCGTTGATGCTCGACATCCCCCTGCAGGCCCGTGGGGCGCGCGGCCAGGTGCGGGCCGCCGAGGCCAAGCGCGCCGCGGTGGACGCCAAGGCCCGGCTGACCCGGGACAAGGTGGCCACCGAGGTGCGTGACACCCTCTCCGCCCTGCGCGCCGCCCACGAGCGGGTGGGGCTGGCCCGGAGCGCCGCGGACGTGGCCCGCCAGCTCGCCCAGGCCGAGCTGGCGCGCTTCGAGCACGGCGCCACCAGCCTGCTCTTCGTCAACCTGCGCGAGCAGACCGCCGCCGACGCGGAGCTCAAGGAGGTCAAGGCCCTGGTCGACTACCACCGCGCGGTGGTGGATCTGCTCGCCGCCGCGGCCGCGCTCGAGCCAGGCACCTCGCGCTCCGAGACGCGCTGACGGCCACGCGGGTGCTCAGCGGTGGCCCCCGGCCGGCGCCAGGCGGACGTACACCATGCCGCCCACCGGGGTGCGGCTGCCGTAGAAGGGCTCGAGCCCTCCGGGCACCACGTTCAGCGCGCCGCGCACGCCCACCCCCGGCCGCACCGGGCCGAAGGGGCCGAGGTTGTAGACGTAGCCCAGGACGAGGCTGCCCACGTCGAAGACGGAGTGCTCCAGCGGCTCGGGGAGCACCAGGTCATGCCCCGCCTTCTGGACGTACTCGGCCCGCCCGAAGACGACGTGGTGCCCGTCCAGGTCCAGGCTGCTCTCCAGCAGGAAGGCATTGGTGGGTGCCTCCTCGCCCTCGATGTCGCGGCCGAAGACGGCGGTGGTGGCCCAGAAGCCGTTGCTCCCGAAGGGCGCGTGGTACGTGGCCGACGCGGTGAGCCGGTGCACCGGCACCTCTGGCTCGAGGAGCTCGGGGCTCTTCAGGTAGCCGTAGGACACCTGCGCGCTCACCCGCGCCGTGGGGTTCACCGACAGCCGCGTGGAGAACGAGTCGGGCGCCCGCAGGTCCAGGTCGTAGCGATTCTCGTCGGGCTCGCGGCCGTTGAACCAGGAGACCTCCAGCTTCGCCTTCGGCGTGAGGATGCCCGCGGTCAGCACCCCGAAGGAGATGTGCGTCGAGTCCTGCCAGTGGTGCCCCAGCACGGCCAGCGGGTCGTACCAACCCGACACCCGGTGCGGAAAGGCCACCGGGCCCAGCGCCGGCTCGCCCGCGGGCGCCGCGTAGAGCAGCAGCCCCCACGTGTCCGAGAAGTAGTGCGAGTACGAGACGGCCAGCTCCATGAAGAGGTCATGCGGGTGCTGCCGGTCCCGCAGCGGCTCGTCCTGGTACGTCTCTCCTGTCTGGAGCAGCAGCGGGTAGCCGCCATCCGCGCCCGCGGTGAAGGGCTCGGGGCTCAGCATGACGCTCCCGACGAGCTGCCCCGACGGCAGCTCCCGGCTCGCCATGAGCATCAGCCAGCCGATGCCCGCGAACGCGTCGTCGCCCCGGGGACCACCCTGCACGTCGTAGCCTCCGAAGAGCAGGCCCTGGAACATGAGGCCCCATCCCGCTGCGTCCCAGTGAAGCATCGACGGGGGGATGAGATCCGGCTGCCAGGACGTGCCCGAGCCCCGCCGCATCAACGGAATGTCCCGGAGTGACTCGGCCTCGCGCGACTCCTGTCCCATGTGCCCCATGTGCCCCATGTGCCCGGTGCCGTGCCCGCCCTGGGCCGGGGGCTCGGCGTGAGCGCCGTGCCCGTGCTCCGCCTCCTGCGACCAGGCTCCGACGGGGAAGGCCAGCATCAGGCCCAAGGAGAGGAGCAGCGTCCGCATATTCCACCTCGTCCGGGACGCTGGGGCTCGTCCCGTCGAGATGGAAGGGACCAGGCCCACCGCCCGTCCGCGGAGGGAGCGGGCGGACAGACGCTTCCCTCAGCCCTCTCCCCGGCACGCCCCTCCGCCGGAGCCATAGGGCCGCGGGGCATTCCCTCGTCCATCACATTCCGTGTGAACGGCCTCCTCCTGACGTGGCTCTTCCAACCCGGACAACCAGGGGCCGTCCATGTCGAAAAAGAACCTCTCTCTCTCCGTCTCCGCGCTGGGGCTCGTCCTATCGACAGCGGCCCTCGCGGCGCCGTCCTCCCTTCGCCTGGGCCACCTCCGCGATGCCACGTCCGGCCGGGTCCTCGCGGTGCGCTACACCGATGACCGGGGCCTCGCCATCCTTGAGGACGACATCATCCTGGGGCCCACCCGGTTGATGGAGAAGGCCGAGGAGCGCATCCGCGCGCGGACGATCCCCGCCGCCTTCCCCGAGTCGCCGCGCATGGAGGGCCTGGGCATCCTCCCCATCCGGCAGGCCTGGCCCCAGGGCGTCATCCCCTACACCGTGGCGCCGGACCTGCCCCACCCGGAGCGGGTCACCGCCGCCCTCCAGCAGTGGCAGCGGCGCACGGGGCTGCGCTTCGTCCAGCGCACCCGCGACAACGCCTCGAGCCACCCCCACTACGTGGCCTTCACGCGCGGGGAGGACTGCCGCTCCTACCTGGGACGGGCCGGCGGCGAGCAGCCCCTCACGCTGGCCGACACCTCCGGCACGGATGACGTCCTCCACGCCATCGGCCACGCCATCGGCCTGGGGCACGAGCAGGTCCGTGTCTCGAAGGGAAACCTGGACGGCGGCTCCATCGAGGCCACCGCCCTGCTCTACGGCCGCCCGTGAGCCCCACCCGGGGCCACGCCCTCAGTGCTTGCCGAACTCCAGCGGCACGCCCTTCCGCTTCGCGTAGATGTAGGCCTCCATGGCCCGCATCTTCGGATCGTCATCGGCCAGCGGCTTGCCGCGCACCGGGTTCTCGATGCACCAGTTGATCATGTCGCGCAGCAGCGCCACGCGGCCGAACTGCACCTGGTACTTCGGATAGGTCTCCGGGTGCGTGTTGGCCGCATCCGGGTGGCACATGTCACAGGACACCGCCACCTTGCTCCCGAGCGCATCCGCGTCGTGGAAGACCCGGTTGCCCTCCTCCACGAAGGCCTGCGTGGAGGCGGCCCAGATCGCCTCGTCCCGCTCGCTGAAGGCACCGTAGGTGTGGCCCGTCTGGACGTTGGCGTCCTTCTTCTCCGCCATGCCCGGGGCACCCGAGGACGCGGTGGGGCCTTCCGCCTGGTTCGACTTGCCCGCGGAGGGCTTCTGCGGCGTGGGCGGCACCGCGGGCGGGCTGCGCGGGCCCTGGGGATTGGCGGGCCCCGGCGGCTTGGGCGCGGGCGCCTGGGCCACCACGTCCCAGCGCGCGTCCGGGTTCTTGCGGCGCCACTCCTGCATCAACTGCGACGTCACCTGCAACGCCTGCTCGCGCGACAGCGGCTCGCCCTCCTTCACGCCCTTCACTTCCAGGGACGTCTCGCCGTCGCACAGGCCGAGCACGAGGTTGCCCTCCTGGGAGGGGGGCAGCTCGTGGCGAGGGCGCTCGCCGGGGACGGAGTCAGTGGCCAGCGCCGCGCCGCCCACTCCAGACAGCAGCGCGCACAGGCCGGTGAGGAGCTTCTTCCGGTGGATCATGGCTTCCTCTCGGGGGGACTCGCTAGTAGCTGGGCAGCTTGGGGCGGGGAGGCGCGTCCTTCTTCCCGTTGGACGCGAGGTAGCTGGCGCGCACGGTGATGGGCGCGCGGTCCCACAGCCTGTACAGCTTGTCGACGGCGCCGGCCTCCAGCACGTCCACCCGCCCCGTCCCCATGCCATCGAAGTTGCTGAAGGGGTCCGGGCGGTTCATCTGCACGGTGAGCGAGGGCAGGCCCTCGGGTGCGTAGGGCCAGGGCCACGCCGTGGACAGCATCCCGTGGAAGTCGATGTTGCCGATGCGGTTGGTGAGCAGCTGGTGCGTGTGCCCGTGGACGACGGTGACCTGCTGGAAGGGGCGCAGCAGCGCCTGCACCTCGTCCGCGTCGTCCGTCCAGAAGTTCCACGGCCGGTAGTACTTGTAGAGCGGTGAGTGGCTGAAGACGATGACGGGCGTCTTCTTGTCCACCTTGGCCAGGTCCTGCTTGAGCCACTCGCGCTGCTCGGCGCCCACTTCGAAGCGCGACTGGATGGCGTTGTCCAGGCCCGCGACGACCTTCATGCGCTCCATCGGCGTGTAGCCGCGCTCCGTCCAGAAGTCCTTCTCCAGGATGGAGTTGAGCACCACGAAGTGCACGCCCTTGTGATCGAACGAGTAGGTGGGCGCACCGAACAGCTCGCGCCACGCCTCGCCCATGTCGAGGAACCAGTCGTGCTCGCCCACCATCATCTTCACGGGCGCCTTGACGGCCTTGAGGATCTCCGCGCCCAGCTTCAACTCCTCGCGCTGGCCCAGCTGCGCCAGGTCTCCGCCGAAGAGGACGAAGTCCGGCTGCGGATCCAACGCGTTGACGTCGTCCACCGCGCGCAGGATGGAGCGCACGAAGCGGTCATTGAGATCCTTCGTGTAGAGGTGCGTGTCCGAGATGTACGCGAAGCTGAAGCGCGGCTTGGAGCCCTGCGCCTCGGCGACGCGCACGAGCTGGAAGCCCTGCGGCGTCACCAGCCCCATGCCCGCGGCGATGCCGGCCGAGAGCCCCGCCACGCGCAGGAAGGCCCGGCGATCCAGCTTCCCCAGCTCGTCGAAGAAGGCGGCGCGCTCCTCGTAGTACTTCGTCTCGATGCTCTTGTATCCCTTGCCCATGGGCCGTGCGCCTCCTACTTCGCCGGTGCCTTCGCCTTGTCCGCCGTCTTGCCTTCCGACGTCTCGCCGCCGTACGCGCCGACCTCCGCCGGGTTCTTCACCTGGACGTTCGGGCTGAAGCCGATGTCCCCCAGGTTGCCCTTCTTCCCCAGGGCCGCCGCCGTGTCCCGCTCCGGGCGCACGTTCTTGCGCCCGCGCTGCCTCGCGAACTCCTTCGCGTTGAGCTTCGCGTAGCGCTCGTCCGTGAGGGTGAAGAGGAAGGCCACCACGTCATCGAGCTCCGCTTCGGTGAGGCCCAGCCGCTGCATGCCTCCGTCCAGGAAGGGATTGGCGACGCCGCCCTTGTTGTAGTGGTCCATCACGTCCCACAACGTGGCCAGCGAGCCATCGTGCATGTAGGGCGCGGTGAGGCCGGTGTTGCGCAGCGTGGGCGTCTTGAAGCTGCCCACGTCGTTCTCCTGCTTCGTCACCAGGAAGCGGCCCAGCTCGGAGAACTCCGTCTGCAGGGCCAGCTCGTCAATCTGCTTCTCGTCTCCGGTGCGCACCACCCGGAGCCCCTGCTGGGCGAGCTTCACGAAGTCCTGCTTGTGCGCCGCGATGCCGATGTTGTGGAACTTCTGGTCGGAGAACAGCGGCGAGGTGGCATTGGCCGCGTGGCACTCGTTGCAGCGGGCCTTGCCGTTGAAGAGCGCCCAGCCGCGTTTCGCCGAGGCGTCCAGGGCCTTCTCGTCTCCCGCCAGGAGGAACCGGTCGAAGGGGGCGCTGCCGGAGAACTGGGTGCGCTCGAAGGCGGCGATGGCCGAGGCCAGGTCGTCGTAGTTCACCTCGCGCCCGAAGACGCGCTGGAACTCGGTGGCGTACTCGGGGATGCCGCGCACCTTGGCCACCACCGCCTCGGGCGAGGGCATGGCCATCTCCACCGGGTTGAGGATGGGCAGCTTCGCCTGCTCCTCCAGCGAGGGCGCGCGCCCATCCCAGAACTGGGTGGCATTGAACAGGGCGTTGAGCACGGTGGGGCTGTTGCGCATGCCCTTGCGCTTCTCGACGCCCTCGGAGACCGGCAGGCCGTCCACGAAGCCCTTCTCCGGGTCATGGCAGGTGGAGCAGGAGACGGAGTCGTCGAGCGACAGCCGCTTGTCGAGGAAGAGCTTCTGGCCCAGGGCCACCTTCTCCGGCGTGGGCTCCATGCCGGGAGGCACGGAGATCTTCCAGAGAATGGCGGAGACGCCAGGAGGCAGCTTCGGAGGCGGAGCACCCTGGGGAGGGCCCTCCGCGGAAGCCGCCCCGGCGCACAGCAGGGCAGCGAGCATCCAGGAAACACGGGCCCCGGGCCTCATCGTCGTCCCTCCAGTCGTGCGCGTCCGCTGCGCACCGCCAAGCACGGGACGAAGCAATAAACCCAGACAGCAACGGCACCAACCACGGAACGAGAGGGGTGTTCAGTGCCGGGTGCTGTCCGGGAAAAGACACGTCACAGGTGCAGCCTGCGCAGCCGCAGCGCGTTGCCGATGACCGACACCGACGAGAGGCTCATCGCCGCCGCCGCCAGCATGGGGCTCAGCAGCCACCCGAAGAAGGGGTACAGCACCCCCGCCGCGATGGGCACGCCCAGCGTGTTGTAGACGAAGGCGAAGAAGAGGTTCTGCCGGATGTTGCGCAGCGTGCCCCGGCTCAGCTTCCGCGCCCGGGCAATGCCTCGCAGGTCCCCCTTCACCAGCGTCACCGACGCGCTCTCCATCGCGATGTCCGTCCCCGTCCCCATCGCGATGCCCACGTCCGCCTGGGCCAGCGCCGGCGCGTCATTCACCCCGTCTCCCGCCATCGCCACCGTGCGGCCCCCGGCCTGCAGCCGCTTCACCACGTCCCCCTTCCCCTCGGGCAGCACCTCCGCCACCACCTCGTCGATGCCCAACTGGCGCGCCACCGCCTCGGCCGTGGTGCGGCTGTCTCCCGTGAGCATCACCACCCGCACGCCTTCGCGGTGCAGCGTGGCCAGCGCCTCGGCCGTGGTCGCCTTGATGGGGTCCGCCACCCCGAGCAGCCCCGCCGGCCTTCCGTCCACCGCCACGTACATCACCGTCTGCCCCTCGCGCCGCAGCGCCTCCGCGCGAGGCCGCAGCGCCCCGGCGTCCATGCCCAGCGACTCGAGCAGCGCCACGTTGCCCAGCGCCACCTCCGAGCCTCCCACGCTCCCCGTCACCCCCTTGCCCGTCACCGAGCGGAAGCCCTTCGCCGCCGTCAGCACCGCCCCGCGCGCCTCGGCCCCCGCCACCACCGCCGCCGCCAGCGGGTGCTCGCTGCCCCGCTCCAGGCTCGCCGCCAGGTGCAGCAGCCGCGCCTCGTCCAGGCCCTCCGCCGCCACCACCGACACCAGCTTCGGCTTGCCCTCCGTCAGCGTGCCCGTCTTGTCCACCACCAGCGTGTCCACCTTCTCCAGCAGCTCCAGCGCCTCGGCGTCGCGGATGAGCACGCCCACCCCCGCCCCCTTCCCCGTCCCCACCACCACGGACATGGGCGTGGCCAGCCCCAGCGCGCACGGGCAGGCGATGATGAGCACCGCCACCGCGTTCACCAGCGCGTGCGCCAGCCGCGGCTCGGGCCCCATGAAGGCCCAGACGAGGAAGGTGAGCACCGACACCGCGATGACCGCCGGGACGAACACCGCGGCCACCTTGTCCGCCAGCCGCTGAATCGGCGCGCGCGAGCGCTGGGCCTCGCTCACCCGCTGGACGATGCGCGCGAGCAGCGTGTCCCGCCCCACCCGCTCGGCCTTCATCACCAGGCTGCCCGTGCCGTTGACGGTGCCCCCCGTGACGCGCGCCCCCGGCACCTTCTCCACCGGCATGGACTCGCCCGTCACCATGGACTCGTCCACCGCGCTCTCGCCCTCCACCACCACCCCGTCCACCGGCACCTTCTCGCCGGGGCGCACGCGCAGCGAGTCCCCCACCTTCACCTGCTCGAGGGAGATGTCCTCCTCACGGCCATCCTCGCGGATGCGCCGGGCCACGGCCGGGGCGAGGCTGAGCAACGCGCGCAGGGCCCCCGAGGTGGCACGGCGGGCTCGCAACTCCAGCACCTGCCCGAGCAGCACCAGCGTGGTGATGGTCGCCGCCGCCTCGAAGTAGACGGGCACCGCGCCGCCATGGCCGGTGAAGGCGTGGGGCAGCAGCCCCGGCGCCAGCGTGGCGAAGAGGCTGAAGAGGTACGCCGCCCCCGTGCCGATGGCGATGAGGGTGAACATGTTGAGGTGCCGGTTCCTCAGCGACGCCCAACCGCGCTCGAAGAAGGGCCAGCCGCCCCAGAGCACCACCGGGCTCGCCAGCACGAGCTGCACCCACGCCAGCACCCGCGGGTCCCAGGCGCGCTGCACCGGCTGGCCGGGAATCATCTCGGACATGCCCAGGAAGAGCAGCGGCAGCGTGAGGACGACGCCCACCCGGAACCGCCGCGTCATGCTCAGCAGCTCGGGGTCCGGTTGCTCCTCGGGCAGCACCGTGCGCGGCTCCAGCGCCATGCCGCACTTGGGGCAGGCGCCCGGCTCGTTCCGCACAATCTCCGGGTGCATGGGGCATACCCACTCGGTGCGCGCCGCCAGCGCCACCGGCTGCTCGGGCTCCAGCGCCATGCCGCACTTGGGGCAGGCGCCCGGGTGGTCCTGGCGGACCTCGGGGTCCATCGGGCAGATCCACATCGTGCCCGGCGGGGCCTCCACCGACTCGGGCTCGCCCTTCGCCTGGAGGTACTTCTGCGGCTCGGCGGCGAAGCGCTCCCGGCACTTCGGGTTGCAGAAGAAGTACGTCTTCCCCTCGTGGACGTGCGTGCCGCCCTTGGGGGCGTTCGGGTTCACCGACATCCCGCACACGGGGTCCTTGGGGAGGTACTTCTCGGGCTCGGCGGCGAAGCGCTCCCGGCACTTCGGATTGCAGAAATGGTAGGTCGCGCCCTTGTGGACGTGGCTGCCCCCCTTCGCGTCCGCCGGGTCGACCGTCATTCCGCAGACCGGGTCCACCACCTTGCCCTCACCAGGGGAAGGAGGGCCCGCCGGGTGGGCGGCGTGGGAGTCGTGCGAGTGGGTGTGCTCGTGGGCCATGAAGAAATTCGTCCTTTCACCCAGGCTGACGAAACGCCCGCCAGACCCTTACAGTGGTCACGCCGCGCCCCCGGGTCCGGCAGGGGAAGTAGCTGAGCCATCCTGCCCGTCAAGCGGGCGATCGATTGCCCCACCGCCCCCCACCTTGATATCGACTCCTCCATGGCCACCCAGCGCGCCCTGCTCCTCATCGCGGATATCGGCGGATACACGCGCTTCCTGAAGACCCACTCCATCAACCTGGCCCATGCCCATGACATGGTGACGCAGTTGCTGGAGGCGGTGATCGACGGCGCGGCCTCGCCGCTCAAGCTGGCCAAGCTGGAGGGGGACGCGGCCTTCTTCTACGCCCCGCTCTCCGAGGACGCCCGGGTGGACGTGCTCCCTGCGGTGAGCGCCATCCGCGCCGCCTTCGAGCACCGCAAGGAGACGCTGCGCATCGACCGGACGTGCACCTGCGAGGGCTGCACCCAGGTGGAGCAGCTCACCCTCAAGTTCGTCGTGCACCAGGGCGAAGTCGCCTTCCAGCGGGTGAAACGCTTCACCGAGCTGGGGGGCGTGGACGTCATCGTCGTCCACCGGATGCTGAAGAACTCGGTGCCCATCCGCGAGTACGTGCTGATGACCGAGACGCTGGCCCGGCAGCTCTCGCCCGGGCCTCGGGAGCGCGCCCTGTCCCTCCAGGAGGAGCTCGAGGGCCTGGGCCGGTACACGCTGCGCTACGTGCCCCTGGACGCCCTGGAGCCGGCGCCGGCCCTGTCCCTCCAGCCGTCCGCCCTGCGGCGCCTGGTGGCCTGGACGCGGATGACATGGCGCACGCTGCCGTACATGCTGAAGCTCAAGCAGCCCTGTACCGGCTTCCGCAACTTCGACGTGGGGGGCGAGAGCGTCGCCGGCGCCCTCCAGCCCTGACGCGCCCCGTCACGCGGACGGCTTGCAGCCCCCACCCGGCTTGCCGCACGTGCAGTCCAGGCACCCGTGCGCCGCACAGGTGCCGCAGCTGCGCTCCAGCTGCTTCTTGAGGGCCTGCCGCGCCCGGTGCAGCCTCACCCCCGCGTTGTTCGGGGTGATGCCCGCCTCCCGGGCCACCTCCGGCACGCCGCGCCCCTCCAGGTCCACCTGCCGCACCATCTCCGCGTACTCGGGCTTCAGCGCGGGCAGCAGGTCGTGGATGCACGCGCACACCGTCTGCGTCAGCTCCGGGTCCGGCCCCAGCTCGGAGGCCTCGCGCGCCTCGCGCTCCAGGGCCCGGCCCTCGGCGCCCTGCCGGCGGTAGTGGTCCACCAGCGCGTTGCGCAACAGGCGGTAGAACCAGGCGACGGCGCTCTCTCCGTCCTCCAGGTCTCCCCCCTTCTCCAGGGTGCGCACATAGGCGGCCTGGAGGAGCTCCTCGGCCACGGCCCGGCTGCCCACCCGCCGCTCGAGGAAACCCAGGAAGCGCCGGTGGTTCCCCACCAGCGACTCCACCACCGCTGGACTCAACTCCCCCTCACCAGTGCCTTCCCGCATGCCGTGCCTCGAACTCACCGGGCGCGCACCTCGCGCCCCATCACCCGTCTAACTACCCGAGACACGCCGGGATTCAACCCGTCAGAACACGGCCCGCAACTTCCGCCCCACCGCCGTGTTCATGGAGGCACAGGCCGATCTTCCAAAGGAATCACCCCATGAACCGCCGCACCACCGCGCTCCTCACCGCCCTCCTCCTCTCCAGCACCACCGCCAGCGCCCAGGCCGTGCGCAACCACGCCGAGCGCGCCCAGGACCGCCAGGAGAAGCGCCAGGACCGCCAGGAGACCCGCGACGACCGCGGGGACGTGGCAGAGCTCGAGGCCGTGCTGGCCCGCTTCGACTCCGCCCGCTCCCGCCAGGATGCCGCCGGGCTCGCCGAGGTGGACTCCCGCCTGCGCACCCTGCTGCGCGAGGAGCTCTCCGAGGGCCATGCCGAGCTCGCCTCCGACAAGGCCGAGGTCCGCCACGACACCCGCGAAATCCGCTCGGATCGCCGTGAAGTCCGCCGGGACGGGGCCGCCGGCCGTCCGGTGGCCCTCGCCGATGACCGGGGAGACCTCCGCGACGACCGGCGCGACCGCCGCGATGACCGCCGGGACGCCCAGGTCGAGGCCGCCTCCCAGTCCGTGCGCTGGCGCATCGCCCAGGAGCTGAAGACGCTCGCGGGCGTCCAGACTCCCGTGGGCCTGGAGCGCAAGCGCTCGCTCATCGTGGAGCTGGCGCAGCTCGCCCGGCACGAGGTCCGCGAGGACAAGCACGAGCTGCGCGAGGACCGCCGAGAGCTGCGTGAAGACCGGCGCGAGACGCGCGAGGACCGCCGCCAGCGCTGAGTCCCACGGCGGCGGACGACCCTCACCCCCCGCCCTCTCCCAAAGGGAGAGGGGGCCACCGTCAAAACAGGCGGTTGAGCCCGTTGAGCGCCGCCACCCGGTACGCCTCGGCCATGGTGGGGTAGTTGAACGTGGTGTTGATGAAGTAGTCGATGGAGTTGCCCGGCCCCTCCTGCGCCATGATGGCCTGGCCGATGTGGATGATCTCCGAGGCGTTGTCCCCGAAGCAGTGCAGGCCGAGGATCTCCCGCGTCTCCCGGTGGAAGAGCATCTTGAGCATCCCCACCGTGCGGCCCGTGATCTGCGCGCGCGCCAGGCTCTTGAAGAACGCGTGGCCCACCTCATAGGGCACCCCATCGCGCGTGAGTTCCTGCTCGGTCCGCCCCAGGCTGCTGATCTCCGGGCTGGTGTAGATGCCCGTGGGGATGTCCTTCACCAGCTTGATCTCCAGCCGCCCCTCGACGATGTGCGTGGCGGCGAACCGCCCCTGGTCATACGAGGCGCTCGCCAGCGAGGGACTTCCCACCACGTCCCCCACCGCGTACACATGCGGCACGGCCGTCTGGTACGCGTCGTTCACCGGGATGTTGCCGCGCGAGTCCGTCTGGATGCCCAGCGCCTCGAGTCCCAGATCCTGCGTGTTGCCCGTGCGCCCGTTGGCCCAGAGGAAGATGTCCGCCTTCAGCCGCTTGCCGCTCTTGAGGTGCAGCACCACCCCGTCCTCGCGCGTCTCCACCCGCTCCATCTGCTCCTGGTGCCGGATGAGCACGCCCTGCTCACGCAGGTGGTAGGAGAGCGCGTCCGAAATCTCGTCATCCAGGAAGGACAGCAGCCGCTCGCGCGTGTTGATGAGGTCCACCTTCACGCCCAGCATGCGGAACATGGACGCGTACTCGCAGCCAATGACGCCCGCGCCGTAGATGATCATCGTCAGCGGCGTCTCGCCCAGCGTGAGGATGGTGTCCGAGTCGAAGATGCGCGGGTGCTTGAAGTCCAGGTCCGGCGGGCGGTAGGGACGCGAGCCCGTGGCCACCACGAAGGCCTTGGCGGACAGCAGCTCGCTGGCGCCCCGTGGCTCGCTGACCTCGACGGTGGAGGCATCCAGGAAGCGCGCCTGGCCCACCACCAGCTCCACCCGGTTGCGCTCGTAGAACGTGGTGCGCAGCCGCACCTGACGCGACACCACGGACGAAGCCGTCCGCATCATGTCCTTGAACTTCCAGCTCTTGGCCAGCTCGATGCGCAGGTCCGGATGGTCCACCTGCACGTCCACCAGGCGCTGGATGGCGTGACGCAGCGCCTTGGAGGGGATGGTGGCGGTATGGGTGCAGGCCCCGCCCACCAGCGGGAGCCGCTCCACCATGCACACCCGCTTGCCGGACTTCGCGGCCTTCATGGCGGCGCCCTCGCCGCCCGGTCCCGAGCCAATCACCACGATGTCGAATTGCCGCACGCTCATGGGCCGGATTCTCTCCAGCCCGGGTGACGGGGGAAGAAATCACCCGGAGCGATGACCGGGGGCGGACAGACAGGAAGGGCGTCAGACGACTCGCGGGGGACGACTCGGAGAGCCCGAAGTGCCGGAACGAGTCCTTTGGCACCCTCCCGGGGCCAGCTCATCAGGCAACGACGAAGGCTTCGATGTCGTCCAACACGGAGATCGTGACGATGACGTCCAAGGGAGAACCCCAATCAACGTGAAGATGGAATTCCACTCCGCCAGGACCCCCTTCGGGGTTGTGCGGGCCGATGTTGGTGACGTAGACACTTGCCTCACCTAGGTTGGGTCTTCCCACGGTGGGGCCAAACAGTCCTCCCGAGGGGGCCCACTCCGCCGCCGTGATCACGACGGGAGAATTCCCGGTGATCGGAGGCCAGTTGAAGTTGCGGCGCACCCTGCCCTGCACACGTTGGTAAAGAACACGGATCGACCGGGCCATTGCTTCATCCACCTTTCGTGGGCAAACCACAAAAGGCAGACGAGCTGTGTGGCGGATGTGATGGGCGGAGGGCGTCCTCACAGGACAGGCGTGTGCCCAGATGGGGCTGCACGGCCGTCCACCGGCCTGGCCCACGGCCCAGGCCAGCACCTGGTCAGTCTTTCTGCTGCTCGAGCTCCGCCAGCCGCTTGCCGAGCGCGGTGGCGCGATCGCGAACCAGCTGCGCGTCCTTCGCCAGCGCGGGGTCCTGCTGGGCACACCGCGCGACGCTGGCGTCGAACTCCGCCAGGGCAGCCGCCATGAGCGTGGCCCGGTCCGCCGGATCGAGGTCCGCCAAGGCCTTCGCGGTGTTCGCCATGGGGGTGGCGAGCTCGAACCTGCACAGCTCGCGCGGATCTCCGCGGGAGATCGCCTCGAACGCGGGAAGCGGTGCAGTGGCCTCCGCCGCCTGCGCCGGCGTGCCCACCTGAAGGCGCGAGTGGCCCACGGGCGCCTGCGAGTCGATGGTGAGCTGCGCCGGGCCCTGTGCCAGCATCGCCCGCAGCGCGGGGGGCAGCCTGCCGCCGAACAGCTCGGCGACGCCGGGCGCCACCGTCAGGGTGGCACCGGGGCGGATCGCCTCCAGCGCTCCGCCGGGGGCCAACACCTGCTCCGGGGTGAGCCCGAGGCCAAAGAACGCGTACGCGAGCCCGCCTTCCGCCGACGGGAGGCGCTGAGCGCTCAACCCCTGAGGCGTACCGCCGCCCTGGCGCATCTGGAAGAGGAACTCGTCCGCCTCCGCGGCGGTGGTGAAGGCGAGGACGAGCGCGGCTCTGGGCAGCTCGCCCTGGGCGAGCGAGGTGGAGGTGAACGGCAACAGCCGCGCCGTGAGCGCCACCGGCGTCGGTAGCGCGTTCACCTTGAGGTTGGCGATGCTGGCCAGCCGCACCCAGGCACTCGGCGACTGCAGGACCGAGAGATAGCCCCAGGAGCCGGCGACCTCGAACAGTTCCGCGACCTGCGCCATCGGGGCATCGCCGCGGTGCTCGCTTCCCTGATTCAGGCGGAGCTGCACCACGCGGGGCAACGGCACCGCCCGCATGGCCGGGCCGTACGTGCCGCTCATTCGCACGTCCAGGAAGGACGGGCCGTCCGCGAAGCGGGGGAGCATCCGCGTCCCGCCCTCCTCCGCCGCCAGCCTCCGCCCCAGCTCGGTGCGCGTGGTCAGGAGGTCGACCGTCAGCGCGTGCTCCTTCTGAAGCTCCAACGTCAGCAGCAGATCCTCCAGCTCCGCGGAGGACGGGTCGAGCAGCATCCACTGCTGTGCCATCTCGCTGCTGCCCATGGCCATGATCATGTCGGCATGCCCCGGCCTCACGTTCCTCACGGCATCGACCATCCCGATCGCGCTCTGCGCCGCGGCGGTGGGGCGGACCCGATCGAAGGGCACGTACAACGCCACGTCGGCGCGGCCAGAGACGAACGCCGCCAGCGCGGGCGTCAGCCGCAAGTGCGCCGGGGCGGGGCTGCTCAGCGCCTGCTCGAGCCCCGCCTGCATTCCCTGCTCATCCACGAAAGCGCGGCCGCCGAAGAGATCCAGCCGCACCCACCCTCGGAGCGATTGGATGCGGTGCACCACCGGTTGCTCGCCGGACGCGGTCTCCTTCCACCACTGCTCGAGCCGGGCGGCGAGCGCGCCCTCGTCCACGGCCGGGAACAGCGCCACCGTGTGCATTCCGGGCGGGAGGTCCGCCTCCTCGATCAGCCCGCCCAGCGAGACCACTCGCTCCAACCGCTCCGTCCGCGCGGAGCCGAAGGAGAAGAACGCCGGCCGCGCGCTATCCCAACCGGGGAGGGCGGCATCGCCCGCGAGCAGCGGCTCCAAGGCCAGCAGCAGGGCCGGGCTGAGGAGGTCTCGTTCACGGCCGGGCCCGAGCAGCCGGGGGCCGAGCACGTCCGAGGCCAGTTGGTGCGCCTCGCGCCACCCGTCCTGGCTCACGCGCGCATACAGCGGCGCGTTCTGCGGCAGCACCCGGACCGGGTTGAGCTGCTCTTTGGAAACGGTGTCCTCGAGCCGGGGGATCGAGGAGCAGGCCGCGCAGGCAAGGGCCAGCGCGAGGGCGGTGACGGCGGTGCGAAGCATGAGGCGGTGGCCTAGCACAACCGGCGCGCCCCACGCCTCCCGGGGCCGGTGCGGACCGGGGCTCGCTGGCGGTACTTGCCTGCCTACACTCCCAGCACGGGCCGCGCCGCGGGAGCGTGCCTCCAGCGCCGGAAGAACCACACCGCGAGCAACCCGTTGAGCACGAGGCCGAAGACGCCCTCGCCATTGAAGACCCACACCTCGCCCCCGAAGAGGCCGGGGCGCCCCGAGTACACGTCGCCGAGCAGCATGGGGTTGAAGACGTTCCAGCTCAGGTGGAACAGCGCGCAGGGCCAGACCGAGCGGCTCGCCATGTACAGCGCGGCGAACACCACCGCGGCCACGGCGATGGAGGCGAGGAAGGAGAGGTTCTGCAGCACATGCCCGCGCTGCGTGGTGGAGAAGATGATGGGCAGGTGGAAGGCGGCCCATACCGGCATGGTGATGGCCGCCGCCATCGCGGGGCGCTCCATCCACCGGCGCACGAGGTAGCCGCGCCACCCCATCTCCTCGGCCAGCTCGCCCGGCAGCCCGCCCATCCAGAGCGAGGGCACCCACAACACGAGCGAGAAGAGGTGGGCCACCCAACTCCAGCCCGGGGGAAGGCGCGCGCGCACGCGCTCCGCCCAGCCACGGCTGTACGCCACCGCCACCAGGAGCCACGTCAGCGACCCCACCGTCAGGAAGCCCAACATCGCGGGAACCGCCCCCAGGCCGCGCAGACCGAAGGGCCCCTTCACGGACTCGGGCTGGAAGGTGATGAAGTCCGGCCGCCCCGACACGAGCCGCACCGCGTACGCCAGCGCCACCTCCACCGCCACGTACCCGAAGGGCAACAGCAGGCCCAGGGCCCAGTACCCCCACCCCGGAAAGCCCAGGCCCATTGCACGCGGCGGCTCACGCCGGAAGCCCCACGCACAGCCCATCGCCACCACCGCCGGCACGCACATCAGCACCCGGAGCAGGAACACGCGCCGCTCGTCCAGCAACCACAGCCCTCCCACGAGCCAGCTGAGCACCAGCGTGATGCAGATGAACCACAACGTGTCCTTGCGGCTGCTCATGGCGAAGCGGGCCCCCCGTGCGCGAGACGCCGAGCCTATCACCTGCCCTGGAACTCGTAGCGCAGGTGACGGACCAGGTTCCGATAGAACGGCAGCCGGCCCATGGCCCCGTGCATCACCCGGGTGAACCCGTTCTTGGACAGCCGGCCCACCAGCTCGGGCATCGTCAGGAACCCCACGCTCTCGACGAGGCGAAGCTTCGGGACCTGCTTCTCGAGGGCATGCGGATCGTCGACGCCCCAGACGAGCTCGACCTTCGCGCCACGCACCGTCGCGAGGCGGGAGACCAGACGCACCATCGCCCCGCTGTAGCCGTCGAAGGCGATCTGCCCGCTCGGGAACCGCTCGGTGATGCGCCGCAACAACGCCGTCCCGTCCTTCTCGTGCAGGTACATCATCAGGCCCTCGGCGATGACGAGCACCGGCGTGTCTCCTGGGATGGCCTCGAGCCAGGCGGGCTCCGTCACCGAGGCGCCCATCCGGCGATAGCCCTCGCGCTCCGGATAGAGCTGCTCGCGCAGGGCGATGACCTCGGGAAGGTCGACGTCGAACCAACGGACCTTCGGCCCCGGATCGATTCGATACACGCGGGTGTCGAGGCCGCAGCCGAGGTGCAGGACCGTCGACTCGGGATTCGCGGCGAGGAAGGCCCGCGTCCACTGGTCGAAGTGCCGGGCCCGCATCGGCAGGGTGATTTCCCCGCCACGCGGGAGCTTCAATGCCTCGAAGTCGTAGTCGATGCGTGCAACGGCGTCCGCGGCGAAACGGTCGCCGAGAATGGGACTCTCGGCCGAGGCGTCCATCGCCTTGCCATACAGCGTGGCGAGGTACGTCGCCTTGTCCTTGGACAGATGAACCTTTTTCGCTTCCATGGTCGCCTCATTGCACGAGCGTGCTTCCGCCAAGAGGGCGAGGATACCCGGGCCCTGGAGGGAGACATCGAGACCGTATACGGTCATCGATGTCTCCGCGTTACGGCGCGGTGCACTCACCTGCCGGAGCTCCACGCCATGAAGCCAGCTCGCTCACTCCTGGACCGCCAGGTCCTGCTCCTCTGCTGCCTGCTGTTCGCGAATCGGGCCACTGCTCAAGCTGGCAGCGAGGCTCCGGCATCGAGCGAACTCTTCAAGGAACTCGCCGCTCTGGATGGCGTCGTGTTCGAGGCCTACAACAGCTGCGACCTGGAGAAGTACAAGAGCTACCTGGCCGACGACGTGGAATTCTATCACGACAAGGGCGGACTGGTCCGTACCCCGAAGAACGTGATGAAGCTGATGGCGGACGGCCTGTGCGCGGATGCCAGCACCCGCTACAGGAGAGAACTCGTCCCCGAGAGTCTCAAGGTGTACCCGCTGAACAACTATCGCGGGGCCGCTCGGGCCGGTGCCGCCCTCCCCTATCTCTACGGGGCCGTTCAGACCGGTACCCATCTCATCCACCTCACCGAGAAGGGACAGAAGGAGAAGCCAGTCGCCACTGCCCAGTTCACGGTCTTCTGGCAGTACAAGAATGGGAAATGGAAGATGTCCCGCATCTTGAGCTACGACCACCAGGACGTGAAGCGAGACTGACCCGTGGACTCGAAGTGACCGGCTCTACTCGCGATTCCTCGAAATGCGTGTGCCGTCGCGGGTTCAGGGCACGCATCCCCGACGGGTTCGAATCCCGTCGGGGATATTGCCGGAGTGGCCGTGCGTCAATGAGGCTGCTGGCACTTGCGGCAGGCCTGACCGTCAATGGTGCGCGACTCGTAGCTGCACTCGTTCGCGTCCTTCGCGCCCACACGCACCTTGGTGATGTAGTCCTTGAACTGCACACACACCCGGACCTTCTTGTCGGGCCCCGGCAGCTCGAAGCGGTAGTCCGCGTCGAGCTCCTGGCACGGCCCGCCCACCGACTTGAGGCGGTCCGTGACGTCCTCCACGCCTCGGGACTCCGTCCTCACCGTGACGCGGAAGTCCTCGACGGGGCAGTTGCCGAAGTCCAGGAAGATATGGGTGATGTTCTTGTCGCGCTCGAGGTCGATACAGCGCCTCACTCCGCACTGGTTGTGGTCGTTGTCTCCTTCAAAGGCATCGACTTCAACGGCGTCGACGTCCGGGAGATACTTCTCCGTTGCGCTGGAGGCCGAGGCTTGCGTGGGTTCCGGTTCCACGGTGCCACAACCGAAGCCCACCGCGCCCGCCATGACCGCCGCCATGAATCCTGCGCTCCAAAGCTTCATCGGAGACCTCGCTTTCGATGCCCGAAGGCGTCCCTGGGTTGCGTGCGCCGCTTCCCGACTGGGGCTTTGAGCAACGCCTGTGCCGCTCGCGCGGGTGTCCGGTTCCGCGTCCCGTCCATGGCCAGCGAGGCGGGTTCCACGGGACGTGGGGGCAGGGCCAGGTGGGATTCAGGAAGGTCACGAGGAACGCGCCGGGACTCACACGGCGCTCACGTCGTCACTCAGGTCCGGATTTTGGTCCCCGTAGGAGCTACGCACCTCCTCGGCAGGAGCGGACTCGGCTCGAAGTGGAGCGTCCACAGCGGCCCCAGGCGTCAGCGTTGGAACACCCTTGCGCGCCCAGTTCAGAACGCGCATCCCCCTCGGGGCTCCCTCTGCGCTCCAGCTCCCCTGAGGCCCTCCGCAGGCCCTGGACCTGTCGGACCGCCCACGTCGAGCTGCACCGAAGTCAGAGGAGGGACGTGCTTGTTCCGCCCGGCCGGGATGCTCAACGTCAGCGGAGACGGACAGGAGGCAGCCATGGGCACCGCCACCGCGCAGGAGAAGTATCAGAGCCAGGTCGCCACGGGGCTCGAGAAGGCCTACGGAGCGCCGTCCCTCAGGCGGTCGGTGGAGTTGTCTTCTCTGCGTCTCGTCCTGTTCTCGGATCTCCACCGGGGCACACGGGACGGAGCGGACGACTTCCAGCGCTGTGAGCGAGCGTACAACGCCGCGCTCGCCTACTACTTCGAGGCCGGATACACGCTCTGCCTCCTCGGGGATGTGGAAGAGCTCTGGGAGTGCCGCCCCAGCCCGGTGCTCGAGAAGTACCAGCACTCGTACGAGCTCGAGCGGAAGTTCCTGCAGGCGGGGCGGTACTGGCGCATCTGGGGCAACCACGATGACCTGTGGTCCTTCCCGGATGCCGTCCGGAAATACCTGGGGAGCGTGGGCCTGGAGGGGCCCGTCTGGGAGAGCCTGCTCCTGGAGGTGCATGACCAGGGCACGCGGCTCGGAGAGCTCTTCTTCATCCACGGGCACCAGGGCGCGTCGGACGTCGGCCCCGCGGCCCGCTTGTTCGTCCGCTACGTCTGGCGAAACTGGCAACGGCTGACGAAGATGGCCTCCACCACTCCCTCCAAGGACTGGGTGCTCCGGCAGAAGCATGACGTGGCCCTGTACCGGTGGGCGCTGTCCAAGCGCGACGACCCGGGGGTGATTCTCTTCGCGGGGCACACGCACCGGCCCGTCTTCAAGGCGGAGAATCACGTGGACAAGCTGACCCGCGAGCTCGAGGAGCTCGCGCACGAGCCGGAGGGGGCAAAGCGCCAGGCGCGCCGACAGGTCCTCCAGGCCGAGCTGGAGTGGGTGCGCGCGAACCAGTTCCAGGCACCCGAGGCCATCCGCATGGAAGCGCCGTGCTACTTCAACACGGGCTGCTGCTCCTTCAGCGCTGGCTTCGTGACGGGGCTCGAGATCGCCGACGGGCAGGTCCAGCTCGTGCGCTGGCCCGACAGGACGGACCATCCGCGCCCCCAGGTGCTCAACGAGGAACCGGCCGACCTCCGGCAGTGCTTCGCGGAGATCCGCCGCACGCGCCGGCCGGGACGGGAAGAGGTTCTGCCGCCCCCCGAGCCCTTCCCAGAGGGGCCAGCGATTCACTGACACGGGTGCTCGGGCAGCTCGAGGGCAGCGGCCCTACAGCTCCCGATGCGACATGTGCCCTGGAAGAAGGGCTTTGTTCTCGGTTGGAATCCTGGACATGCCGCGGAAGGCAGACCTCAGTTCCGCTGTGGTCTGCTCATAATGGTCCTGCGGGTCGTACAATTCGCACTTCAGTTCGAGCCCCGGGCTGACATCTCCGAGGAAGCAGGAGCCAGAGAAATCTCCCAGGTAGTAGGCCGTGCCCGGCTCGAAGCGGATGACGGCACGGAATTCCTCCGGGGCTGGCTTCCTCACCGCGCGACCATCGGAGGTGGTGGCGAAGATGAGACTCTCCAGTGAGCAGGTATTGCCCCCGGAAATCTTGATGACCTGAAGAGGCTCATCGATCGAGAAGCCGATGTTGTAATGCGTGTCGTCCTTCTCGCAGGCGAAATCGAGTCCCACGATCGGGTGCTCACCCAAAGCGTTCTTGAATGCGGCCAACGAGAATCGCCCGTAGAGGAACGCATCTGTCGGGACTGCCAGCGCACGACGGTGCATCGGAGCCGTGAGGTTCGCGCACCCCGTCAGCAAGAAAACGGCAAGAGCGGCCAAGGTTCTGAAATTGGGTTCAACGCGCATGTGAAGCCCCCCACCGGACCCAGCGCCGGTGGAGTGGAAAATCATGCATGGGGTGTCCAGCGTCAACGAGTACGTTTTCTCGTGGCGACAATGACACTTCACCCTCACCGGGGGCCCGCGCGGAGACCCGCTCCATCAGGGCCCCTCGGCCTCCACCTCTCCCGGCGCTTCCCTCACGTCCGGCGGGGGCGGCTCCGCGGGCGTCCCCGCCTCCTGCACGGGCGCGGGCGCCGCGGGCTCCACGGCGGACGGCGAAGCAACCGGCGGGGGCGGCT
The DNA here is from genome assembly GCF_042230915.1 of Archangium gephyra. Classification (GTDB taxonomy): domain Bacteria; phylum Myxococcota; class Myxococcia; order Myxococcales; family Myxococcaceae; genus Archangium; species Archangium gephyra_B. The sequence goes on along the minus strand of NZ_CP102578.1, from coordinate 1,768,319 downwards.
GTTGCGCCTCCGCTTCCGCTGTCAGCGAGAGTGAAGCCTCCAGCTTCGTGCCCGCCACGAGGGCCTTCACCGTCCTCCTGCCCGGCTTGCGCGTCGTGAAGGTGGCGCGGATGCGCCCCGTGGCGTCCGTGGTGTCCGACTCGGGCACGAGCGAGTCCTCGGGCTCCAGGCCCTCCCAGCGCACCTCCTGCCCCCTCACCGCGTTGCCCTGCGCATCCACGAGCCGCAACCCCAGCCGCGCCCGGTCCGCTCCGTCCGCGCGCAGCGAGGAGGAACCCGGCTCCGCCTCCAGGCGCACCTCGTGGGGCGGTCCGCTGTCGATGCCCACGTTGAGCCGGCTCGCCACCTCCTGCCCGCTGTCCCCCACCTTGGCCACGAACGTCACGTTGCCCGCCCTGTTCGGCGTCACGCCCACCGTCACCCGCCCCCGCTCGTCCGTCTTCGAGGGCCGAAGGGCGAAGGACTCGCTGGCCCCCTCCACCTCCCAGCGCACCTCGACGCCACTCAACGGGTTGCGGTGGCTCTCGTCCCACACCTCCACGGTGAGCTGCAGGGGCACGCCCGCCCGGCCGCGCGGAGGCTCCACGCTCAGCGAGGGCCTTCCCGGCGAGCCGGCCGTGAAGCGCACCGTCTCCTGCGCCGAGATGAAGACGGGAGCCCCCTCCTGGGACGAGGGCTCGAGCTCCGCCGTGAGCGTCCCCTCCCCGGCGATGACCGAGGTGAAGCTCGCCGAGGCCTCGCCATCCTCATCCGTGGGACCGGCCCGCCGCTGCTGCTCGGGGCCCACGCCCAGCATGCGGAAGAGCACGTATCGTCCCCGGACGGTGTTCTCCTCGGAATCCATCACCCGCACCGTGACCCGCAGCGGCGTCTGGCCATCCGCTGGAATCGTCCTCGACGAGACGATGAGCGTGGAGCCCTGCCGGTCGGGTGAGCCCGCCACGAATTGGACGCTCTCGCTCTTCTTGAGCGGCAGCCCCTCCAGCCGCATCGTCACGGTGCTCCTGCCCGTCTGCCTCGAGCGGAGGCGGGCGTAGGCCCTGCCCTCGGCGCCGGTCAGCACCTTGCGCTCCACCAGCGTGCCCACGCCCTTGACGGAGAGCAGCACGGGCACGCCCTCCAGGGGATTGCCCCGCGCGTCCTGGACCACGAGCTCGAACACGCACACGCTCCGTCCATCCGCCTGCACCCGCCCGGAACTGGCCACGAGTTGCAACCGCTCCTCCGCCGCGGGCCCCGCGACGAAGCGCACGCCCTGGCACCGCTCCTCCGCCAAGCCCTCGACGCGCAGGCACACCTGCTTCTCCCCGGCCCGGGTCGAGCGCAGCTCACCCCGCGCGAGCCCCTCCGGTCCCGTCACGCCGGGCTGGGTGAGCTCATTGCCCTCTCCGTCAACGCGCAAGACCAGCGGGTGCTCGGCCACGGGGTTGCCATACGCGTCCAGCACCTGCGCCGTCAGGAGGATGGACGCACTCGCATCCGCGAGGGCTTGCGCTGGCTCCACCCCCAGGGTGACGTTCTCCAGCCGGGGAGGCCCGGCCACGAGCCGCACGGCCACCGGCGCCAGCTCCGTCCACCCGCGGCTCGTCTCGATGGAGGCCTTCGCCGTGTGCTCGCCCGCCCGGCGCGGCTCGAAGGAGAACAGGGCCTGCCCCTGGGCCCCCGTCCTGGCCTCGCCCGAGAGCGGCTCCTGGCCCTCGAGCGCGAAGCGCACCGGCGTGTCCGAGACCGGATGGCCATGGACGTCCCGCAGCGTCACCGAGAGCTCCACGCGCTCACCCGCCGTCACCTGGGGGGGAGCCACGAGCTGGGATTGCGAGACATCCGGCGGGTGCGCCTGGAAGGTGGCGGCGGACGCGCCGAGCCGGACGCGGTGACGGCCCTCGCCGAGCACCGGGACGATGGAGACCTGCTCCGGCCGCTGCCAGCTCAACTGGCTCTGGACGCGCCCCAGCTCGTCGGTGACCAGGCCGGACAGCTCCACCTTCGCGCCCGAGGCCCCCGTCACCTCGAAGCGGACGGGTTGCCCCGTGACGGGCTGGCCCTCGGCGTTGCGGACATACAGGAAGAGCGAGAACGCCCCATCCTCGGCAATGGGCCCCTCGGGCACGAGGCGCAGCTCGGAGCGCTCGGGGCTCGGCTGCATCCGCGCGCCGTACCACCGGGCGGCCCCCACGCCCACGGCCACGAGCGCGACGAGCCCCGCCGCGAGCCCCACCCACCTCGCGCGGGAGCCGGGGCGGGGAGGTGCCACCGGAGCCGGTGCCACCCCGGGCGGAGGCGTCACGGGCGTGGGCACGCTCAGGGGAATCGGCACGGGGGGCGCCGCCACCGGCAGGGCCCGCTGCCTGGCACGCAGCGACTCCTCCAGCGCCTGCACCTTGCCGCGGGCCTCCGGGAAGAGTCCCTCCAGGAATGAGGCCACCTCCTGCTCCGTCGCCAGGCCCGCCTTCGCGAGCGCCTCCGCCATGTCCTGCCCGGTCGCGTAGCGGTGCCGCCGCTGGTGGGCCAGGGCCTGGCGGACGATGGGGGCCAGGGCCGCCGGGAGCTCCGCCGGCACCACCGGCTCCTGATGGATGAGCGACAGCAACTCCAGGCCCGCCTCCTCGGAGGCTTCTCGCGGCGGGGGAAAGACGGGCGCGCCGGTGAGCAGTTCCTGGAGGATCAGTCCCGCGCAGAAGAGATCACTGCGTCCGTCCAGGGGAGCCTCGTCCTCCAGGGGGCGAGCCGTCTTGCCGTACACCGCGAGGATCTCCCCCGCCTGCTCCGGAGAGGCGTACTGAGGTGTCGCATGCAGGGCTGCGGGGGTCAGCAGGCTGGTGGCCCTGGCAACCCCGAAGTCGATGACCTTGGTCTGCCCCAGCAGCGTCAGCATCACGTTCTCGGGCTTGAGGTCGCGATGCACGACATGCAGCGGCGTCCCCGTGCGCTCGTTGCGGGCGTGCCAGGCGTGATGCAGGGCCAGACAGATGTCGTGCACCACCCGGCACGCGATGCGTGGGGGCACGGGCCCGCGGGCGCGCTGCTGGAGCACCTGCCGCAGGCTCATGCCGCGGATCCACGCCATCACGATGCAGTGGCGGCCCTCCACCTCGAGCACCTGGTGCACGGTGACGATGTTGGGGTGGTGCAGCTCGAGGGCGAGCCGCGCCTCGTCCAGGAAGCGGCGGCTGGCGTGGGGATCACTCCGCGTGCTCTCCGCATCCAGCCACTTGAGGACAACGTAACGCTCCTCGAGCGGACCCAGCTCCAGGGCGAGTTGGATCCGCGCCATGCCTCCGGCGGACAGGTCCAGGGTGACGTAGGGCAGCTGCGTGACGTGCATGGGCTCTTGCCCGGAGAATAGGCGGAATCGGGCTCAACCCGGCGAGAACACCTCCAGCCCGCCCCTCTTCCGGAGCCGGGGCGGGTCCCTGGAGCCGCTGCGCCGCGTCCCCCTGCTGCACGGACGGCAGGAAGAGGGGCATCCGCCCCTTCGCCGCGCGCCTCAGTCCCGCTGGCGGTAGAGGCGCACCGGCGTCCCGGGGCCCCCGCTCACCGGGACATAGAGGAAGCCGAGCCCCCCGTCCGCCAGGGTGGCCGCCTCCCCCAGCCGCGTGTGCACCGAGGGCTGGCCGAAGCCGTTGCCCCCCACGCCCGCGCAGCCCACCGTGCCCGCCACACACCCGCCCTGGCCCGTGAAGTCCGCGCGGCTCGCCGGCACCTCCACCGCCGAGCGGTAGATGACCACCCCGTCCACCGCGTTGTCGAAGCCCACGTAGAGGGAGCCGGCGTTGACGGCCAGCAGCGTCAGCCGGGTGTTGCGCGGGTTGTCGAACTGGCTGAGCTGCACATCCCCCTGGCCGTTGGCGGCGACGAGCACCCAGTCCCCCGCGTCGCAGTCCTGCACGCTGGCCGGCGACGGACCGGAGACGCGCTCGGGGTCACACCGCCACAGCTGCGGCCCCGCGGTGGTGTTGCGGCCCAGGTACACGTGCCCGTTGAAGACGGCCATCCGCCAGGCCCGGTCCGACGGCTCGAGGTCCATCGCCTTGTCGGTGGTGAGCGACTCCTTCGCGCCGTACTCGGGCGCGCTCGGGGTGATGGACACCCAGTGCGCGGGCGAGCTCTCGTAGTCCAGCGGCTGCTGCACCGTGGCGCGCACGAGGCCTCCGTTGTTGCCCAGGTAGAGCTTGCCGTTGAACTCGCCGACGAAGTCGATGCCCACCGTGCGCGCGGGGTTGGCTGGAGAGCCCTCCGCGCCAATGCCCGGCATCCGGTGCGCCGCCAGGTTGCACACCTCATGGGACGAGGGCTTGCACGCCCCACCCGTGGTGCCGTTGCCCCGCGCATCCAGGCCCTCGGCCGTCTCCGCCGGAGCGCGCAGCAGCGCGAGCAGCTCGGGCCGGCGCGTCCCCCCACTGACGGGAACGCCCAGGTACGCCCGGCCCCCGTGGAAGCCCAGGGCCGAGAAGCTCCGCGCCGACGTCCCGTCCAGCGCCTGGCTCAGGTCCACGTACTTCATGTCCAGCGTCGCGTCGTCGTCCCGCGACATGTACACGTAGTCGAGCCCACCCCCGCTCCGCGTGCCGCCGATCATCAACCACTCGGTGCCGCCGAAGGTGCCCGAGGCGAAGAGGGCCCGGCCGTCCTCGTTGTCCGGGCCGCACTGGTACGAGCCCTCCCGGCAGCCGGGGAAGCCGATGGACGGGAAGGGCGCACCGGCGGTGTTGGCGCTGCGCGTGCCGGAGAGCCGCTGGGTGTCCTTGCGGAAGCGGAAGGCCAGGTCATCGGGCCGGACGCCGTCCTGGTCCATGCCCACCGCGCGCGTGCCGCTGGCGTTGGGGCCCAGGTACATGCGGCCCCGGTACGCGACGGCCGAGGTGGAGGCGACGCCGTCCGCGAACGGATCCACCTGCACCGGGCCGTCCTGCCAGGCGCTCACGAGCGGGCCGAAGCCCGTGAAGGTGACGCGGTCCAGCGGTGAGGCGCCCAGGCGCTCGCCCCAGACGGACCGCAGCCCGTCGCCGTCCTCCGTGTTGGCGGCGCGGGCGGTGTACTGCCCGCCACCCTGGAGGCGCTCGTGGGTGAGGATCACCTCGTTGTCACGCGGAGCGGAGAGCACCCGGGCGGAGAGCACGGCGCCCAGCGCGGAGGAGCCCGTCAGCTGGTAGCGCGCGGCACAGGTGGCGCGCGAGGTGCACCCAGCGCTCCCCGCCATGTCCGGCCCGGGCTGCATGGGCCGGGAGAAGGTGAGCACGACGCGGTCTCGCCCCAGCGTGGTGGCGCTCATGAGGCGCGGCGGCCCGCCCACCTCGAAGTCCGCGTGGCGCGGCGAGCCCACCTCGTTGTCCGCCCGGTCCACCACGCCCGACACATGCACGGTGTAGCGGCCATTTCCCGGCGCGAAGGGGAGCTGGATGTCGACGGTGTTGGGGTCCACCTCGGTGAGCTCGCTGCCCAGCCAGAAGGCATCCGAGGGCGTGCACTCGTGGGGCGTCTCGTCCGTCAGCTCCACGCAATAGTTGTCGGGGTTGAGGATGCTGGCGGGGGAGCCGTCCCGCCGCATGGGCTCGGAGAAGCGCACGCGGAGCACCGTGCTCCCCGGCAGGAAGGCCATCTGCACCCGGGGCGCGAAGTCGTCCTTCTCGCAGGCCCCCGCCCGGCACGCGAGGCCGGCCGCGCAGTGCGAGTCCTCCCGGCACCGCGCGCACACGCTCTCGAGGCACAGGAGCGAGGCGCCGCAGTCGGAGTCCCCTCCGCAGCTCTCCCCCTCGGCGCACGCCCCGCCCGTGCAGCCCGGCGGCACCGGCTGGCAGACGCCGCTCCGGCACTCGCCGCCCGCGCAGTCCGCGTCGTCCTGGCAGCCCTCATCCCGGCTGCCGCAGGGCTGGCAGCTCCCGCCGCAGTCCACGTCCAGCTCGTCCCCGTTGCGCAAGCCGTCGGCGCAGACTCCGGCCGAGCTGCCAGGCAGGCTGTAGGTGACGAGCGGATCTCCACACCCGCTGCAACCCACCTGCACCAGCGCCACACCCCACACCCACGCCACCACCAGCAAGCGACCAAGCCGCATGGCTCCTCCACCCCGTCCTTCCCCTACCCACGGTGGGAAGTTGTCTTCATCCCCAGGCGACTGTGCACGGGGGGAGCACCCGCATCTGGTCAGCAGGTGAAAGAAGGGACTCCCCCGGTGTCCCCACCGGACAGTCCCTGGGTACCCCGAGTGGGCAATCGGGTTCCCACATCGTCCTTGCATCCAGGGCCAGCGCCGGAACAAGACAGGGCATGGGCCCGCCCCTCCACCCGGGCCCGCGGGAGAGCTTCATGGCGCGCTTCAAGAACCTGGATGGCAGCCTCCCCCACCCGCTCGGCAACGTCTTCAAGTGGGCCGTGGGAGACAAGCTGGCGGGCAAGCGCCGCAAGAGCCCGGACACCGCCCCCGTGCGCCGCGTGGAGCCGGACCTCGCCGCGCTGGCCACCCCTCCCGCTCCCGGCGAGGGCGCGCGCCTCACCTGGCTCGGCCATGCGAGCTGGCTGGTGCAGCTCGACGGCGTGTCACTGCTCATCGATCCCGCGCTGCGTGACAGCATCACGGGATTCATCCACCGCAACGTGGCTCCGGGCGTGCCCCTGGAGAAGCTGCCCCCCATCACCGCCACCCTGGTGTCGCACAACCACTTCGATCACCTGGACATGCCCACCGTGCGCCAGGTGGGCGCGCCCGTCGTGAGTGGACTGCGCATGGCGCGCTACTTCCGCTCCGGCTCGCCGCCCGTCACCGAGCTGGACTGGTGGGGCACCACGAAGGTGGGGCCGGTGACGGTGCACTTCGTCCCCGCCCAGCACTGGAGCCGCCGCGGCCTCAACGACGTCAACGAGACGCTCTGGGGTGGCTTCGTGGTGGAGGGCTCCAGCGCGTGCGTGTACCACTCGGGCGACACCGCGTACTTCGACGGCTTCAAGGAGATTGGCCGGCGCTTCCCCGCGCTGGACGCGGCCATGCTGCCCATTGGCGCCTATGACCCGGGCTGGTTCATGGAGAAGCAGCACATGAACCCCGAGCAGGCGGTGCGGGCCTACGAGGACCTCGGAGCCCGGCGCTTCCTCGCCATGCACTGGGGCACCTTCAAGCTCACCGACGAGCCCCTCGACGAGCCCCCCCAGCGCCTGGACGCCGAGTGGGGCCGCCGGAAGCTGCCCCGCGAGCCGCTCCATGTGCTCGCCGTGGGAGAGAGCCTCGGCGTGCGCCGCGCGGGATGACGCTCCGCAGTTGAGGGAGGGCGGGCGGTGTGCTGTGAGGGGGGTGCCATGCTCCTGTCCGTCCTCCTCGCCCTCACCCTCCACCAGGCTCCCCTCACCACCGTCGCCGAGCAGAGCGGCTGGAGCCGCACCGGCCGCTACGCGGAGGTCGAGTCCCTCTGCCGCGCCTTCCCCCAGCGCTACCCCGGCAAGGTGCGCTGCGACACCTTCGGCACCACCCCCGAGGGCCGCCCCATGCTCGCCCTCGTCGCCAGCGCGGATGGCACCCTCACCCCCGCCGCCGCCGCGAAGAAGGGCCGCCCCGTCGTCCTCTTCCAGGGCGGCATCCACGCCGGCGAAATCGATGGCAAGGACGCCGGCTTCTGGCTGCTGCGCGACCTGCTCGACGGCAAGGCCGTGCCGGGCGCGCTGAAGCAGGTGACGGCCGTCTTCGTGCCCGTCTTCAACGTGGATGGCCACGAGCGCTTCGGCCCCAACAACCGCCCCAACCAGGTGGGCCCCGAGGAGATGGGCTGGCGCGTCTCCGGGCAGAACCTCAACCTCAACCGCGACTACGTGAAGGCCGACGCCCCGGAGATGGTGGCGCTCCTCAAGCTGCTGCACACCTGGAATCCGCTCTTCTACGTGGACCTGCACGTCACCGATGGCGCCAAGTTCGAGCACGATGTGAGCGTGCAGCTGGAGCCGCAGATGGTGGGCCCCGAGACGCTGCGCACCCTCGGCGCGAAGCTGCGCGAGGAGCTCTTCACCGAGCTGGAGGCCAAGGGCCACCTGCCCCTGCCCTTCTACCCCTCCTTCCGGGAGAACGATGACCCCGCCTCGGGGGTGACCTACGGCGTGTCTCCCCCGCGCTTCAGCCACCAGTACTGGGCCGCCCACCGGCGCTACGGCATGCTGGTGGAGACGCACTCCTGGAAGCCCTACGCCCACCGCGTGGCCACCACCCGCCACGTGCTGGAGGGCCTGCTGCGCCTCACCGCCCGCGACGGCCAGGCGCTCCTGTCCGCCGTGAAGGCCTCCGACACCGAGGCCACCTCCGGCAAGGTCCGCGAGGTGGTGCTCGTCTGGGACAACACGGAGAAGCAGCGCCCCTTCCCCTTCCGCGGCTACGCCTACGAGCGCCCCCCCTCCGAGCTCACCACCCAGCCGTGGGTCCGCTACGACGACACGAAGCCCCAGGTGTGGACCATCCCCTATTACGAGGAGCTCCGCCCCGCCCTCACCGCCTCGCTGCCCGCGGGCGGCTACCTGGTGGCCCCGGCGCACGCCGGCTGGGTGGCGGAGAAGCTCGCCACGCACGGCCTGCGCTTCCAGCGGCTCGGCCAGGACATCCCCTCCGCCGAGGTGGAGGTGTTCCGCGCCACCGAGGCGAAGTTCCGCCCCGCCTCCGTCGAGGGCCGCCAGGGCCTGTCCGTGAAGGGCCAGTGGAAGAAGGAGCCGCAGACGCTGCCCGCGGGGACGCTCTACGTGCCGGCCGCGCAGACGAACGTGCCCCTGCTGGCGCACCTGCTCGAGCCGCTCGGGCCGGACTCGCTGCTCGCCTGGGGCTTCTTCAACAACCACTTCGAGCAGAAGGAGTACGTCGAGGACTACGTCCTGGAGCCCTTCGCGCGCGAGCTGCTCGCCAAGGACCCCGCCGTCAAGGCCGCCTGGGAGGAGAAGCTGAAGGACCCGGAGTTCGCCCGCAACCCGCGCGCCCGCCTGCGCTTCTTCTACGAGCGCCACCCGGCCTACGACGCCCGCTTCAACCTCTACCCCGTCTTCCGCACGGACTCGGCCCCCACGGGCCTCAAACCGGCGCGCTGAGGGCCCTCCTCACTCCGCGTCGGTGGCAGGCCCCGGAGCCCCCCGTTATCGTGGTGGGTCGATCACCGGTCATGTGCTGAAATACGGCCCATGCCGGCTCCCGGAGGACGATGAGCAAGGAACGCCAGCTGCTCGAGCAGGCCATGGCCCTGCTGGAGGCCCAGCGCCCCACCCTGGGCCCCGAGGCCACCGAGGCCGCCCTGTCGGCCTTGCGCGCACGGCTCGCCGCCCTCGCCTCCCGCGTTCCCCTGGAGCGCCGCCACGTCACGGTGCTCTTCGGCGACCTCTGCGGCTTCACCTCCCTGAGCGAGCAGATGGACCCGGAGGACGTCAGCGAGCTGATGAACCAGCTCTGGGCCCGCGTGGACGCGGCCATCGTCCGGCACGGGGGCCGCATCGACAAGCACATCGGCGATGCGGTGATGGCGCTCTGGGGCGCGGACGGCGCGCGCGAGGACGACGCCGAGCAGGCCCTCCACGCCGCCCTGGACATCCAGGCCCAGCTCGACTCCTTCCTGGCCGGCCCTCCCGAGGGCCTGCGCATGCGCATCGGCGTCCACACCGGCCCCGTCCTCCTGGGCGTGGTGGGCACGCTCGGCGAGCTCACGGTGATGGGCGACACCGTCAACACCGCCAGCCGCCTGGAGCAGGCCTGTCCCGAGGGCGGCATCCTCATCTCCCACGGCACCTACCGCCAGGTGAGCGGGGCCTTCGAGACCGAGCCCCAGCCGCCGCTGCGCCTCAAGGGCAAGCAGGAGCCGCTCCAGGTGTACCGGGTGACGGCCGCCCGGCCGCGCACCTTCCACCGCCAGGGGCGCGGGCTGGACGGCATCTGGGCCCGGCTGGTGGGGCGCGAGGAGGAGCTGCGCCACCTGCGCTCCGCCCTGTCCACGGCGCTCTCCGGCGGCGGCTGCCAGCGCGTCACCCTCACCGGCGAGGCGGGCATCGGCAAGTCCCGGCTGCTCGGCGAGTTCGAGACGTGGCTCGAGTCGCTGCCCTCCCCGCCCCGGTGTCTGCGCGGCCGCGGCAGCCCGGAGATGCGCAGGCACCCCAACGCCCTGCTGAGAGATCTCTTCTCCTTCCACCTCCAGGTGCAGGGCAGCGACGTGCCCAGCGTGGTGCGCGCCCGGTTGGAGGAGAGCTTCTTCGAGGCCCTCGGCCCCGAGGCCTCCAGCCGCATCCGCGCCCACTTCGCCGGCTCCCTCATCGGCTTCGACTTCAGCGACAGCCCTCACCTCAAGGGCAACCCCATGGACGAGCAGGGCCTGCGGGCCCGCGGCCTCGCCGCCCTCAGCGAGTACTTCCGCGCCCTGCTGAGCCGTGAGCCCATGGTGCTCTTCCTCGAGGACATCCACTGGGCCGATGACAGCGCGTTGGACCTGCTCGAGCGCCTGCTGCAGACGCTCGCCCCGGAGCGGCTCCTCGTGGTGTGCACCGCCCGGCCGGAGTTCTTCGAGCGGCGGCCGCAATGGGCCACCGCCCCGAACCACGTCCGGCTCGAGCTGCGGCCCCTCTCCCAACAGGACAGCCACCGGCTCGTGGAGGAGCTGCTGCGCAAGGTGGAGGCCATCCCCCCCGCCCTCGACGAGCTCGTGGTCTCCCGCGCCGAGGGCAACCCCTTCTACCTCGAGGAGCTCATCCAGATGCTGCTCGAGGAGGGCGTCATCCTCGCGGAGGGCGAGCGCTGGCGCGTGGAGCCCCGCCGGCTCACCTCGCTCAAGGTGCCCTCCACGCTCAGCGGCGTCCTCCAGGTCCGCCTGGACAGCCTCCCCGCCCATGAGCGCGAAGTCCTCCAGCGGGCCTCGGTGGTGGGACGCATCTTCTGGGACGAGGCCCTCGAGCGGATGGGCCAGGAGGAGCAGCCGCCCGTCTCCCTCCACTCGGCGCTGGCCGCCCTCCAGGAGCGCGAGCTCATCTTCGAGCAGTCCACGCCCGCCTTCGCCGGGACGCGCGAGTACATCTTCAAGCACGCCATCGTGCGCGAAGTCACCTACGACACCGTGCTCAAGCGCGAGCGGCGCGCCTTCCACGGCCGCATCGCCGAGTGGCTGCTGGCGCGCGGAGGCGAGCGCTCCCGGGAGCACCTGGGGCTCATCGCCGACCACCTGGAGGCCTCGGGACAGGGGACGCGCGCGGCCGTCTACCTGCGGCGCGCGGGAGAGGAGGCCCTGTCCCTGTTCGCCAACGCGGAGGCGCGCTCGTTCCTGGACCGGGCCCTGCTGCTGACGTCCGAGGCGAACCTCGCCGAGCGCTACACCATCGTGGCCGCGCTCGAGAAGGTGCACGGTGTCATCGGCGAGCGGCGGGCGCAGCGGTTGGACTTGGAGATGATGGAGGCGCTGGCCGAGCTGCTCGGCGACGAGCGGCGGCAGATCGAGGTGGCCCTGCGCCGCGCCCTCTACGCCTCGGAGGTCGGCGAGTTCGCCGAGGGCGTGGAGGCGGTGCGCAAGGCCATCCGGCTGGCCCAGCAGATTGGAGACGTGGCCAGCGAGGCGCTCGGCCACCTGCGCTGGGGACGCATGCTGCGCCACCACCAGGGGGACTTCGAGAGCGCCCGCACCCAGTTCGAGCGGAGCCTGGCGCTCGCCGAGTCCGCGCGGCTCGAGCAGCTGGAGGTGGAGAGCCTGCTCAACCTCAGCGCGGCCCTCCATGAGCTCGGAGACCTGGCGACGAGCCTCGCCTACATCCTCCGGGTGCTCCCCTTCTGCCGGGCCATGGGCAACCGCTGGCTGGAGTTCTCCGCCCTCCGGCACCTGGGCTACGTGCGCAAGAGCCTGGGCGACTTCGCCGGCGCCAAGGCCGACTTCGAGCAGACGCTCCAGTTCAGCCGCGTCATCGGCTACCGGTTCTGGGAGTGCGTGGACCGCTGCAACCTGGCGCTCCTCCACCACCACCTGGGTGACGCCCCCGGCGCGCTCGAGCTCGCCGAGCAGGCGCTGCGCATCGGCCAGGAGATCGGCAGCCCCCGCTACCAGGGCTATGCCTGGATGAGCCGGGGCCACGCGTTGCGCTCCCTGGGACGCCTGCCCGAGGCCCGGGAGGCGTTCCAGCAGGCCCGGAGGATCCGGGTGGAGACGCGGATGCGGCACCAGGAAGTGGAGGCCATCACGGGCCTGGCCGCCGTGGCGCTCGCGGCGGGTGAGCGGCAGGAGGCGCGCGGGTACGCCGAGGAGCTCCTCGCGCACCTGGAGCAGGCGCCCCTGCATGGCGTGGAGGAGCCCTTCTGGATATGGCTCACGTGCTTCCAGGTCCTCCGCGACCAGGAGGACGCCCGCGCGCCCCGCGTCCTGGAGACGGCCCACCGTCAACTCCAGGAGTGGGCCGGGAAGCTCCATGACGAGGGGCTGCGGCGCTCGTTCCTCGCCATCCCCTCCCACCGCGCGCTCTTGGAGGAGGCCGGCCGCCACGCCGAAAGCTCGACGCGTCAGGGGGATGGACTAGCGTAGGTGCTCCTCTCACCGAGGACACCACACATGCTCAAGACTGCCCTGAAGCTCCTGCTGCCCACCCTGCTGCTCACCACCACCGCCTACGCCGCCGAGGCCACCGTGAAGGTCGGCACCGGGGTCGAGAAGTACGAGGTCACCGGCACCTCCGACAGCTTCACCGTCGCCCCGAACACCCGCATCTACGCCGCCACCAAGCTCACCGGCGTGGAGCCCGGCACGGTGAACATCGTCTGGTCCAAGGACGGCAAGGAAGTGTCCAAGACGGAGCTGAAGGTGCCCCGCGCGTCGTACCGCACGCACGCCTACCGCACCTTCCGCGCGGGTGACTCCGGCGCCTGGACGGCCAAGGTGGTGGGCACCGACGGCACCGAGCTGGGCTCCACCAGCTTCCAGGTGCAGGTCCAGTAACACCCCCGCCGCACCGGTGGACGCCCGGGCCTCACCCGGGCGCCCCCTGACTCACGGCGTGGCCGTGCCCGGCAGGCTCCAGGGAGTGACGGCGTTGTCCACCGGAGGCTGCGTCTTCAGGTAGTCGTAGATGGCGCCCACGTCCTGCTCCGCCATCCCCCCGTAGGACAGCCACGCCATCAGCGTGTTGAGCCGCTCCGGCACCTCGCGCCGGGCCCCGGGCCCCGCGTGGCGCTTGAAGAGCCCGATGAACTCCTCCCGGCTGAGCCCTCCCATGCCCGTCGCATGCGGGGTGAGGTTCGCGCTGCGGAGCACCACGCCCTTCTCCAGCTCGAACTCCCGGCCTCCGGCGAACCACTGCCCGGCCCGTGGCCCCGCGTCGGGCGTGTGGCACTCCACGCAACCTCCCACGGTGACGAGGTACTTGCCGTAGGCCACCGTGTCCGAGCGGGCCGGCGCGGGGACGGACTGCTCCACGGGCTCGGGCATGAAGCGGACGAGGACGTTGAGCGGGAAGTCGAACCGCGGCGCCGTGAGCGGGCTACGGACGGCCGGAAGGGTCCGCAGCCAAGCCACGATGGCCTCCACGTCTTCGTCCGACATGTCCCGGTAGAAGCCATAGGGCATGATGGCCATCAGCGGCCGCCCATCCCGGCTCACGCCCTCTCGGATGGCCCGGATGATCTCCCCATCCATCCACCGGCCGAGCCCCGTCTCCGGGTCGGACGTGAGGTTGGAGGCGCACAGGGTGCCGGGAAAGCCATCCTCCGGCCCCATGCACATGCCACCCGCCCCCTCGGTGCCGAGCTTCGGCGGCATGCCGAAGAGGGACTTGTCCGCCTGCGAGTGGCAGTGGAGGCAGGCGGCCACGTTCTCCGCGAGGTAGCGGCCCCGCGCGAGCTTCTCGGGAGTGGCCTCCACCTTCCGGTCCGGGGCCGGACGCATCCGGGGCCGCAGCCCCCAGGCGACTCCCGCCGCCCCCAACACGCCCAGCAGCACGACGGCGAGCACCGCGACGAGTACCTTCTTCATCTCACGTCCTCTCACTTCCCGGGCACGCGCTGGCCGCGCACGTCGAGCACGAAGAAGAGCTCGTCCTTGTTCTTGAAGAGCCCTCCCAGCGCCGAATAGGGCTCGAAGCCGAAGTCCGAGTGGCGGGTGGTCAGCACGCCTCGGGCCGCCACCTGCGCTTCATCCACCGCCACCTCCAGGGGCAGCCGGACCTCCCGGGTGACGCCGCGCAACGTCAGGTCGCCCGTCACCTCCACCACCGCACGCCCATCCATCCCCTTCTCACCCGTGAGCGCGCAGGAGCGCGAGGTGAACTCGATCGTCTTGTGCTCATCCAGGTTCAGCTGCTCCTGGGCCCGCAGGTGCTCGCGGATCTGCTCCCGGTCACTCCGGGAGACGCGGTCCTGGCCCGTGAGGTCACGCATCTCGTCGCGCTCGGGGTCGAGCCCCTCCACCTGCACCGTCACCGACACCGCGCACCCGGCCAGGTTGGAAGGGTCGAAGGCGAGCGAGCCCCACCAGTCCGTGGCGCGCACCACGTGGTCATGCCCGAGCGAGGCACTGAAGAGCTGCACGTAGAGGTAGCTGCTCTCCAAGCTCGGGTCGAACGTGTAGGTGCGCGAGCGGGGCGACAGGGACTCCACACCGCCCAGGCCCGGGAAGTCATCCCGGGCGGGGAAGGTGACGCGCTCGCGATCCTCGGCGGGGGTGGTACCGCAGGCGAACAGGGAGGCCGCGCCCAGCAGCGTCGCGGCCAGGGCCAGGGGGAAACGGTTCTGCATCGATGAGCTCCGGAACGGGGGGCAGGATTCCGGAGGACGACTCTAGCAGCCCCGGCACGTGACTTTCCCGTCGGCGGCCCTGGAAACAGCCGGGCCGGAGACCGCTGGGACGCAGCGGCTTCCGGCCCGGGACTGCTAAACCCTCGGAGCGCTCAGTTCAGCTTCGGCACGCAGGCGCAGTAGCTCGTGTTGCACTCCGTCCCCGGCCCGCAGCCGCCGCAGTCGGACTTGCAGACACAGGCACAGGCGGTGGCGCTGGGCTGATGGGTGGAGCCGCAGTTGAGCGCCGCCGTGTCACAGACGCAACCGCAGGCCGCCGGGTCGAACTTGAAGCCCGGCGCGCACGTGGCACTCGCCACACACTGGCAGGTGCAGGTGGCCGTGTTGCACGCCTGGAAGCTGCCGCACGTGCCGCCGCAGTCCGCCGTGCAGGTGAAGTCGCACACGTCCCGGCTGGTGTTGCACACCTCGCCCGGAGCCCCGCCGCCGCCGCAGTCCGAGGGGCACTCACACCGGTTCGTCTGCCGGTTGCAGCTGAGGTTGCCCTTGCAGAAGTCCGCAGCCGCCGGGTCGTAGTAGCCCGTGTCCGTCGAGCAGGGCGGCGGGTTGCCGTCCTTGTTGGGCGTGAGGTCGCTCCAGTAGCGGTAGGAGATGGCGGCCTTCGTCGCGCCCGCCGAGGCCGGACGGCACGCACCGTAGAAGGACAGTGCCTGGCTGATGCCGTCCACGTCGAAGCCGTTCGTCCGGCTGCGGGGCAGGTCGCTCGCCGCGCACGCCGCGGGGTTCTGCACCGACTCGAGCGCCACCCGCACCGAGGCGCCGATGGGCGGCTTGAGCGTGCGGTAACCCGTGGAGGCAATCACGCTGTCCACGATGGTGTTGATGGCGTTCTGGATGGACGTGGTGCTGCGGATGCTGCCCACGATGCCACCGGTGGCCTGGATGACGTCCAGGTGCCGCGGGTTGGCGGAGGGCTCGCCCGGGTAGCAGTCGCCGCCGGCCGGGTCACAGATGATGCCGTGCATCTGGATGAGCTGGCCGGTGGGGTTGGCCCCCTTGAAGTAGTCGATGTACGTGCTGACCGGGACGGTGTCCGGCTGGTCGCGCACGTCGGTGAGGAGGATGACCACCAGCCGGGCGCCCGGACGGTACTTCCTGTCCGCGGGCGTGCTGGCGTTGGTCATGTAGTCTACCGCCACGCGCGCGCCCTCCAGGGAGCGCTCCTCGCTGGCGCCGTCGATGCCCACCCAGCACCCCTGCTTGGGGTCCGGGCACGCCGCGTCCTGCTGCAGCCACGCCTTGAACTGGTCGATGTTGCGCGTGAAGCCGCGGAACACGTTGCGGTTGGGCCACGAGTAGTCCGGCTGCGTATAGGACGTGGTCACCATGGAGATGCGCCAGTCGAGCTGCGAGTTGCCCAGCCGGTTGGCCACCGCCGTGGCGGCGTCACCCAGCGCGCCCTGCGAGGTCTGCATGGAGCCGCTGTCGTCCACCACGAAGAGGAAGTCGGCCATGCCGTTGCCGGTGGTGAAGGTCTCGCACTGCACCGCGTCCGCGTCACCGAACTGGGCCAGCGCCGTGCCGCCCGCGGTGTCGCCCATGACGAAGAGCCCCGGATCCCTGTAGAGGGTGGTGGGCGTGATGGCCAGCACCACCAGCACGCTCGCGTTGGAGCGGTGGACGTACTGCGCCTGGATCTTGTACCCGCCGCTCACGGCCGAGCCGCCCGTGAGCGTCCCAGCGCCCGTGCCGACGAGCTGGTTGGCCACCGAGTTGGCGTAGTCGCGCAGGTTGGTGGTCGCGCTCTGGTCGTAGAAGGCCTGCAGCGCGGGGTGGCCGTCCCAGGTGGTGAAGGTCTGCGTGGTGCCCGCCGTCACCGACGGGGAGAACTGGCCGCGCACGAACAGCTCGTCGCCCACCACGGTGGTCGAGGAGCCCGCCTGGCCGCGCTTGTAGGCGATGAAGGCCACCTTGTTCGTGTCGTCGTAGCCGACGAAGCCCCGGCCCTTGCCGCTGAGGACAATCTGCTTCACCTCGGTGAAGGAGGGACGGAGCGCCAGACGGATGTCCCCGCCGCTGTCCTCCTTGAAGACGACCTGCCGCAGGTTGCCCGCCGCGCAGGCCTGGCCGGCCGGCGTGGTCGTGGCACCGTCGGTGCGGTCGCGCGGATCCAACTCGCCCGGATCCTTCTGGCCGTTCTGGTTCGAGTCCTCGGCACCGTCGGCGATGCCGTCGCCATCGGAGTCGGAGTTGAGCGGATCCGTGGTGGTGGCCGGGTTCGTGTCACCCGGGTAGCCGCAGGTGGTGACAGGCGCCGAGCTGGCGGGAATGCCTCGCTCCACGCCGTCCAACAGGCCGTCGCCGTCCGTGTCGCGCTTGGACGGGTCCGTCTCGCCCACGTCGCGCAGGCCGTTGCCGTTGGTGTCCTCGCCCTTGAAGGCGCCCTGGTCCGCGCCGTCGAGCAGGCCGTCGCAGTCCGTGTCCTTCAGGCGCGGATCGCTCTCGCCGGAGTCCACCACGCCGTTGTGGTTGCGATCCTCCACGCCATCCGACAGACCATCGCCGTCCGTGTCCGCGCTGCGGAAGTCGGTCTCGGTCGCATCCTTGGCGCCGTTGCCGTTGGCGTCCTCGATGGCGTCGGGCACGCCGTCGCCGTCCGTGTCCGTGGAGCTGGTCCCGCCGCCGCAGTCGGAGCCGTTCTTCGGGTCCGTCTCACCCGGGTCCTTCACGCCGTTGCCGTTGGGGTCCTCGGTCCCGTCCAGGCACGAGTCGCCATCCGTGTCGGCCTTGAGCGCGTTCGTCCGGGTGGTGTTCAGCTCGATGCCGTCCGAGAGGCCATCGGCGTCCGTGTCGCGCTTGCGCGGGTCGGTCTCGCCGAAGTCCACCACGGTGTTCTTGTTGGCGTCCTCGTCGCCGTCCTTCAGCCCGTCCCCATCCATGTCGGGGTTGGCCGGATCCGTCTCGCCCGGGTCCAGCTTGCCGTTGTAGTTGCGGTCCTCCAGCCCGTCCTTCAGGCCGTCGCCGTCCGCGTCCGCGATGGTCGGATTCGTCGCGCGTGACGGCGTCGGGTCCGCGTCCGCGATGAAGACGGCCTTGCACTCCGCGCTCGTGTTGATGCTGGAGGTGCGGCCCACCTCGACA
This sequence comes from Archangium gephyra, assembly GCF_042230915.1. GTDB lineage: Bacteria > Myxococcota > Myxococcia > Myxococcales > Myxococcaceae > Archangium > Archangium gephyra_B. The sequence goes on along the minus strand of NZ_CP102578.1, from coordinate 1,750,483 downwards.
CCATCACGGAGGCCATCCCCATCGGTGTCCCAGCGGCCCGCGTCCGTCTTCAAGCCACCGGGATAGACGGTGCCCCACTCCTCCTCGTCCGAGAGGCCGTCACAGTCGGTGTCGATCGTCGCGTTGCGGGGGCCGGCGCTCGGGCCCGGAGGCTCTCCGAATGGATCCTCCGTCGTCGGCAGCTCCGGAGGCGGAGGCGCGGGGGGCGGGGTCGAGGGGGTACCGGGCTCGTCGGTCCCACCCCCGGGCTGGGGGTCTGGGTCGGGCTTGGTATCACCACAGCCTGTAACGAGTGCGGCCATGAGCAGCGCGGCCGCGAGGAATCGGGATTGAGAACGCATGGCAATCACACAGGCAGAGAGGGGGGGTCAAATCGGTCCGCCAACCTGGGCACGCAGTCCTCCGTTGCCCAGGTGGGTGTCTAGGCGCAGGGGTCCGATCTGCCCGCGGCAGGACGGAATGCGTCCAGGCGGCCCACACCTTTCCGCTCGCCTGCTAGCGGAGCGTTCACTGGTGTGAAATGCACGATGGTTGACCCACCCGCGGGCAGGCTCGGCTATTGTCCGTCGACGTGCCTGTGTTCGGTCTCGCGGCGTTGTGGAATGGCTCAGCCCGTGCAGAGCGGGTGAGAGAGCTGGTGGAGGGGCTGGGGGCGTTGCTGCCCCCGCCGAAACCGCCAGGCATCGTCGTGGCCTTGCGGGAGGCGGAAGCCACCCTGGAGCTGAAGCTGGAGGCACCCAGCTACCCGCGCACCGCCCTGGAGGAGCTGACCCAGCAGGTGCAACAGAGTGGCGGCACCCTGGTGGAGCTGTGGCGCCTGCCCAAAGCGGCTCGCGATGCGTTCCGCACCGACTCGCTCACCGGCCCGGACACCCACGAGCTGGAGGACTACGAGGCCGCGGCCATCGTGCTGCACGGGCACCTGCAACAGCTCGCCGTGCGCGAGCCCATTCCGGAAGGGCCACCGCCCGGGCCTGGCTCCGTCACCATCGACTACTTCGCCAACACGGCCAACGCCTCGGCCCCCCCCGCCGCGGCCGAGACTCCGGAAGCCCCCGCCCCCACCCCGGAGGAGGAGCCAGCCGCCCAGGAGAGTCCCCGGGCCTACGAGACGTTCGACACGCAGCGGCACGGGCGCCGCTTCGCGGTGAAGCTGGAGATGGAGTTCCGCACGGAGCTGGACTTCGTGCGCGAGCACGCGACGAACATCTCCAACGGCGGCCTCTTCGTGCGCACGGCGCACCGCCCTCCCGTGGACAGCGTGGTGACGGTGCAGGTGCGGCTGCCCAACGGCGAGCGCCTGCAGGGAGACGCCCTGGTGGTGCACGTGGTGGACGATCCGTACAAGGGCGGCGTGGGGCTCGCCTTCCTCAACGACGACCCCACCTTCGCCGAGACGCTGGACCGCTACCTGGCGAGCCTGGCCAGCGGCCCGGCGAGCTGACGCCCTACCCCACCGACGCCGCGGGCCGTGCCTCGGGGAGCGGGGAGACGAGGACTCCCGCCTCGCCCACCACGACGAGCCGACTGCGCCCGGCGCCCTGCTTCACCACCCGCACCTGCGCGCCGATGCGCTCAGCGAGCCCGGACACGTGGGAGATGATGCCCACCTGCCGGCCGGTGGCCTGGAGCGCATCCAGCGTGGCGAGGGCCACCTCCAGCGTCTCCGGGTCCAGCGTGCCGAAGCCCTCGTCGATGAAGAGCGTCTCCACCTGGGTCGTCTCCGAGGAGAGCGAGGCGAGCCCGAGCGCGAGCGCCAGGGAGACGAGGAAGCTCTCCCCGCCCGAGAGGCTGGAGACACCGCGCACCTCGTCGCCCATGTCCCCGTCCACCACCTGCAGGTCGAGGTCGTACTTCGGCACGCGCATGAGGCGGTAGCGCGGGGCCAGCTCCTCGAGGTGCGCGTTGGCGTAGTACAGGAGCGCGTCCAGGGTGAGGCTCTGGGCGAACACCTTGAACTTGCGGCCATCGTGCGAGCCGATGAGCTCGCTGAGGGTGCGCCACACACCGCTGGCGCGCTGCTTCTCCTCCAGGAGCCGGGCCTGCTCCCCGTGACGGCGGCGGGCCTCGTCGTCCTGGTCGAGCCGGGCCTTCAACGAGGCGGCGGACTGACGCCGGGCCTCGGTGTCCGAACGGGCCCGCTCACAGGCGGCCGGGGCGTCCGTCTCGGTGATGGAGGGGAGACCGGAGGCCTCGTGCCGGGTGCGCTGCGCCTGGCGCTCCGTCAGCACGGCCAGGGCGTGTTCCTGGGCCTGACGGAGCGCCGACAGCGCACGCTCCTCGGCCTCGCACCAGGCGGCATCCCGCGCGAGCAGGAGACGCACGGCCTCCAGCGTGAGACTCCGCGCCGACAGCAGCGCCGAGAGCGCCGCCTCGGCCTCTGCCCTGGCGGTGCCCGCGGACGCTTGGGCCTGCACCGCGTCCTGAGCACGCGCGGCCGCGGCGGCGGCCTCCTGCTTCGCCTTCTCGGCCTCGGCGCGGACGGACTCGAAGGCTCGGGACGCGTCCGCCAGCTCCCGCTCGAGCCCGTCACGCACCTCGGCGGTGGGACGTCCGCCGAGCAGCGCCCCACGCGCGGCCTGCTTCTCCCGCAGCGCCTCCTGGGCCCGGGAGAGCGCCTGGGCGCAGCTCTCGGTCAGGGCGCGCTGCACGCCGGCCGCCGTCTCCGCCGGAACGCGCTTCTCCTTGGTCTGCGCGACGCGCGTCTCCGCGTCCTTCGACGCCTGCTCGCGGGTATTCCACTCCGCCACCCGCTTCGCGCAGTGCGCACGGAAGTCGACCGGCTTCGCGGCCAGCGACTCCTGCCAGCGCGGCAGCTCCTTGAAGGGCGCCGCCAGCACCTCCAGCACCTCCTGGCGCACGCGCGCGGCCTGCTCCACCTCGCGGTTGGCGGCGGCCTCGGCCTCGGCGCTCTGGCGCAGCGCCTCGTCCGCCTGACGCGCGGCCTTCTCCACCCCCTCCTGGCGCTCCAGCACGGCGGTGAGCGCGGCCCGGGCCTCCTTCGCCGCGCGCTCCAGCTTCTCCGCCGCTTCCTCCTCGGCATTCAGCCCGGCCTGCAGCGCCTTCACCTCCGCGAGCGACGCCTCCAGCCAGGCCTCGAGGCCCTCGGCCTCCACGTCCTCCGGGGGCAACGTCCCCGCGAGCTTCGCGCGCGCGTGGCTCCACGCCGTGCGCTGCTGGACACGCAGCTGCGCCGCGGCCTCCCGCCGGGCCTCCGCCTGGGAGGCGCGAGGGCCCGCCGCCGCCGCGCGAGCACTGGCCTCGGCCTCCGCCCGGGTCACCCCCGCGGCCTCTCCTTCCAGCTCCTCCACCCGCGCCCGCGCCTTGGTGGCGAGCCCTTCCAGCGCGGTGCCCGTCTGGCGGTAGGGGTGCTCGGTGGCTCCACAGAGCGGGCAGGGCTGGCCCGCCCGCAGCTCCGCGCGGTGCTCCGCCAGGTCCAACGTCGCCCGCGCCTCGGCGAAGGCCCGGCGCGCCTCCTTCAGCGCGGCCTCCTGCTCGAGGCGGCGCACCTTCGCGGCCTCGGCCTCGGCCGCCGCGGACGCCTGCTCCGCACGGGCCCGGCTGGCCTCCTCGGCCGCCTCCCGCTCCGCCCGGGCCGCCTCGCTCGCGCCCTTGCGCGCATCCGTCAACGCCCGCAGCCCCTCCTGCCGGGACTGCAACTCCACCCGGCGGGCCCGGCGTTCCGCGCCCGCCTCCTTGCCCTGCGCGGCCTCGGCGCTGGCCACGCGGGCCTTCGCCGCCTCCAGGGCCTCGTCCGCCTTGCGCTTCTCCTCGCCCCGGCGCTCGGCCTCCGTCCGCAGCGCGCCCGTCCGCGACTGCACCTGCGCGAGGGACTCGCGGGCCTTGGTTTCGTCCTGTGCCGCGCGGCCGTAGCGGGTGAGCTCCGCCTCCCAGCGGGGCCACTCGCGGGCCATCGCCTCCAGGCGCTTGTTCTCGCCGAGCCACGCCTCCGCCGCCTTCTGCTCCGCGCGCGCGGCCTCCTCTTCCCGGGCCACCCGCGCCAGCGCCTCCTGGGCCACGCGCTCGGACTCGCGGGCGGCCTCCAGCTTGCGCACGGCCTCCTGCTCATCGCTGCGCGCCCGCGTCAGCTCCGCGTCCAGCTTCAGCGCCTCTTCCAGCGCCGGGCGCGCGGCCGCCTCCGCCTCCACCGCCGCGGCTCGCCGTGCCTCCGCCTTCGCCCGCGCCTCCTCGCGCACCTGCGCCGAGGCCCGTGCCGCCTCCGCCTCCGCGCGCCGCGCCGTCAGCGCTCCTTCCGCCTCCACCAGCCTCCGGGAGGCCTCGTCCACCCGGCTCAACGGGGCCCGCAGCACCTCCGCCGCGCGCACCCGCTCCAGCTCCGCCTTCCGGGGCTCCGCGGCCTCCAGCGCCTGGGCCGCGCGCTGGCGCGACTGCTCCGCCTCGGCCTCCTGCGCCACCAGCCGCGCCCGCTCGGTGTACCAGTGCAGCGCCTGCTCGGCCCGCGCCTGCACCGCCTGGGCCTCGCCCAGCGCCGCCTCCTCCCGCGTCCGCTGCGCCTCCACCGCCGCGCGGTCCTCGTCGGACAGCCGCGCAATGGCCGCCACGCCCTGCTCCAGCTTCGTCAGCTCCTCCTGCGCCTCCTTGTGGCGCTGGTGCGCGGCCATGGACACCCGGCTGTACACCTCCGTCCCCGTCATCCGCTCCAGCAGCTCCGCGCGCTCGTTGGCGTCCGCGCGCAGGAAGGCGGCGAACTCGTTCTGCGCCAGCAGCGCCGAGCGCCGGAACTGGTCGAAGGACAGACCCAGCCGCTCCTCGATGGCCTTGAGCACCTCGGACTTGGTGCGCCCGAACTGCTGCTGGGTGGCCACGTCGGTGAGGCTCATCTCCTGCGGCCGGAAGCGGCCCTCGGCCAGCTTGCGCGCCCGCCAGACGGACCAGCGCGCGCGGTAGCGCCGGCCGTCCTTGCCGAGGAAGTCCACCTCGGCGAAGCCCTCGCCCGCGCCGCGCCGCAACATGCCGCGCACGTCGTTGGCCATCAGCCGCGCTTCCTCGTCCTCGTCGGCGCGCCCCACCGGAACACCGCCGCGCTCGCCCAGCCGCGGGGTGCGGTCGAAGAGCGCCAGGCACATGGCGTCCAGCAGCGTGCTCTTGCCCGCGCCAGTGGCCCCGGTGATGGCGAACAGCCCCATCTTGTCGAGCGGCGGCTGGTCCAGCTCCAGCGCGAAGTCCCCCGCGAGGCTCGTCAGGTTGCAGCCCCGGATGGCGAGAATCCTCATGACGCGTCCTCCTGCACCTGGGTGAGCAGCGCGTGGAAGGCCTCGAGGAGCGCGGGCTCCAAGGGCTCCGTGTAATCGCGCGTGTAGCGGGCGCGGAAGACGTCCTCGGGGGTGCGCTCCTTGAGGGAGACGCCCGGCCGCGCCTCGGCGAGCGTGTGGCCGCTGCCGGTATAGGCGGGGGTGAGCTTCACCAGCCGCGCGGCCTTGCCCTCGAGCGCGGCCTCCACCCGGCGGCGCAGCGCGGGCTCGGGGCGGGGCAGCGCGACGCACACCTCCAGGTAGGGGCGCCGCCAGTCGGGCGTGTCCGCCTCCAGCGCGGGCAGGGCCTCCAGCAACTGCACCACGTCATCCAGCGTGGCCGCGTCGCGCTTGGGCACCCGTTCAATCTCCACCCGGCGCGGCACGTGCAACGGCCGCACGGTGGAGAGCTGCTCGCCCTCCAGCTCCACCAGCAGCACCTGGTGCGCGTAGCTGGCCTCGGAGAGCGACAGGGGAATGGGCGAGCCGCTGTAGCGCACGCCCTCGCGTCCGCCCACCCGCTGCGCCTTGTGCAGGTGCCCGAGCGCCGCGTACGCGAGGTCCTCGGGGAAGAGGTCCACCGGCAGCGCGTGCTGGTTGCCGCCGAGAATCTTGCGCTCGCTGAGCGCGGACAGCTCGGTGCCCACCATGTAGCAGTGGCCCATGGCCACGAGCGCCTGGCCCGGCTTGCGCTTCGCCCGCGCGCCCTCCAGCACCTCGGCGTACACCGAGCGCACGCCCGCGATGAGCTTGTCCCCCGCCTCCTCGGAGACGAGCGGGAGATCCGCGGGCCGCAGGTACGGCACCGCCGCCACCCACGCGCCCACCTTGCCCTGGGCGTTCTTCAGCGGCACCAGCAGGCGCTCCAGGTCCACCGAGCCCCGGGCCTTGGGCAGCCCGCCCACCACGCGCACGTCGAGCGCGGCGAAGAGGGGGTCCGGCGCATCCAGCCGGGCCGCGGAGTCATGGTTGCCGCCGATCACGACGACATCGAGCTTGGGGCAGCGGATACGGGCCTGGGCGACGAAGCGGTACCAGGCGGCCTGGGCCTCGGCGCTGGGGTTGGCGGTGTCGAAGATGTCGCCGGCCACCAGGAGCGCATCCACCTTCTGGGCCTCGAGGGTGTCGAGCAGCCACTCGAGAAAGGCCGCGTGCTCGGCCTCGCGCGAGGTGTCGTACAACGTGTGCCCCAGGTGCCAGTCCGACGTGTGCAGCAGGCGCATCCGTGCGCTCCCCTCCTGTGTCCGCGACGAGAGAGGGGTGGGTCCCCGTCCTGCTCGCACGTTCAGGCGGCGCGCAGTGTGCCCGCAGGCAGGCGCGACGCCAACCCCGGGAGTGACACCTACATGGAGGAGCCGTGGGCGGCCGGGCGGAGGCAGCCTGTAAAAAATGCCGCACGGGCCGCCCGAGCCGTTTCACTGGTCACCGGTGACCAGTGGAATGGATGACCCCCGTTTCACTTGTCACCGGTGACAAGTGGATTCGGCAGCGCGCATTCCGGTCGTCACCGGTGACCAGTGGAATGGATGACCCCCGTTTCACTTGTCACCGGTGACAAGTGGATTCGGCAGCGCGCATTCCGGTCGTCACCGGTGACCAGTGGAATGGATGACCCCCGTTTCACTTGTCACCGGTGACAAGTGGAATGGGCCTCACAGCGAAATGTGGCCCTCGAGGTACAGCACGGCCTGGCCGGCCATGCCCACGCGCTCGCCGCGGTCCTCGCACTGGAGCACGCCGCCGCGGTGGGAAATCTGGTGCGCCAGCAGCTGCTTCTTGCCCAGCTTCTGCGCCCAGTAGGGCACCAGCGTGCAGTGCGCCGAGCCCGTCACCGGATCCTCCGGCACGCCCACCCGCGGCGCGAAGAAGCGCGAGACGAAGTCCGCCTCCGATCCCCTCGCCGTCGCCGTCACCGCGAAGTACTCCAGTTGGGCCAGCTTCCCCATGTCCGGGGCCAGCGCCCTCACCTGCTCCTCCGTGTCGAAGACGGCCAGCAAGTCCCTCGACACCAGCGTCTCACGCGGCTCGGCGCCCAGCGCCTCCACCAGCCCCTCCGGCACCGGGCACGGCTCCGGCGGCCGCGAGGGGAAGTCCATCTCCATCCACTCCCCCTCCTGCTGCGTCACCACCAGCGGCCCCGAGCGCGAGTTGAATTGCGCCCGCTCCAGTCCCGGCGCCAGCCGCGTGAAGAGAATGTAAGCCGCGGCCAGCGTGGCATGGCCGCACAGGTCCACCTCCTGCGTCGGGGTGAACCAGCGGATCTGCCAGCCGCGCACCTCGTCGCGCAGCACGAAAGCCGTCTCGGAGAGGTTGTTCTCCGCGGCAATCGCCTGGAGCACCTCGTCCGGCAGCCACGCATCCAGCGGGCAGACCGCGGCGGGGTTGCCTCCGAAGACCTGGGAGGAGAAGGCATCGACCTGATAGAGGCGCAGGCGGGTAGGCATGGATGACCTCTTCCTTTACTTGCCGGACTGGGTGAGGGCGCTGGCGAACTGCATGGCGTAGTTCACCTCCAGCCCCCCATCCACCACCAGCGTCTGGCCGTTGACGTACGAGGAGCCCTCGGAGCACAGCCATTCAATCGTCTTGGCGATCTCATCCGCGCTGGCCACGTAGCCCACCGGCACGCTGTCCTTCACCTTCGCCTCGAGCGCCTCCCAGGCCTCGCCCATGTAGAAGCGGCTGGACTCGGTGTCGATGTAGCCCGGGTTGACGGCGTTGACGCGCACGCCGGAGGACGCCAGCTCGGCCGCCAGGTACTTCACCAGAATCTCCATGGCGCCCTTCATCGCCCCGAGGAAGCCGTGGAAGGGCAGCGGCATGCGCGAGTCCATGCCGGACACCATCACGATGCGGCCCTTGCGGCCCTCCATCAGCGGCACCGCGCGCTGCGCCCCCAGCAGGAAGCTCTTCACCGTGACGTTGAACGTCTTGTCCATCTGGTGCAGCTTCATCTGCATCAGCGGCGTGAAGGCGGTGGAGGCGGCGTTGGCCACGAAGACATCCAGCGCGCCGAACTCCTGCTGGATGAGGTCGAAGGCGGCATGGAGGCTGGCCGGCTCGAGCTGGTCGGCGATGACGGTGCGGCAGCGGCGGCCGAGCGCCTCCACGTCCTTGATGAGCTCGGCGGCGGCCTCGGCATCACGCCGGTAGGTGGAGACGATGTCGTAGCCCGCCTTGGCGAGCCGCAATGAGAGGGCGCGGCCCACGCCTCGCGAGCCGCCGGTGATGAGCGCCACGGGTGCAGTCATAGGCCCCCCGGCATAGCACCTTCCGGCCGGGGTGCGCGCCTCCCCACTACCCGCGAGGTGTCCTGCATCCGGACATCCTTCCCCCCGGGTGTCCCATTCCTGGACAGAGCCATGCGCGGTGGATTTCCCGCGGGAATCCCAGCGGTTGGACACCGGAGTGCATGGACGCTTTACAACCCCCCTGCGCCCCCATGTTCCAGCTCCACCCCGAGCCGGACGGGCCCGCGCCAGGAAGTCCGGGTACTTGGGAGGTTGGCACGAGCGGTGCTCAAGGGGTGCGCGTTGGTCCGCGATTCGCGACGCGGGTGACCGCTGACGCGAGCAGGAGGGCCCCGGGTTTCCCACCAACCCGGGGCTCTCGTCCTCGCGGCGCTAGAGTGCGCCGGCATGAACGTCCCTGGCCCCTCCTCCCCCGCCGGCCCGCGCTGGCTCTACCTGCACGGCTTCGCCTCGGGTCCCCAGTCCGCCAAGGGCGTGGCGCTCGCCGGGCACTACGCGCGCCAGGGCATCCACCTGGAGCGGTTGAACCTGCGCCAGCCCTCGCTCGAGCACCTGAGCCTGAGCGCGATGATGCGCACGGTGCGCGACGCCATCGGCGGCGAGCGGGACAGGGCCATCGTCTTCGGCTCCAGCCTGGGCGGGCTGACGGCCTGCCGCGTGGCGGAGGAGGACGCGCGGGTGTGCGCACTGGTGCTCCTGGCCCCCGCGCTGCGCGCCCCGGAGCAGATGCGGCGCACGGTGGGCGCCGAGGGCATGCGCCGCTGGCAGGAGACGGGCTGGCTGGAGACGCAGGACTACGCGGAGAAGCGCCCGGTGCGCGTGCACTTCGGCCTCATCCACGACCTGGACACCATCGAGGCCCGCTCGGGGGGCTGGCCGGACGTGCGAGTGCCCACGCTCCTCATTCACGGGCGCCGGGACACGACGACGGACATCCGCTACTCGCGCGAGTGGGCACACGGCAAGCGCCACGTCCGGCTCGTCGAGGTGGACGATGGGCACGAGCTGGTGGAGTCCCTCGGTCGCATCGCCGCCGAGGCGGATGACTTCCTGCGCCCCTTCCTCCTCCCGCCAGAAGGGGCGGCCGTCCCTCAGTAGGCGGACTCGCTCCAGTCGAGCACGGAGGCGGACCGGCCCGAGGGGATGGGCGGAGGGGCCACCACCTCGATGGTGGCGTTGCCCTTCATCGTGATGGCGGAGCCCGTGACGAGCCCGGAGCACTGCCCCGCGTTCTCCACCACGAGCTGCCCCGTCAGGTGGCTGTTGGCGACCATGTAGAACTGCTCGTGGACGAGCAGGGCCGCGCTCTGGCCGCACGTGTCGATATAGGTGTTGCCCTGAGAGACCTTCATGTCGCGGCCGGCGAGCAGGGCGATGCCGCGGGGGTGGGCGGGGATGAAGCTGAGCTCGCCATGGAGGTCCACGTCGCCCTGGGCCAGCACCGTGGCGCCCTTCCAGCCGACAGGATAGGCCGCACAGGCGGGCGAGTTGGTCCCGAAGTCCACGTTGCCCTCCACCATCCAGACACCGCGCGGGAGCCGCGCGCCGCCATACTGGAAGCTCCCGCTGAAGGACGTGTCCTTGCTCCACTGGCCGGGCGACGGCACCGGGTAGAGGCCCGTGCTCGGATCGCAGTCCTTCACGGAGGTGAAGCTCACGCTACTGGCCTTCCAGACCAGCGGGGCCGTGTTGCTACAGCCCGTCAGCCAGGGAAGCGGGAGGGGCACTGTCAGGCTCACGTCGTCGAGCTTGCGGATCTCCTTCTTGCCCGAGCCCGAGCAGCTCGCACCATCGTGGACCTTCTCCCAGCACTTGCTGCACGGCTCCGTGGCCGACGACTCCCCGGGGTGGAAGATGCGGGGGCAGGCCTGGGGCCGCTCGCAGCCGGACTTGGAGTAGTTCCACATGTGCACCTGGGCGCCGGTGCCCAGGTCGCGCAGGTAGTAGAAGGGCGTGCACGTGAGGCCAACGCAGCCCGGGGGCGCGTTGAGGCTGCTCCACACGTTGACGACCGGAGGCGGAGGCACGGAGGTGCCGGGTACGCACTGGCTGGCCGAGCCTCCCCCCGTCGCGGAGCAGACGTCCCCGCCCGACTGCGCCAGGCAGGTGGTGTTGGCATCACACGCCTGCTTCTTCGGCGGGCCTCCCTTGCACTTGGTGCCGCACATGCAGCCGGTACCGGTGATGTCCTCGGTGGCGAAGATGTCGCCATGGAGGCCGCACACGTGCGAGGCGCCATCCAGGTCGATGCTGCCCCCGGCGATGATGCCGGCCGCGGGCTGGGGCCCGACGCGCACGCGCAGCACCTTGCGCGCCTGGGCGGTGGCCGGGTCCGTGCCCGGGTAGAGGCCCACCACGGTGACGATGACGGTCTGATCCCTGTCCCGGAGCGGGTTGTTCTTGCCCGGCGCCAGGTCATCCCCCTCCGAGCAACCGCCGATGGGGTTGTTGGAGGTGGCGGCCTCGGGAGCGGGTGAATCCCCGTCGTCGTCGTTGTCGTCGAAGCGCACCAGGTACGCGCCATCCTCGTGGGGAACGCGGAAGAAGCGCTTGCCCGAGCCCGGCAGCACCACCGTATCCCCCACGGTGAAGACGGGCAGGTTGTCATCGTCCCGCCCGCTGACGGGAGAGGGGAGCGAGGCGCAGTCGGTGTCCAGCAACGGGTCCAACGCCCGGTCCAGGTCCACGTTGGTGGCGAGCAGGGCGGCCAGGTACGCGCGGGAGCGCTCCACGCCGGCCTCCGCGAGGGCCAGGGCGCGCGCGTCGTGACGCACGAGGCTCGCGCTGCGCCGCTCGTCCTCACCGAGCTGCAGCGTCGCGGCGACGAGCAGGGTCATCGCGGCCAGGACAAGAAGGAGGGCCAACAGCGTGAAGCCGCGACGCATTCATTGCCTCAGGGTGATGGAGAGGGAAGCGGAGTGGCGCAACGTCTCGCCATCGGGCAGCGGGCGCTCGAGGTCGAGCTCGATGTCCACCCGGCGGATGCCGCGCAGATCGACCTCGTCCGTCACGGGCACGGGGAGCAGGGTTCCATTGGCGGTCCAATAGGAGAACCGCAGACCGTTGGGGGCCACGCCGGTGGTGAGCACCTCCCAGCCCGTCGCGGTGGTCGTGAAGGTGTCCGAGCAGGCTAGGCTGAACGCGCCGCCCGAGAAGATGCTGCCCCAGCACTGGTTGCGCCGCACCCCACCCGCGTCGAGCCCGTAGTAGACCCGGTCCGGCGTGGAGACGAAGCCGCGGTTGGGGCCGGAGAGGAAGTCCGCCGGGAGCCCCGTCTCGAGGACGAGCGTCCTGCGGCCCCCGGTGACCGAGGCATGGAGCGACGCCTTGAGCTGCCGCTCCACCCAGCTGCCCTTCTGGTTGGCCACGATGAGGTACTCCTGGCCCTGGTAGCGGTTGAGGCCCCAGGGGCAGGTGGGCGCATCGGCCGAGTCCGCGCAGTCGTCGGTGCCCGCGTCCGGGGCGAAGAGCAGGCTCTCCTCGTTGGAGGAGCAGTGGGCGGTGGCATCGGAGATGTCGCAGCCGCCGTTGAGCTCGTTGAGCAGGGCAATCCCATTCGCGGGCAGCCCCGTGGTCTGGTCATCCGCGAGCTGCGAGTACCCGTTGAAGTTCGAGTCCCGCCGGGGCAGGTCCGTGAGGAAGGCGAGCTGATGCTCCTGCGCCACCAGGAAGGTGGGGGGGAAGAGCTCGGCACCGCCCTCGGCGCGCGCATGACGGGGGCGTCCGAGCCCGGCCTGCCGCAGCTCCGCGCCCAGCTGCCCCAGCACGAGCGCGGCGCTCCGCTTCATCTCCGCGAGCTCCACCTGCCGGCGATGCATGGCCGTGATGCGGACGAAGGCGGCGAACGCGACGGCCAGCACGGTGAGCGCCACCGCGCTGCCCACCAGCAGCTCGATGAGCGTGAAGCCCCGGCGCCCCTTCACCATCGCAGCGCCTCCAGCGACAGCGAGGTGCCGCGGTAGTCCACCCGGACCACGGCCCGCTTGTAGAAAAGGGAGCCGGAGATGGGCGCGGCCACGGCCGTGTCCACCACCTGCGTCACGGTGACGGTGCACGTCCACCCGGGGGGAAGCTCCACCAGCAGCGCCTGGCAGGGTTTCGTCTTGCCGGCCTCCCAGGCCGCGGAGTTGGAAGGCTGCCCGCGCAGCCACTCGAGCTGCTCGGTGGCCCGCTGCGACGCATCCTGGTCCGCCACGGCCCGGCCCACGTGCTCGCCGCCGCGCGAGAGGGCGCCGAACACGCCGACGAGGGCGAGCATCATCACCACGCCGCCCACCAGGGCCTCGGCGAGCACGTACCCGCGCCCGCGCCCGTGCTTCGTTCCGCTCATGGGCAGGTCTCCGACGACAGCGTTTCCGTCACGCACACCGGGCCGTGGACGGCGAGCAGGATGGACAGCTCCCCGTCCCCGGACGTCACCCGCAGCTTCGCGGGCGTCCTCGTCCCGTCCTCGTCGCGCAGCCGGCCGTTGGGCCGCCACACCGCCGCCACGCCGGTCTCCACGCGCACCGTCGTCAACGGGGGCATGGGCACCGACTCGACGAGCTGCAGGTCCGCCGCGGAGGCGGGCGTCTCACAGTCGGCGCTCGCCCGGCGCGACAGGCGCAGCCGGTTGCCCGGGCTCCCGGTGCTCACCGGGGTGTCGTCCTGGGAGACCTCCAGGTGGAAGCACCGCCCCGAGTCCCGGGCGAAGAGCCGGGCCCGCGCCGCCCCCGCGGCGACCAGCTCTGCGGCCTGCCTGCGGCGATAGCGCCCGTTGAGGGGCCCGAGCGCCGTGAGGGTGAGGCCCGTGAACAGGCCCAGCAACGCCACCGTGATGAGGACCTCGGTGAGTGTGAATCCGCGTGTCTTGCGTGGCATGGGGGGCCCGCATCGTACCGCTCCCTGCCCGCCTCAAAAAATCATTACTCGGGAAAAGACCGCTTCCCCCACCGTCCGAGCCTGGCGCCCCTGGTGCGGACACACGAGGGCCAGGAGGCCCGGCGGGTCAGCAGCCAGGGACACGGCGGTTGCGGTTCCGCCGAGGAATGCCTGTCGGAGCCTCCCGTTTGGGCCCCCACGATGCACAAACGAAACCGACTGCTCTCATCCTCGTGTCTGCTGGGCGCCCTGCTCACCACGGCCTGTGAAGCGCCCGCCCCCTCTTCCCCCTCGGCGGCTCCGGCAGCCGAGGCACCGGCCCAGGCTCCCGCCAGCCCGCCGGCCGCCAGCCCGCCCACCGACGAAGCGCCCTCCGCCCCCGCGGCCGGGAACCTGGGCAGCACCGCGTCCGGGCTCACCGCGAGCAACTGCCGCCAGCTCACCACCGCCAAGGCGACCGCCAGCGGCGATGACGGCGCGGGCAGCGTGGCCACCAACACCCAGGACGACAACCTGGCCACCCGCTGGAGCGGCCTTGGCAAGGGCTCGTGGCTCTCGCTCGACCTGGGCACCTCGCAGGCGCTCGGCGGCGCCACCATCGCCTGGCACCAGGGCGCCACGCGCCAGAACCACTTCACGCTCGAGACCTCCGAGGACGGCACCACCTTCACCCAGGCGTACGCGGCCACCAGCGCGCTGACGGCCGACGCCCAGACGTACCGCTTCACCGCCACGCGCAAGGCGCGCTACCTGCGCGTCACCGTCAACGGCAACACCGTCAACGATTGGGCCTCCATCACCGAGGCACGTGCCTGCGGCGACGACACCACGACGCCCACGCCGACGCCGCCCACCGCCCCCACCACGGACTCGGGCCCGGCGCTGCCGCGCCAGCCGTACCTGCAGAGCGTGGGCACCACCAGCGCCCTGGTGGCCTTCCGCACCGGCGTGTCCTGCACGCCCTTCGTGCGCTACGGCGAGGGCTCGGACATCTCGCGCACCGCCACGGCCACGGCGGCCGGGTGGCAGCACGCGGTGAAGCTGAGCGGGCTGCTCCCGGGCCGCTCGTACAGCTACGTCGTCGAGGCCTGCGGCTCCGTCACCGGCGTGCGCCGCTTCCAGACGGCCACCGGCCCCGAGACAACGCGCGTGCACTTCACCGCCATGGGTGACTTCGGCACCGGCGGTTCGCTGCAGTCCCAGGTGCTCCAGCAGCTCACGCCCGCGCGCGCCGGCGAGTTCCTCCTCACGCTCGGCGACAACGCGTACTCCTCCGGCACCGACGCGGAGTTCCAGAGCAACATGTTCAAGCCCATGGCGGCCCTGCTGCGCGAGGTGCCCCTCTTCCCCACGCCGGGCAACCACGAGTACGTCACCAGCACGGGCAAGCCGTACCTGGACAACTTCTACCTGCCGGCCAACAACCCCGCGAAGAGCGAGCGCTACTACTCGTTCGATTGGGGTCCGGTGCACTTCGTCTCGCTCGACTCCAACTGCCGCAGCTTCACCGTCAGCGACTGCACCACGGCCCTGCAGAAGACCTGGCTGGCCCAGGATCTGGCCGCCACGAGCCGCCCCTGGAAGGTCGTCTTCTTCCACCACCCGCCCTGGTCCAGCGGCGAGCACCTGTCGAGCACGGCCATGCGCCGCGACTTCGCGCCCCTCTTCGAGCAGTACGGGGTGGACCTGGTCCTCACCGGCCATGATCACAACTACGAGCGCACCAAGCCGATGAAGGGCGACGCGGTGGCCCCCGCGGGCACGCGCGGCATCCCCTACCTGGTGGTGGGCAGCGGCGGCGCCACCCTGCGCCCCTTCCCCGGCTCGCAGCCGAGCTGGTCGGCCTTCCGCGACAACTCCAACGTGGGCTACCTGGATGTGGTGGTGGACGGCGGCACGCTGACCACGAAGTTCATCTCCTCCACGGGCGCCGTGCGCGACAGCCTCACGCTGACGAAGACGCTGCCCGCCGCGGTGGCACAGCCCTCCGGTGTCTCGGCCATGTCCGTGGACGCGCCCGCGGGCCCCACGTATGACCCCACGCGGCAGCCCGAGTTCCTGCGCAACCAGAAGCCGGTGCCGCCGGCCGACACGATGGAGTCCGTGGCGGACGAGCCGGAGCCCGCCACCGCCCTCGAGCAGCAGTAACCTGGTACTTCCGGTTGGAATGCCGCCCGGACGCGGCGAGGATGCCGGGCGGCATTCCCCGGGAGTCCCAGAATGAATCGCATGCACTGGTTGGACGCGCTCGCCGCGAGATTCACGGTGGCGCGCCAGCCCCGCTTCTTCGAGGAGGGCTGGGGCTCCAACACGCTGTTGGAGAAGCTCACCCGGGGCCCCCAGGGCTTCGCCTTCCCCGAGCTGTCCGAGGTGACGATGCGCCCGGCGCGGCGCGAGGGGCACCTGCTCGTCCAGGAGGGCCGCTTCCCCAGCCCCGCCGCGGTGGGCTCGCTGCCCGAGGCCTGCCGCGAGGCGCGCTTCCAACTGCTGCTGCCGCGCGACGCCGGCCCCCGCCCCCCGGTGTGCGTCTTCCTGGCCTCCTCCGGCGACGAGGGCTTCGGCCTGCGCCGCTTCATCGCGAAGGAGCTGGCCCGCGAGGGCGTGGGCGCGCTGCTGCTGGAGAATCCCTACTACGGCTCGCGCCGCCCGCCCGGGCAGAAGGGCCCGGCGGTGCGCACGGTGGTGGACCTGTTGCTGATGTTCCGCGCCACGGCGGTGGAGGCGACGGCGCTGCTCGGGTGGCTGCTGGCGACCGGGCACCCCAAGGTGGGCATCTCCGGCTACAGCATGGGGGGCAGCATCGCCGCCTATGCCGCCGCGATGTTCCCGCTGCCCGCGGCCGTCATCCCCCTGGCTGCGGCGCACTCCTCGGCCCCCGTCTTCACCGAGGGCGTGCTGTCCGCCCTCCCCGACTGGGAGGTGCTAGGCCGCACCACCGGTGGCCCCGAGGCGGCGCGCCAGCGGCTGGCCGAGCTCCTCTCCGCGGCCGCCACCACCGCGCTGCCGCCCCTGTCCAACCCGCGCCGCGCCATCTTCATGGCCGCGCGCCAGGATGGTTTCGTCCCCTCCTCCTCCACCCTGCGCCTGCTTCAGCACTGGCGCGGGGCGGAGCTGCGCTACCTGTCCGGGGGACACGTGAGCGCCTTCTTCACCGGGAGGAGCGCCATCATCCGCGCCATCCTCGACGCCTTCTCGCGCGTCGATCCCCTCCAGCTGCCTCCCGAGGAGCAGCCCGCCTGAGCGCGCACCGTCCCGGGCGGGCTGGCCGGTGGCTCGGGGCCTGACGTACGCTCGGCGGATGGTCCGAACCCGACTCCCGCTCGTCGCGCTCATGGGTACCATGGGCTGCACGCAGGACGCTTCCGCGCCGGACACGGTGTCCGCGGACGGCAGCCCCTCGCTGCTCCAGCGGCTGAAGGGAGAGAGCACGTCCAAGGGCGGCAGCGTCCGCGCGCTCTCGCCCGAGGAGCGTGAGAGTCTCTTCCCCCAGGCGGCCGCGGCGCCCGCGTCCGAGGACGCGGGCGCCCTTCCGGACTATGCGGAGCAACGCCGTCAGCAATACGCGCAGCGCATGCAGCAGCTCCAGGAGGACGCGGCGTCGCGGGACGCGGGCACGGGAAGGACGCCCGAGGAGGCCGAGGCGGAGAAGGCGCTGGCCACCGGGCCGGAGCCGGAGGATCTCTCCGGCCAGCGCCGCCAGCAGCTCGCCAGGGAGCGGGTGGAGGCGGAGCGCTTCCGCAAGTACGGCAAGGGCGGCGGCATCAAGCGCGGTGAATTCATCCACATCATCCGCGCCCCCGACGCCGGCACCCCGGCCACCGTCAAGGAGTAGAGGAGCGCACCGCCCCCATGTCCCCCGCGAACCGTCCCGTGCGCGTCGCCTACGACGTGGAGGCCGCCACCGTCCTCACGCGTCACAACCCGCTCCACCCGTACGCGCCCGACCTCGAGCGGCTGAAGCAGAACTCCGACGCCTTCCCGCTCGCCGAGGCGCTCACCCGGGCGGGCCGCCCGGCCACGCCGCTCGCGCTGGTGGGCGCGAATGCACTCGAGTCCCTCCAGGCCCTGGCCCGCGAGCGTCCGCCGCTCGTCTTCAACCTGTGCGACACGCTCGGCGGCGAGGGCCTCCAGGCGCTGCTGGTGCCCACCGTGCTCGACGCGCTGGCCATCCCCTACACCGGCGCGGACGCGAGGGGACTGGCCCTCACGAAGAGCAAGCACGCCCTCAAGGCGCTGCTGGCCAGCGAGGGCGTCCCCACGCCGCGCTTCCAGTGCATCCATGACGTGGCGGAGGCGGAGGACTTCACGCTGGTGCTGGAGCCCCCCGTCGTCCTCAAGCCCTGCGGCGAGCACGCCTCCATCGGCCTGGAGGCGGCGAGCGTGGCGTGGAACGACGCCGAGGTGAGGGCCCGGGCGCGGCACCTGCTCGGCCGTTTCGGCGGCCCGGTGCTGGTGGAGGAGTACGTGGAGGGCCGCGAGTTCTACGTGTCGGTGGTGGGCCACCCGCCGAGGGCGCTGCCGGTGATGGAGCAGACCTTCGACGACCTGCCCGAGGGCTACCTGCGGATGCGCACCTTCGACGCGAAGTGGTTCACGCAGCCGGGCCTGTCCGGAGACGCACCGCTGCGCGAGCGGGACGCGCGGTGGAGCAAGCCGGTGCCCCAACGGCAGCCGGCCTCCCCCTGGCGCCGGCGCGAGACGGTGGAGCAGCTGTGCGTGCGGGCCTTCCAGCTCGCGGGAGGCAGGGACTGGGGCCGGGTGGAGTTCCGGATGGACGCGGGCGGAGTCCCGCTGCTCATCGACATCACCCCCAACTCGTACCTGGCCCCGAGCGCCCCCTGCGTACTGGCCGCCAAGGAGGCGGGACTGTCCTACGCGGCCTTTCTCGGCCTCATCCTCGACGGAGCCCTGGGCCGGGCTCAGGGCTGATCGGCGCCCTGTCCCCGCCACTGCCCGCCCCGGGGACGCTCCTCGCGGCGCATCTCCTCGTACCGCACCCGCTGCGACTCATCGAGGACGGCCGCCATCTCCTTGTCCGTCTGCTGGCGCAACTGGCGGACCTCCTGCCGGGCGTCCCGGGGCGACTTCGTCCCGGCGCGCACCGCGTCGAAGAGCGCCTGACGCTGGGTGTCCTCGCTCTGCATGCGGCGCGTGAGCTCCTGCTCCTGGCTGTAGCTCAGCTTCGCGTCGGAGGCGAACTGGCGCAGGCGCTCGGCGCGTCCCGCCTGGGCCTCGGCCTGCGCCTGGAGCATCTGCTGCTGCCGGGACTCGCGCTGCTCGGTCCGAATCTCCTCCTGCACCGAGCGCACCGCCTCCTTGAGGTAGTCGCGCCCGCCCTGGGAGTTGAGCGCCTCGCCAGCGATCATGCCGCGCACCTCCGAGCGGAGCTGCTCCACCTCGGCGGCCAGGGAGGCCGGGACGGCGGCCACCACGCCTCCGTCGGAAGCCACCATCGGCCGCTGCTCCAGCAGCATCAGCCGCTTGGAGAGGCTCAGCGAGGTCTGCTCCAGGGATTCCACCCTCCGTTCAATCGCCTCCAGCTCCAGTGAAGTGAAGGCATCGGTGGCCGGCTCGCTGGCCGGAGGGGGAGCCGCCGGCTCGCCGCGAGCGCCAAAGAGGGCGACGGCGAGCGCCAGGACGGAGAGTCCGAGGGAAGCGGGGCCAAGGAATCGGTTCATGATGTCATCCAGACGCGGGGAGGGGCCGTGTATTCGCGAGATTGTACGGGCCCGGAGGATTTCATGAGCGACGTCTTCGACCAGGCCATCGACCGGGTGCTGAGCCGGAAGAACCGCGAGGTGTACGAGTTGCTGCAGCGCAGCGGCCTGTACGACAACGTGGCCACCGCCATCCGAGGCCGGAAGGTGCTCGTGCGGGGCAAGTGGCTGACGGACTTCGCCTCGTGCAACTACCTGGGGCTGGACCTGAGGCCCGAGGTGATGGAGGCCATCGGCCCGGCGGTGCGCGAGTGGGGCACGCACCCCTCCTGGGCGCGCATGTGCTGCAGCCCCGAGCTGTACGAGCGGCTCGAAGCGGCGCTCGCCGCCCTGGTGGGCACCGAGGACGCGCTGGTGCTGCCCACCATCAGCCTCATCGGCATCGGCCTCATCCCGGCGCTCACGGGAAAGGGGGCGGCCATCTTCGCGGACAAGGTGGTGCACAAGGTCAACCATGACGGCTGTCGGCTGGCGCGGGACATGGGGGCCACGCTCACCAGCTTCCACCATGGGGACCTCTCGACGCTGGAGGTGGGGTTGGCGGCGCACGCGGGCGCCACGGTGCGGCTGGTGGTGGTGGACGGGGTGCTGTCCACCACGGGGCGGCTGCCGGAGCTGGGACGCATCCTGGAGATCGCCCGCGCGCACGACGCCATCGTCTACGTGGACGACGCGCACGGCTTCGGCGTGCTGGGAGAGAGTCCCTCGCCCGAGCACCCCTACGGCCGCAAGGGCAACGGCGTCATCCGCCACCTGGGGCTCGGCTACGACAACGTCCTCTACGTGTCGGGGCTGTCCAAGGCGTACTCGTCCCTGGCTGCCTTCATCGGCTGCCCGAAGAAGCTCAAGCCCTTCCTCAAGTGCAACGTGACGAGCTACCTGGTGTCGGGGCCGGTGCCCACGGCCTCGCTGGCCACGGCGCTGGCCGGACTGGAGCTCAACGCCCGCGAGGGCGACACGTGGCGCCGCACCCTCTACGAGTACACGCGCGCCATCCTCGACGCGTACCGGGAGCGGGGCATCCCCACCGACAACGACACGGCGTTTCCCATCGTCAGCGCCTACGTGGGGAGCGCGGAGAACGTGGAGCGCGGCGGACAGCTGCTCTTCGAGGAGGGCATCAACGTGACGCTGCAGGGCTACCCGCTGGTGCCGCGCGACAAGGGCGTGCTGCGCGCCACACCCACCGTGGCCAACACCTGGGACGAGGTGGAGCAGCTCATCACCGCCGTGGGCCGCGTCCACCAGACCCTGACGGCCCGGTAGCGGCTCAGTAGAAGACGCGGGTGGAGAAGATGAGCCGCACGGCGTTGTCCGCGGCGCCGTCCTTGTTCTCCCGCCGTCCGAGGAGCAGCTCCGCGCCGAACGTGACGGAGCGCACCGGGGTCACGAGGAGGTTGCCGGAGAGGTAGTGCGTGCGCTTGAGCGTGCCGCCCGGCTGGACGTCCAGGGGGAACATCTCCAGGTAGCCGTAGACGAAGGAGGAGGCGAGGTGCTCGGTCCACTTCGGCTCGATGGCGCCGAAGACCCCCAAGGTGGGCACCGCCTCCAGCCGGCCCGGGGCCACCACCACGGCGTCGAGCCCCAGCCCCCCGATGTCGGCCGTGTAGGCGCCGAGGCCGGAGCCGTAATGCACCTGGGTCGAGGCGCGCCAGCCCTTGGGGCCCCACGTCCAGAGCCCGCTCAACATGCCGCCCCACCCCAGCGCCGTGCCCGCCTCGCC
This sequence comes from Archangium gephyra, assembly GCF_042230915.1. Taxonomy (GTDB): domain Bacteria; phylum Myxococcota; class Myxococcia; order Myxococcales; family Myxococcaceae; genus Archangium; species Archangium gephyra_B. The sequence goes on along the minus strand of NZ_CP102578.1, from coordinate 1,729,680 downwards.
GCCGCTCCCGGCATAGGAGAGCCACCGCGCGAGGCCCGCCGCGCGCAGGTGCCTGCCCTTGCCGAAGTTCCACTCCACCGCGCCCGCCACGTCCGGCAGGGGCTTGCGCGCCTCCTGCGAGTCCGCGTCGGAGAACGTGAGGTCCGGCAGTGGCCGCTCCAGCGACACCTGCACCAGCAGCGGGCCGAAGGTGTTGCCGTAGCGCAGCACCTCGCGCCGGGTGGCCAGCATGGAGCCCGGCCCCTGGAAGTCGAGCGTGTCGGGCACGGCCTCCAGGTCCATGAATGTCGTCCACTTCCGCCCCGCCAGCAGCGGGCCGACGATGGCGTAGGCCTCGTAGACGCGGAAGTCCCCGCCGCTGGAGCCCTCGCCGTAGAAGTCCGCGGAGATATGGGCGATGAGCGGCCCCAGCAGCGTCAGCTTCCCGCCCTCGAAGAAGAGCCGGCTCTGCTTCGCGTTGAAGTTGAGGTTGGGCCCGCGGGGCTCCGCGCCCACCGGGATGGAGGCCGGGGCGAAGTCCTCCTCGTTGAGGATGGGCCGGAAGTCGTAGTTGAGGTCCACCTTGAGGCGGGCGCGGAAGGAGACGTAGCCGCGCTTCAGGTCCTCCTCCGAGGCCGGGCCCACCTTCATCACCATGCCCGTGAGGGTGGGGTCCACCACCGCCGGCTCCGAGCCCGGGGACGCGCCGAAGGGCCGCACGCCGCCCGGCTCCTGTTCCGGCTCCTCGGGCGTCTCGGGTGACTCCGGTGTTTTCACGCCGCCGGGAGTCTCGGGCGCCTCGGGCACGGCGGTGTCCTTGGACTGCGCGGAGGAACTCCCTCCGCAGAGCAACGCGCCCACCACCACTGCGAGACGGCTGAGCCTGCGCATGCGGACAGGAGAGCATGGGGCCTCCGCGCCCGCGCAGGGCTTCCGGGCCAAGAGCGGGCCTCACTGTCGCGGACAGAACCCTCCCTTTCGACGCACCGCACCAACCCAAGAGGGCTGCAACCCGGGCAGACTCCCGCCGACAATCCCGGCATCCCGTTCCAGGAGCCCCCCATGCAACGACGTCTCCCCTGCTCTCCCCGCCTGCTGGCGGCCGTGGCGCTCGCGCTCGCCCTGAGTGCCTGCGACACCGAGGCCCCGCCCCCGGACAAGGGCGAGTCCCTCTCCACGAAGAGCGCCGCGCTCACGGACCCGTGCTCGGCCAACCAGAGCTTCCAGCTGGGCACGGGCATCTATGACATCACCGGCCCGGCGGCGGAGATCGGCATGATGGGCTACGCCATGGTGGACCAGAAGACGGCGGGCATCCACCAGCGCCTGCGCTCGCGTGCCTTCGTCATCGCCTCGCCCTGCAACGGCAAGCGCGCGGTGTTCGTGAGCGCGGACCTCGGCCAGGTCTTCCAGGGCGTGCGCCAGCAGGTGATGGAGAAGCTGCGCGCGAAGTACGGCACCCTCTACACGGACGAGAACGTGCTGGTGAGCGCCACGCACACGCACTCGGGGCCGGGCGGCCACTCGCACTACGCGCTCTACAACCTCACCGTGCTCGGCTACGACAAACAGGGCTTCGACGCCATCGTGGACGGCATCTTCCAGTCCATCGTCCGCGCGCACGACAACCTGGCGCCCGGCAGCATCCGCGTCGCCTCCGGGGACCTGCTCGACGCGAGCATCAACCGCTCGCCCGAGGCCTACCTGCGCAACCCCGCCACCGAGCGCGCGCAGTACGCCCATGACACGGACAAGCGCATGACGCTGCTGCGGCTGCAGGCGGATGACGGGCGCGAGCTGGGGCTCATCAACTGGTTCGCCGTGCACGCCACCTCCATGGGCAACGACAACCTGCTCATCAGCGGCGACAACAAGGGCTACGCCTCCTACCTCTTCGAGAAGCTCAAGGGGACGAGCTACACCGCGCCGAGCACCTTCGTGGCGGCCTTCGCGCAGAGCAACGAGGGCGACGTGACGCCCAACATCTACGGTGGCACCAACGGCGGGGGCGCCAACGACTTCGAGAGCACGGAGCTGTCCGCGCGCAAGCAGTTCAACCTGGCGAAGACGCTCTATGACACCGCCTCGGTGAAGCTGACGGGCGGGGTGGACTTCCGGCACGCCTACGTGGCCATGGACGCGGTACAGGTGGCGCCCGCGTACACGGACGGCGTGTGGCGCACCACGTGCGAGGCGGCCATCGGCGACTCGATGATTGCCGGCGCCGAGGACGGCCCGGGCTACGGCCGCGAGGGCTCCACGTGCGAGAGCCTCAAGAGTGTCTGGAGCGTCTTCAACTGCACCCTCTCCACCACGCCGTGCCAGGGGGAGAAGCCCATCGTCCTGGAGACGGGCACGATGACACCCTACCCGTGGACGCCCGAGGTGCTGCCGCTGCAGGTGGTGCGGCTGGGCAACGTGGCGCTGGTGGGGCTGCCCTTCGAGCCCACCACCATGGCGGGGCGGCGGGTGCGGCAGCAGGTGCTCGCGCAGCTCTCCTCGGTGGGGGTGAACCAGGTGCTCATCGCCGGCCTGTCCAACGCCTACGCGGGCTACCTGGCCACGCGCGAGGAGTACGCGAAGCAGGACTACGAGGGGGGCCTCCACGCACTTCGGCCCGTGGACGCTCGGGGCGGTGCAGCAGGAGGTGGACAAGCTGGCGGTGGCCCTGCGCACGGGCGCCACGGTGGCCCCGGGCCCCACCCCGAGGGACTTGCGCAACGAGCAGTCCACGGTGCAGACGGGCGTCGTGTACGACGACAAGCTGCTGACGGTGAGCTTCGGCGGCGTCGTCACCAACGCGCTCGCCAGCTACACCCGGGGCCAGACGGTGAGCGTGAAGTTCTGGGGTGGCCACCCGAAGAACAACCTGCGCCGCCAGGGCAGCTACCTGCAGGTGCAGCGCAAGTCGGGCACCTCGTGGGTGACGGTGGCCAACGACTGGGACTGGGAGACGAAGTACCGCTGGCAGCGCTACGACTGCGCCCCCACCTACGGGTGCTCGCACGTCACCACCGAGTGGACGATTCCGGCGGACGCGGTGCCGGGCACCTACCGCATCCGCCATGACGGGGACTGGAAGTCCGGCTGGGACGGGCTCATCCGCCCCTACAGCGGCACGTCGCGCGAGTTCACCGTGAACTGAGCCGCACGCGCGTCAGCGGACCTCCAGCTCGTGGAAGAGCACCCCGTCCAGCTCCAGGCGCCGCACCGTCTCCACGAAACGCTCATTGGCGACGATGAGCGTCCCCGCCTGCCTCAGACGGAAGAGGTCGGGCTCCGGGGGGAGCGTGGCGGCGTCCAGGATGACGGGGTCCGGGAGCATGAGGAAGTCATTGCCACAGGTGGGGCATGGGGGCTGGAGGTCTGGTGGCAGGCAGTCGGGGTGGAGCTGGCCGTGCAGTTCCATCTGCATCTCGAGCAACGTGGGGGCGTGCCTGGTGCGGAAGCGGAGGCGGGTGGGGCACCCTTGCAGGCCCCGCACGCCCGCTTCCTGCAAGCGCTCCAGCGCCTCGCGGCGCAGGCACAGGGCCCAGGGCACATACAGGTCCAGCTGGCCGAAGTAGCCCACCCCGGTGCCTTGTAGAGGCCCGAACAGCGTTCCTGGCTCCAGCATGGCTCCCGGGGGGACCAACGGGCGCACCACCTCCCGCAGCCGCTCGATCTCCTTGAGTGGAACGGGCCAGAAGTCGGACAGCTTCGCCAGCTCATCAGGTGGCAGACTGGACAGGTCCACGCACGGGTATTCGAGGCCTGCCCCCGCCCCCCCGCATCTGCATGTCGGGCAGGGCTCCAAACCGGGAAGCCCCCACTTGTGCGCGGCGTTCAGATAACCCGTATAGCGCGGCGAAGGGTCTCGCTCGAGTCGATAGAACTTCATGCGTTCGTGTCTCCATCCTCGGCGGTCACGGAGCGAGGAGTTGGGGGCCGGGCGGGGAAACCGTGGCGGAGTACGGCATGAGGGGACCGACGATGTCGAAGCGGAAGGCGAACTCGAAGGCCGTGCGCAGCAACTCCTCCGGTGGCACACGCCGATGCCGGTTGGCAATCCTGAACTGTTCCCACGCCGCGTTCCACGCGCCGCCCCCCGCGCCACGGTGGATGCGCAGGTGCACGTGCTCGGGGATGAGCATCGTCCATTGAATGGCGCGGAGGCACCGCGACGCACTCGTAGCCCATGCGGCCCATCTCGCCGTGTCTGGCATACTGGGGCACGTGAGCGTCCATCTCGGGAAGCCAAGCCCCCCATCCCCGCGCCCCTCCCCGCCGCCGTCCGGGAGGGGGCGATGAGCGCGCTGGAATCCGCCCTGGCCGCCTGGCGCTCCGCCCTGGGCGAGGAGCACGTGGTCACCGAGCCGGAGGCGCTCGCGGCCGCGGAGACGGCCACCTTCGCCACCACCCAGCGCATCCCCGCCATCCTCCGCCCGGCGAGCACCGCCGAGGTCCAGGCCTGCCTGCGCATCGCCCAGGAGCACCGCGTCCCCGTCTACCCGGTGAGCACCGGCCGCAACTGGGGCTACGGCTCGCGCGTGCCGCCCAGGGACGGCAGCGTGTTGATGGAGCTGGGCCGGATGAACCGCATCCTCGCCCATGACGAGAAGCTCGCGTACCTCACCGTGGAGCCCGGCGTCACCTTCCGCCAGGCCCATGCGTGGCTGCGGGCCCAGGGCTCGCGCACCTTCATCACCACCATTGGCGGCTCGCCGGACGCGAGCATGGTGGGCAACGCGCTCGAGCGGGGAGACGGGCGCGGGCCGCACGCGGACATCTTCCAGCACGTGTGTGCCCTGGAGGTGGTGCTCCCCACGGGCGAGCGGGTGGAGACGGGGCTGGCGCGCTTCCCCGGCGCGCGGGCGGCCCCCGTCTTCCGCTGGGGCGTGGGCCCTTCGCTGGATGGGCTCTTCAGCCAGTCCTCGCTGGGCGTGGTGACGCGCATGACATTCTGGCTCGCGCGCAAGCAGCCCTACCTGCGCGAGTTCTTCTGCTCGGTAGACGAGGACGCGCAGCTCTGGGAGCGGCTGGACAGGCTCCAGGAGCTCGCGCTCGACGGCACGCTGCGCAGCAGCTTCTTCTTCTGGAACGATCTCAAGGCGCTCAGCATCGCGCAGCAGTACCCGTATGCGATGACCCAGGGGCGCACGCCCCTGCCGGCCTGGGTGCTGGATCAGTTCCGCGAGGGCTTCGGCCGCTGGGCCATCAGCGGCGCCCTCCACGCGCCGGACGTGGAGATGGGCGCGGTGCTGGAGCGGCGGCTGGCCGCGGCGCTCGAGGGACTGCCGCGCCCGCTGCGCCTCTCGCCGCCGCCTCCGGACGGAGAGAGCCCCTTCCAGGGTGTGCCGACGGACGCCAACATGGCCATGACGTACTGGCGCAAGCGCACACCCCAGCCGGAGGAGCCGCACCCGGACCGGGACCGCTGCGGCTTCATCTGGTGCTCGGTGGCCCTGCCCTTCACGGGCGAGGAGGCCCAACGCGCCATGGCCATCGCGGACCGCCTCCCCCGCATGTTCGGCTTCGAGCCCAACCTGGCGCTGCTGGCTCACTCCGCCCGTTGCCTGTACCTGGTGGTGGCCCTCGCTTTCGATCGCGACAAGCGCGGGGAGGACGAGCGCGCCCTGGCCTGCTACCGGGCGCTGGCGCGCGAGCTGACCGGCGCCGGCTACTACCCGACCCGGCTCGGCCTCCAGTCGGCGCAGGACGCCCTGCCCACCGGGGATGACTCGCCCGCGCTCCTGCGGCGCCTGAAGCAGGCCGTTGATCCAGCCGGCATCCTGGCCCCGGGTCGCTATGTGCCCGGAATCCCTGGGGAGGACGCGGAGTAGGCCCGGGAAAATGCACGAATAATCAGGAGACAGGAAACTTCGCGCGGGTGCCGCCGATAACCCTTTCAACGCAGCACTCGCCAAAATCCCCGGAGCCCCCGCCATGACCTCGATCTCGCGTTCCGCTGAGTTCAACCGCTACCGCCCCGTGTCGCAGACCCGCGCCGAGCCCGGTGCGGAGCGCAACCAGGCGTATCGCGAGGTGCAGCGGGACTTCCGCGCGGACAACAACCCGGCGCGCAAGGCGGAGCTCGAGTCCATCACGGCCAAGCAGAAGCGCGGCGAGACGCTCACCCCGCACGAGCAGGGGCTGATCGACGGCCAGCGCCGCACCACCAGCACCACGGAGACCAAGAGCCCCGAGCAGACGTCCATCCAGAAGACGCTGGAGACGAGCGGCTACGAGCAGGAGCTGGTCTCCGGGAGCGTCGGCAAGGAGTGGGCGGCCTTCCAGGGCTCGCACACCTCCGGTGACGTGAACGGCTCCTTCCACAACACGGTGGAGGGCCAGGCCCTCACGGCCGGTGCCAACGCCAACGGCTCGGTGGCCTTCGATCCGGCCAACGGCAAGGTGATCGCCTCGGGCAGCGCCTCGGCGAAGGCGGACCTGGTGCGCGGCTCGGTGGAAGGCCACGTGGACAGCCCGGTGGGCAAGACGTCGTGGCAGGCCGAGGGCAACGTGGGCGCCGAGGCCAGCGTGACGGGCCAGGTGGTGGTGGATCCGCTCCACGGCGACGTGGCGGCCAATGTCGGCGGCGAGGCGTTCGCCGGTGCCCGCGCCAGCGGTGAGGTGTCGCAGGAGATCGGTCCCGCCACCGCCACGGTGGGCGCGGAGGCCTTCGCCGGTATCGGCGCCGAGTTCGAGGCGAACGTGGGCCTGCAGGACGGCAAGCTGTCGGCCAACTTCGACGTGGGCGCCGCGCTGGGCATCGGCGGCAGCGTGGAGTTCGGCGTGGAGCTGGACGTGGGCAAGGCCGTGGACACCGTGAAGGACATCGGCGGTGGCATCGCGAACGCGGCGGACAAGGTCTTCGGCGGCGGCTGGTAAGCCTCCGTTCGTCCGCTGTACCCAGGGCCTCGCTTCGGCGGGGCCCTTCGCATTTCCAGCGCATGCTCGACAGCCCCCGAGCCCCTGGGGGACACTCGTACGCCATGAATCCTCTCGAGAAGCTCCTCGCGGCGGGGCAGCTGGCCAAGGCCCATGCGGAGGCGAAGAAGGTCCTCGCCCATCAGCCGGCGAACCGGGAAGCCCTGGTGGTGCTGGCCAAGCTGACCCTGCTGGAGGGCAAGCTGCCCCAGGCCGAGGAGCTCATCGCCAGGCTCGAGGCCCAGGGCCCCAGCGGGGACGCCGTGCTGCTGCGCGCGAACATCGCCGCCCAGAAGGGCCAGCTCGACGTGGCCCTCAAGGGCTACCAGCAGGTGCTCGCGAAGGAGCCCCAGCGCGCCGAGGCCCACTTCGGCCGCGGGATGATGCTCATCAAGCAGGACAAGACGGAGCAGGCGCTGGAGGCGCTCGCCAAGGCCGTGCAGTCCGGCCCGGACAACGCCGTCTTCCGCTACCGGCTGGGGCAGGTGCAGCTCGAGGCGGGCAAGGACGAGGAGGGCCTCGCCACGCTGCGGCAGGTCATCGCCCAGCAGCCCGGCTTCATGCCCGCGTACCTCAGCCTATCGCATGCGCTCGCGTCGCGGGACGACTTGCTGGGCGCCAAGCGCGTGCTCGAGCAGGGCCTCAAGGCGCTGCCCCGCCACCCCCGCCTGCTCGCGTCCCTCACCGTGCTGAGCATGGCGCTGCGTGACGTGAATTCCTCCTACAAGGCGGCCTCGGCGCTGGCGGCCCAGCGGCCCAAGGATCCCGACGCGCAGGCCAACCTGGCGCAGCTCATGCTGGCGCGCGGCCAGTTCCCCCAGGTGCTGCACCTGTGCCGCACCATGGACTCGCTGGGGCTGGCCACCGAGTCCCTGAAGATGGCGGAGGCCACCTGCTACGAGGCGCAGGAGCCGCCCGCGTACGACAAGGCGGTGGAGGCCTACGAGGCGGGCATGGGCCTGGCGCCCGACGGCTGGCGCGCCGCCAACAACCTGGGCCAGTTGCTGCTGCGCATGCCCTCCGAGCCGGAAGGGCAACACCTCCCGCGCGCCCTCACCGTGCTGGAGGAGGCCGTACGGCGAGCCCCCCAGCGGCCCGAGCCTCTGCTCAACCTGGCCCTGGCCCTGTCGCGGACCGGACAGGAGGCCAAGGCGCGCGAGCAGGTGAAGAAGGTGCTGGCCCTGCCGCTGCCCGAGACGGACGAGGTGCGGCAGGAGGCCGTCCGCCTGGAGCAGGCGCTGGCGAAGGCCTGAAATACCAGCGGTCACCGGCCAGAGCCCCGCACGGGTGTAGACTCGGCCTGACTGGAGGCCGGTATGAGGAGCGCGCTTCACGAGCAATTCCGCGCCCTGGGTGAGCGCTACCGCGCCGAGCGCGCGAAGGAGGGCCGCAAGCGGCGCAAGGGCACGGCCGCGGCCCCGGGGTTCGACCGCGCGGCGTTCCCGTGGCTCGGCGAGGCGGGCATGTTCCGCGCGGCGCTGGAACCTTCCCTGGGAGGCGAGGGGCTGTCCGGCGCGGTGCATGCGCTGGCGGGCTTCGCGGCGGGCTCGGGGGACCTCGGGCTGGCCACCTCGCTGCTCTCGCACCTCGTCTGCGTGCGGCTGCTGGCCCGGGCCGGGACGGAGGCCCAGCGCGCCCGCTACCTGCCTCGCCTGCTGTCGGGCGAATGGGTGGGCGCGGTGGCCAACACCGAGCCGCGCGCGGGCACGGACATCCTCGCCCTGCGCGCGCGGGTGGAGCCCACGCCCGAGGGCCTGCGGCTGGACGCGCGCAAGTGCAGCATCACCAACGCGGGGCCCGCGGACCTGGCCATCGTCTCGGCGCGGCTGGCCGGCGTGGCTCCCTCGCACGCGGTGAACCTCTTCCTGCTGGAGACGGCCCGGCCGGGCGTGCACCTGCGCCCGGTGACGGACCTCACGGGCCTGGCCACCTCCGCCACCGGCAACCTCATCGCCCGGAAGGTGACGCTGCCCGCGGACGCGCGGCTCGGCGAGCCGGGGGATGGCGTGCGCCTGTTCCGCATCACCTTCACCGAGGAGCGGCTGCTCACCGGGGTGCTGTACCTCGCGGCGGTGCGCCGCTGCCTGGAGCGCGGGCTGGCGCATGCACAGTCGCGCCGCACCTTCGGCGAGCCCCTGGGGCGCCACCAGTACATTCAGGAGCGGCTGGTGCGCATGCGCGTGGCCGAGGAGACGCTGGAGGCGCTGCTGGACTCGGCGCTCGGCGCGCTCGCCCGGGGCGAGGACGTCTTCGGCACCCTGTCCATCATCAAGCTGCACGGCGTGGAGGCGGCGGTGGACGCGGCCCAGGGCCTCATCCGCGTGCTGGGGGGCAAGGGCCTGCGCAAGAGCGAGGGCGCCGAGGGGATGCTGCGCGACTTGCTGTGCCTCTCCGTCTTCGGCGGCACCGTGGAGCTGCACAAGGTGGTGCTCTACAACGAGACGGTGAAGGCGCGCGGGAGGGTCCGGCCCGCCCCGGGCGTGTACGAGGCGCTCGAGGTGCACGACGCCGGAGCCCTGCCGCCCGCGCTGGAGGCGGAGCTGTGCGCGCTGGTGGCCCGCTGCTTCCCGGGCGAGTCCTCGGTGCAGGGCCGCTACTACTACGACACGCGGCCGGACCTGGTGGTGACGGTGCGGCGGGGTGGAGCGCTCGCGGGCTTCCGCACCGTCGCCTTCCGCGAGGTGATGCTGGGCGGCCGCATGGTGAAGGTGGCGGGCCTGGGCATCGCCGTGGCGCCCGAGTACCAGCGGCAGGGACTCGGCACGCTCCTCACCCAGCGTGTGCTGGCGCTGCTCGCCGGGCACGGCGTGGAGCTCGCCCTCGCCTTCCTCATCGGCCGCAACGCGGAGAAGCTGCTGCGCGCCTGCGGCTTCTCCCGCCTCGCCGCCCCGGTGACGTACCTCGCCCGCGACGACGGCCGGCTCGTCACCGAGTCCATGCCCGCCTATGGCCACGCCCTCGGCGGCTCCGCCCTGCTGGAGGAGATTGAGGCCCGCGGCGGGCTGCACCTCGGCGTCGGCACCTGGTGAGCCCGAGCCGGTTTGCATCACAAACTGGTTGTTGACACCGAGCGGGCAGGCGCGTTACCTCTTGGTTTGTAACGCAAACCCGTCTGCCCCGCCGAGGGGGAGGCTGTCATGTCCGAGCAACTGCTGCAGCGCATCCAGTTCGTGACGACGTATTACCCCTGGCTGCAGGGCCTGCGCTTCGTGCCCTTCGGGGTGGTGCAGCTCGCCTTCGCGGCGTGGCTGGCCCTGCCGCAGCCCGAGGGCGTGGACGCGAAGGCGCGGCTCGCGCTGGGGCTGCTCACCCTGTTGGGCGGGCAGCTGCTGGCCACGGGGCTCTACGCCTGGGTGGGGCGCTACTACCGCCAGCGCTTCGGCGAGGTGCAGCTGACGGCCACCACGCGCCAGCGCATGCAGCGGGCCCTCGTCGTGTCGCTGGGGGTGGGGCTCCTCGTGGGGCTGCTCACGGCGCTGATCCGCGGCTCCGGGCTGACACCGGCCGGCGAGGTTCCGCTGTCCTGGTTCCTCGTCGTCTCGGCGCTGGGCATGGTGTGGTACTGGCACTGGAGCGGCCGGGTGGCGCGCCACTACCTCGGCGTGGCCGCGGGCTTCGCGCTCCTGGCGGTGCTGCACGCGGTGGAGGCCAACCCGGTGTACGCGCTGCTGCGGACGCTGCCCTTCACCTCGGACACGCGGGGCGCGGCGGTGACGCTGGCGGGCACGTGGGGCGTGGCCGTGCTGGTGATGGGGGTGATGGATCATCGCCTGCTGGTGCGCACGCTGGGGCACGCGCCCGAGCCGGAGACCGAGGAGGTGCCGGGATGAAAGCGCCCTTCGAGGAGCTGGCGGCGTTGGACCGGCTCGTCCACGAGCCCGCGCGGCTGGCGCTGCTCACCGCGCTGACGTCGTGCGAGAGCGCGGACTTCCTGTACCTGCAGCGGCTCACCGGCCTGTCCAAGGGCAACCTGTCCAGCCACCTGTCGAAGCTGGAGGAGGCGGGGCTGGTGACGGTGGAGAAGCAGTTCAAGGGCAAGACGCCGCTGACGCGCATCGCGGTGACGCGGCCGGGGCGCGAGGCGGTGGAGCGGCACTGGCAGCAGCTGGAGCAGTTGCGCAGCAAGGCCCGGCGCTGGGTGCCGCAGGGCACGGACTGAGCACGGTCACATCGCGGGCAGGCCCCTGCGAATTCCTTCCCCGTCTACGGGAACGTCACCTTGGGAAAGGTGATGGTGCGTCCTGCCTCGTCCCACAGCGTCAGCGTCAACTCGCCGCGAGCCTGCGCGTAGGACGCATCCACCTCCACGATGACCGGTTTGGGCTTCTCGGACGCAACGGGCTCGTCCTGCCGGAACTTCAGCCCCTTCATCTCCACGCCCCGTGCGTCCACCAGCGAGCCTCCAGCCACCCGCCACGGCTCTGGCCCGGAGTTCCTCAGCCACACCTCCGCCGCCACGCTCGTGTTTCCACGGTAGCTGTTCCCACTCACCCAGGAGAGGCCCCCTTCCTGCGGCCCGATCAATTCCACCTTGAGCATCTGGGCGTGGACGCCATTGCTCCCCATCGTCCCGCTGGCGATGAGGCTCCGCAGTCCCCCCGACTGGTCGAGCAGGGCCTGGGTTCTCGCCAGTGCTTCGCGCAGTTGCGCCGTCCTGGCACGCTCCTGCAGCAACTCCTGCCGGAGCGACTCCCGGGTGCGCTCGTCGCGCGACACCTCCACATGGTGCGTCGCCTGCCCCGAATGGCCCACCAGCATCAACGTGGTGCCACTCGAGGCCGGTTCTCCCCCGAAGCGCACCGTGAGCCGCAGCCGTTCTCCCGCGCTCATCTCGGGCGGCGGCATCAGCGTGAGCAGCTGGGGGTTACGGACCACCGCCTCGAAGTGCACCTCGTCCTGCAGATCCACGAGCGCGGGAGCGTCGAAACGCAGGCTCGTCGTGAGCCCGGGGCTGACGCAGATCTCCCGGTCCGCGGCGGTGGGTTCGAGTGCCAGTTCGATGCGCTGAACGTCTTCGCAGCGGGCCCCCGGTGGGGGCTCCATGACGGCGGCGCCTCGAAGAGACAGGAGTGCCAGGAGGGACCAGGGGGGGGATACGAGCACGGGAAACGGCCTCCAGCGCGAGGAGCTAGCGGAAGCTGAGCACGGACATGATGCGCGGATCCCACCAGATGCGAGCTTCCTTCGCCGTGCTCCCCGGTTCCATCTCCCAGCCAACGCCGGAGGAAGACACCCACTCCAGACAGATGGGCACGGTCTCCCCTCCGGGCAGGAGGGCCTCGGTGAACCGGCCGTAGACACGCCCCGTCCCGAAGATGGCCTGGCCCCTGAAGCGGGTGGGCGCCGGCAGCTGTCCCCAGTCGGCCACCATCTCGACGGTGACCTCGCCCTCGCGGATGACGGCGATACGGGTCCTCTCGAAGGCCGGAAAGACGGTGAAGTGCCTGCCTCCCACGGGAATCTGGAAGCGCTCGCGGGTGGCGTCGGCGCCGGGCGGGCACTCGGCGGGCTCGGGAGGCGGACGCTGCTGCGGACCGCCCGCGCAAGCGGAGCCAGCGAGGCAGCCGGCGGCAAGCAGGGAACGGGTTTTCTGGGATGTCGTCATCGCGGGTTCCTCGCTTCGCGCCGTCGCACGGGCGACGGGCGCGGGAGTGGGTGACGCCTCAGGTGCCGTGCCGGAATCCACGTCTCCCGTGGGCTGGGGAGACGCCATTTCCCGGCGGGGGACAGCCTGCGGCGAAGGGCCAGGGGTGGTTGACCCAGTTCGTTGAAGGGCTTGCGCGGCCTCCGCGGCGGGCACCTCTGCCCCGGGAGCACGCCGCCCGGAGGCAGACAGGAAGACGCCCACCAGCACGGCGGCGCCGAGCCCGAGCCCGGCGGCCCACGGCCACCTCCGCGCCACCGGAGCCGGTGCGGCGTGCGTCTCCAGCCGGCCCCCGGGAAACAGCGGCACGCGCCAGGCGTCATCCGCCAGGGCCGCCGCGGCCTCCAGGGCCTCCTCGAGCGCCACGGCATCCGCGTAACGCGCCTCGGGGGCCTTCTCCAGCATGCGCAGGCACAGCGCGCCGAGCGCCGGGGGCACGCGCGGGTTGAGCGCCTGCGGAGCCGGGGGCGTCTCCTCGAGGATGACGCGCACCAGGGCCGGGTCCTTCCTGTCGCCGAAGGGCAGCTCGCGCGTGAGGAGCCAGTAGAGCGCGACGCCCAGCGCCCACAGGTCGTCCGCCGGGCCGAAGGGGTACGGCTCACCCTCCCACTGCCGGGCGAAGCGCAGGGCCTCGGGGCTGCGGTACTCCGGGGTGCCGGGCGGCAGCTGCATCGTCAGGCGCCGGGCGCCCTCGTACGCGGCCGCGCCGAAGTCCACCAGCACCGGCTGGGCGTCCGCCTGGCGCATGAGGATGTTGGCTTCCTTCACGTCCCGGTGCACCACGCCCGCGGCATGCACGTCGGCCAGGGTGCCCGCCAGGGGCAGCAGCACACGCCGCACCAGCTCGAGCGCGGACGGGTTCTCCTCCCGGACCCAGACGTCCAGCGGGCGGCCCTCCACCAGCTCCAGGGCCAGGACGAGGAAGCGGGGCGCCTCGTCAGGCCAGAGGCCGTAGCCGAGGAAGCCGACGACGTTGGGGAACTGGGCGCGGCGCAGCGCATCCACCTCGCGCTCGCCGCGCGGGCCCATGCGCACCAGCTTCACGGCGAAGGAGCGCCCGTCCCGCGAGGCCTTGAAGACGGTGCCGAAGCTGCCGGTGGCGATCTTCCCCTCGAGGGTGAAGCCCGCCACGCGCTCGCCCGGCGCCAGCTCCAGCAGGGGCCACCCGCCCGCGCCACCCATCTCGTCGTGCATCCACCGCACCTCCGGCGCGGAGGTTACCCGGCCGGTGGGTGGAGGCCCCGGATGTACGGGGTAGGGCCTGTTTCACAGGACGTGAGCGGGCTCACTCCACTTCGATGGCGGTGACGGCGAGCCCCGTCTGCCCGAGCTGCTCGCCATCGGCGCTGCCGCAGACGGGGCAGCGCGGCCGGTGGTGCTCGGGGGCGTAGGTGCGGCCGCACGTGCGGCAGCGCACCTCCACGTGGATGAGGTTAAGGAGGAGCCGGGCCCCCTCGGCGCGCGTGCCCCGCGCCTGGGTGGCGAACTGGGAGGACAGGTGCTCGGGAGACAGGGACTCCGTCTCCGCCACCCAGCCGCGCACCACGCGGATGCGCGAGGCCCGGTGGAAGACGGCCTGTTGGAGGACGGTCTCGAGCACCTGGCGGGCGAGCGCGGACTCGTACATGGCGACACTCTCGGGGCGGAGGGCCTGGAGCCTCCGGGGGGAAGGACTCGGGGGTGTACCGTGCCAGCATACGCGCCCGCCCCGAGCACCCCCGAGTGGGGGCCTCCAGGCCCGTCATCCGGCCAACGCTTGCGCCGCTCCCATCCAGCAGCGGACGGCGGAGTCGGCCCCGTGGGAGGGGGCGTGTGACGACGTATTGATGCACCCGCGGGCGGACGAGCGCATATGTTCCCCCGCATCCGCCGTTCCGGAGGGCGACATGGACGAGCAGGGCGTGCACATCGAGACCCATCCCCGCGAGGGAGATCCGCTGCTACGGGCGGGCAGGCCGGACCCCTGCATCATGGTCCTCTTCGGGGCCACGGGAGACCTGGCGCAGCGCAAGCTCTTCCCGGCGCTCTTCGAGCTGGCGCGGCAGGGGCAGCTGCCGGACCAGTTCGCGGTGGTGGCCTTCAGCCGCTCGGAGCACAACCTGGAGCAGTTCCGCGCCCAGGTGAAGGAGGGCCTGAAGAAGTTCGCGCGCACGCAGCCGCTGGACGAGGCCACGTGGGAGCGGCTGGCCTCCAGGCTGGAGATGATGACGGGGGCCTACGACGACCCGGAGTCCTACGTGCGCCTGCGCGAGCACCTGGAGCGCATCTCCGAGCGCTTCGGCACGCAGGGCAACCAGCTCTACTACCTGGCCACGCCGGCCTCCACCTTCCCCGCGCTGCTCGAGGGCCTGTCCGGCTCCGGGCTGCTGTACCGGGAGGATCCGGAGGTGAAGCGGCCCTGGCGGCGGCTCGTCATCGAGAAGCCGTTTGGCAGGGACCTGACGACGGCGAAGGAGCTCAACCGGGCGCTGGCGGCGGTGCTGGACGAGAAGCAGATCTTCCGCATCGACCACTACCTGGGGAAGGAGACGGTGCAGAACATCCTCGTCTTCCGCTTCGCCAACGCCATCTTCGAGCCGCTGTGGAACCGGCAGCACATCGACCACGTGGAGATAACAGCGGCGGAGAAGATTGGAGTGGAGGGACGGGGGCGCTTCTACGACGAGACGGGCGTCATCCGGGACATGGTGCAGAACCACCTGTTGCAGGTGCTGGCGCTGTGCGCGATGGAGCCGCCGGTGTCGTTCGCCTCGGAGGACATCCGGGACGAGAAGAACAAGGTGTTCCGGGCGCTGCGTCCCATGGTGGGCCGGGAGGTGGAGAAGTACGTGGTGCAGGGGCAGTACCGGGGCTACCAGGAGGAGAACGGGGTGGGCAAGGAGTCGAAGACGCCCACCTACGTGGCGATGAAGACGTACATCGACACGTGGCGGTGGCAGGGGGTGCCCTTCTACGTGCGCGCGGGCAAGAGCCTGAGCAAGCGGGTGACGGAGGTGTCCATCCACTACAAGTCCGTGCCGCACTGCCTCTTCAACACGAGCGACACGTGCCAGCGGCTGCAGCCCAACGTGCTGACGCTGCGCATCCAGCCGCGCGAGGGCATTGCGCTGAGCTTCGAGTCGAAGGTGCCGGGCGAGGACATCAACATCGCCGGGGTGACGATGGACTTCGACTACGCCAACAGCTTCCACAAGCCGGTGCCGGAGGCGTACGAGCGGCTGATGCTGGACTGCATGAGGGGCAACACGACGCTCTTCGCGCGGCAGGACAGCGTGGAGCAGGCGTGGGGCTGGGTGACGCCCATCCTCGAGTCGCTGGACTCGGGGAAGGGAGGAGCGCTGCACGCGTACGAGCCGGGGAGTGAGGGGCCGGACGCGGCGGAGGCGCTGCTGTCGCGGGATGGGCGGCGCTGGAAGGAGCTGAAGGGATGAGGCCGGTGCCCATCGTGGTGGAGAAGGAGGAGCTGGCGCGAGCGGGCGCTGACTGGGTGGCGAGGCAGCTGGTGGAGGCGGTGGCGGGAGGGCAGCGGGCGAGCCTGGCGCTGTCGGGCGGGAGCACGCCGGGGCCGGTGTACCGGGAGCTGGCGAAGCGGGACGTGCCGTGGGCGCTGGTGGACTTCTACTTCGTGGACGAGCGCTTCGTGCCGCCGGACCACCCGGAGAGCAACTACCTGTTGGCGGAGGAGGCGCTCTTCAAGCCGCTGGGGGTGGGGCCGCATCAAATCTTCCGGATGCAGGGAGAGCGGGCGGACCGGGAGCAGGCGGCGAGGGACTACGCGAAGCAGCTGCCGCCGGTGCTGGACGTGGTGGTGCTGGGGATGGGCGAGGACGGACACACGGCGTCGCTCTTCCCGGGGCACGCGGCGTTGCAGGAGCAGGAGCGGCGGGTGCTGGCGGTGGTGGGGCCCAAGCCGCCGCCGTGGAGGATGACGCTGACGCTACCGGTGTTGCGCTCGGCGAGGAAGGTGCTGGGGCTGGTGAGCGGGGCGGGCAAGCGGGACATGGTGCGCCGGGTGCTGGCGGGCGAGGATCTGCCGGCGGCGAAGGTGGAGCACACGCAGTGGATGATGGACCGGAGCGCGGCGGGCCAGGACACGGAGCTGACAGGAGCCAACGCAATGACCACAGCACAGGGGCAGCAAGGGCGCGCGCAGTTCGGGGTAGCGGGGATGGGGGTGATGGGGCAGAGCCTCGCGCTGAACGTGGCGGACCACGGCTACCGGGTGGCGGTGTGGGACCGGCACCCGGAGCGCTTCGACGAGCTGCGCACGAAGGGCGCGCCCGAGAGCCTGAAGGGGCACGCGCGGCTGGAGGACTTCGTGGCGGCGCTGGAGCGGCCGCGGCGCATCATGCTGATGGTGACGGCGGGAGCGGCGGTGGACTCGATGATGGAGAAGCTGGAGCCGCTGCTGCAGCCGGGGGACGTGGTGCTGGACTGTGGCAACTCCTGGTTCCACGACACGCGCAAGCGCGAGGAGGCGTGGAAGCAGAAGGGGCTACACTTCATGGGGGTGGGGGTATCGGGCGGAGAGGAGGGAGCGCGGTACGGCCCGTCGATCATGCCGGGAGGGCCGGCGGAGGCGTACGCGCAGGTGCGCCCGGTGCTGGAGGCGATTGCCGCGAAGAGCGAGGCGGGGATGTGCGTCACGCACGTGGGCCCGGATGGCGCGGGGCACTTCGTGAAGATGGTGCACAACGGCATCGAGTACGCGGACATGCAGCTGCTGGCGGAGACGTACGACCTGCTGCGCCGGGGGCTCGGGCTGCCGGCGGAGCAGCTGGCGGACCTGTTCTCCAAGTGGAACGAGGGAATCGCCGAGTCCTTCCTGCTGGAGACCACCATCAAGGTGCTGCGCAAGAAGGACGCGGAGACGGGCAAGCCGCTGGTGGACCAGGTGTTGGACAAGGCGGGGCAGAAGGGGACGGGGAAGTGGACGGTGCAGGTGTCCTTGGACCTGGGGGTGCCGGTGCCGTCGATCGCGGGGGCGCTGGACGCGCGCAACCTGTCCTCGATGAAGGACGAGCGCGTGGCGGCGAGCCGCGTGCTGCGCGGGCCTCAGGGTGAGCAGTTGTCAGCGGAGGAGAAGACGAACCTGGCGGCGTGGGTGCATGACGCGCTGTACGCGGCGAGGGTGGTGACGTACGCGCAGGGGATGAGGCTGATCCAGGCGGCGTCGAACGAGTACAAGTGGAACGTGTCGCTGGCGGAGATGGCGCGCATCTGGCGGGCGGGGTGCATCATCCGGGCGAAGCTGCTGACGCCGCTGCGGGAGGCGTTCGAGAAGAAGCCGGACCTGCCGAACCTGATGTTGGCGGACAGCCTGGCGCCGGTGCTGGAGAAGATGGCGCCGGCGTGGAGGAGGACGGTGGGGGTGGCGGCGCGGCTGGGGGTGCCGGTGCCGGTGTTCAGCGCGAGCCTGGCCTACTACGACAGCTACCGGAGCGCGGAGCTGCCGCAGAACCTCACGCAGGCGCAGCGAGACGCCTTCGGCGCACACACCTACCAGCGCCGGGACAAGCCCGAGGCGGGCTTCGTCCACTCGGACTGGAGCTGAAGCAAGCCCCCGTCGCCCCACTCCCCCACTCCCCCACTCCGCCCAGATCCCCAACTCCCCCCACTCCGCCCAACTCCCCTCTCCCTCTGGGAGAGGGACGGGGTGAGGGTATCCGGGCCCCGGGTTGAGCCCCATGAACTCGGGAGCCGCTCACGCCATGGAGCGAATCGCAGCGAGCGCCTTCTCCACCTCATCCGGGGTGTTCTGGATGCCGAAGGCCACGCGCGCAAAAGGCACCGCATAGGGCGTGGTCGAGGCCAGAATCCTGTTCTTCTCCGCGAGCCGCTGGACGACCTGCTGGGGCCCCATCCCCTTCACGTCGAAGCAGACCATGCCCGAGGAGAGCTCGGCCGAGCGCGGCGTGTACAGGGTGACGTGAGGCATCTTCGCCAGACCCTCGCGCATCTGCGCATTCAACTCGTGGATGCGCCCGGTGATGCGTTGGGGGCCGATGGCCCGATGGAACTCGAAGGCGGCGGGGACGGCCCAGTAGTGCTCGAAGGCCTGGAAGCCGCCGGGGGAGAACCAGGTGGCGCGGGCGGGCATGTCGGGCGGCTTCTCACCGGCCCAGGCGAAGAACAGCTCGGCGGACGAGGTGCTCGGCATGAGGGGCCGCATCACGGACCACACCTCGGGACGGGCCCAGACGAAACCGGTGCCGCGCGGACCGAAGATCCACTTGTGCGTCCCCGCCGAGAACGCATCCATCCCCATGGCCACGATGTCCGGCGCCTCCACGCCGAGGCCATGGACCCCATCGACGACGAAGAACACCCGGCGCTCGGGCGGGCGGTCGCGATTGACCACCGCGAGGGCATCGGCGATGCGCCGGAGCGGCAGCTTGAGGCCGCTGCTCGAGTGCACCCACGTCACACCCACCACACGGGTCTCCGGGCGGATGGCCTTGCGCAGACGCTCGACCATCGCATCGGCGGAGATGCTGTCGTACGCGTCGAAGAGCGGAACCTTGCGCCACGTCGAGCCGCTGCGCTCGGCGGCGAGGCGGATGGCCTCGTGGTGCACGAAGTGGTCGTGCGAGGTGGTGAGGATCTCATCCCCCGGCTTCAAAGGCAGGCCCTGGTAGATGACGGCGAGGCCGGTCGTGGTGTTCTGCGTCAGCGCGATGTCATCGGCGCTCCCGCCGATGTACGAGGCGATGGCGTGGCAGACCTTGGTGGGGACGTAGTCCTGGGGCCCGCCGAACACCAGACGCTCCACGGTATGGAGCGGGTTGGCCTCGAGCTGCTGGCGGTAGCTCGCGATGGCCTCGCGCACGGGGCGCGGATGCGAGGCGAGGAAGAACTGACTCAGATGGATGTAGCGCGGGTCCAGGTCGAACTGCCGCCGCACGGCGCTCCAGTCCTTCGAGTCCTTGGCGGCGAATGCGGTGGGAACGGCGCCCGCCCCCGCGGCGAGCGCACTGGTGAGGAGGAAACGGCGGCGGCTCAGCATGCACGCAACTCCTTCCAAAGATTGTCATGCAAAGCCTAACGGCGCGCGTGTGGATTCACCATGCCTCCCAAACACTTCGCCCGGTGTTGCAAGTGTTTGATGCCGCTGGGTCCTCTTTCACGGGGACTCGGTGGATTTCCCGACCCGCCGCCCCCGGCTCCGCAGGCGGCCATCAACACTCCGAGGGGAGGCCTTCCCCGGAAGGCGCACCCGGAGTAGCGGCGAGCATGGAGGCGGGTGGAGGGAGCTGAGGTATCCTCCTTGCCCCCCCACGGAGGCGAGGAAGCAGGACACCCGCCCACCATCTGGAAGACCGATGAAGCTCCTCATCAATGACCGGGAGTACGAGGTTCCCGACGAGAACCCCCACCGCGTGCTGCTCTGGGTGCTACGGGACGAGCTGGGCCTGGTGGGCACCCGCTTCGGCTGCGGTGCCGGCCTCTGCGGTGCGTGCACCGTCCATGTGAATGGCGCGGCCACGCGGGCCTGCCTCACCCCGCTGTCCACGCTGGAAGGCGCGCGCGTCCGCACCGTGGAGGGCCTGTCCAGCCCGGGGCCGGACGGCAAGCCGCAACTGCACCCCGTGCAGCGGGCGTTCCTGGATGTGCAGGTGCCCCAGTGCGGCTGGTGCATGAGCGGGCAGATGATGACGGCGGCCGCCCTGCTGGAGCGCAACCCCAGCCCCACGCCCGACCAGGTGGTGGAGGCCATGGAGCGCAACTACTGCCGCTGTGGCACCTACTGCCGCATCAAGAAGGCCGTGCTCTCGGCGGCCGAGCAGCTTGCCCAGGAGACGAAGCCATGAGCGAGCCGGTGACTCCGAAGAAGTCCTGGCGCCCGACGCGCCGGCAGTTCCTGCTGGGCCTGGGCATCGGCGGCGCGGGGGCCCTGGCCCTGGGCCTGCCCGCCATGCGCCTGGGAGTGGCCCGCGCCTTCGACAAGGGATTCTCGCCGTCCTCGGACGCGTTGGACCCCACCGTCTGGTTCGAGCTCCTACCGGACGACCGCGTGCGCCTGCACCTGCCCAAGGTGGAGATGGGCCAGGGCATCCACACCGCGCTGGGGCAGCTCGCCGCCGAGGAGCTGGAAATCCCCTGGGAGCGACTGGAGGTGGTGCATGCCACCACCGCGCATGGGCCGGTGGACAACCGGGGCACCTCGGGCAGCATGACGGTGGTGGGCCTGTACCAGCCCCTGCGCGAGGCGGCCGCCACGCTCCGCGAGATGCTGCGCACCGAGGCCGCGCGCCAGCTGGGCGTGCCCGCCGCGTCGCTCGTGGCCGCCGGGGGGACGTTGAGCGTGCGCGACCAGCCCGAGCGCACGCTGCGCTACGGCGAGGTGGTGGCGCGGCACACGGGCACGTGGGAGGTGCCCGAGCAGCCGCCCGCGCTCAAGCCGGTGAAGGACTTCCAGGTCATCGGCCAGTCGATGCCGCGCGTGGACCTGGAGGCCAAGCTCACCGGGCAGGGCGTGTATGGCTATGACCAGCGGCTGCCCGGCATGCTGTATGGGGCCACGGCCCGTCCGCCGCGGCTGGGGAGCACGCTGCGCGCCGCCCGCGAGGGCAAGGCCCGCCAGCAGCCGGGCGTGGTGGAGGTGGTGATTGGAAAGGACTTCGCTTCCGTGGCCGCCACGTCCCGCGAGCAGGCCCACGCGGCGCTGGCCCACCTGGAGCTGGAGTGGACCGGGGGCGAGTCCCTGCAGCAGGCGGACGTCGATGCGCTGACGACGGTGAAGGAGGGAGACGGCGTCATCGTCCAGGACGAGGGCGACGTGGCGGAGCACCTGGGGCGCGGCAAGCAGCTGAGCGCCGAGTACCGCACGCCGCTGGCGGCGCACGCGCACCTGGAGCCGCAGGCCGCGCTGGTGGAGGTGAAGCCGGAGCGGGTGCGGGTGTGGATGGCCACCCAGTCGCCCGGGAGCATCCGCAAGCAACTGGCCAAGGCGCTGGAGCGGGAGGAGGAGAGCATCGAGCTCGTCCCCACGTACCTGGGCGGTGGCTTCGGCCGGCGCCTGGACGCCCAGGCCGCCATCGAGGCCGCGCGGCTGTCCCAGGCCACGGGCAAGCCGGTGCACGTGGGGTGGACGCGCGCCGAGGAGTTCCGCCATGGCTTCTTCCGTCCGCCCACGCACCACGTGCTGCGGGCCTCGCTGGAGTCCGGCCGGGTGCAGGCCTTCGAGCACCAGCAGGCCAGCGGCGACGTGCTCTTCTCGCTGATACCCGAGGCGGCGGCGGTGGTGCTGGGAGCGGACCCTGGCTCCTGGCGCGGGGCCACCATCCGCTACGCCCTGCCCCACCGCCGGGTGCGCGCGCAGCGCGTGAAGCTGCCCGTGCCCACCGCCACCTGGCGGGGCCTGGGCCTGCTGGCCAACACCTTCGCGCTGGAGGGCTTCATGGACGAGCTCGCCCACGCGGCGGGGGAGGACCCGCTGGCCTTCCGGCTGAAGCACCTGGGAGAGGACGAGTTGGGGCGCCGCTTCCGCAAGGCGCTGGAGGCCGTGGCGAAGCGCGCGGGCTGGGGCTCGCCGACTCCCGAGGGCCGGGCGCGCGGCATCGCGTGCTCCGTGGACGCGCACACCGTGGTGGCCCAGGTGGCCGAGGTCTCCGTGGAGAGTGGCCGGCCGCGGGTGCACCGCATCACCTGCGCGGTGGACTGCGGGCTCGTCATCAACCCGGACGGCGCCACCGCCCAGGTGGAGGGCGGCATCATGATGGCCCTGAGCTCCACCCTCTCCGAGCGGATCACGCTCAAGGACGGGCAGGTGGAGGAGGAGAACTTCCACGCCTACCCGCTGCTGACGATGCGGGAGGCGCCGGAGATCGACACGCTGCTGATGGGCGAGGGTGACAAGCCGCTGGGCATGGGCGAGCCGCCGCTGGGGCCCGTGGCGGCCGCCGTGGCCAATGCCCTCTTCACCCTCACCGGGAAGCGCTTGCGGACCCTGCCCCTGAAGCTCTAAGGGCGTCCCATGCCCCTCCCGCTCCAGAAGAAGGTCGTGCTGGGCCTCCAGCACACCATCGCCATGTTCGGCGCCACCGTGCTGGTGCCGCTGCTCACCGGCCTCAATCCGAGCGTCGCCCTCTTCGGCGCCGGGCTCGCCACCCTCCTCTTCCACGTGCTCACCGGGCTGGGTGTACCCATCTTCCTGGGCAGCAGCTTCGCCTTCATCGCCCCCATCATCGCCGTGCTCAAGGCCGAGGGTCCCGCCGCCGTGGGCGGTGGGCTCGTCGCCGCTGGCGCCATGTACCTCGTCTTCTCCGCCCTGGTGAAGGCCGTGGGCATCCGGCGCGTCCAGCAGGTGTTCCCCCCCATCGTCACCGGCCCCGTCATCATCGTCATCGGGCTCAGCCTCGCCGGTGTCGCCGTCAACCAGGCGCAGAGTCACTGGGGCTTGGCGCTCGTCACGCTGCTGGCCGCCATCCTCACCAGCGTCTTCGCCCGCGGCCTCTTCAAGATGATTCCCATCCTCATCGCCGTCATCTCGGGCTACGTCGCCGCGCTGGTGCTCGGCGCCGTGGAGCCCGCGCGGCTCGACGCCATCCGCGACGCCGCCTGGGTGGGCCTGCCTCCCTTCCACGGCCCCACGTTCTCGTGGAGCGCCATCTTCGTGCTCGCCCCGGTGGCGCTCGTCACCTTCATCGAGCACATTGGCGACGTCATCGTGAACGGCCGCGTGGTGGGCAAGAACTTCCTCGAGCGCCCGGGCCTGCCGCGCACCCTCTTCGCCGACGGCATCGCCAACATGGCCTCCGCGGTGCTCGGGGGCCCGGCCGCCACCACCTACGCGGAGAACACCGGCGTGCTCGCCGTCACCCGCGTCTACGATCCCGCCGTCCTGCGCATCGCCGCCGGCTTCGCCATGCTCTTCGGCCTGTCGCCCAAGCTGGCCGCCGTCTTCCAGAGCCTCCCGCCCGGCGTGCTCGGCGGCGTGAGCATCCTGCTCTTCGGGATGATTGCTTCCGTGGGCATCCGCACCCTCTCCGAGGCGCGCATCGACTTCGCCCACAGCCGCAACCTCATCGTCGTCAGCCTCATCCTCGTGCTGGGCCTGGGCGGCGCGAAGATTCCGGTGGCCTTCGGCGGCGTGCACATCGAGCTGCACGGCATGGCGCTCGCCGCGCTCGTCGGCATCCTCGCCAATGCGCTGCTGCCGGCCTCGCTCGACCGCGAGGAGCTGGATGCCCACCCCGCCGAGGAGCCCCCGTCCCGCTCGCATCCGTAGGACAGGGGCTCAACCCGGGAAGCGTGCCTGCCCCACCCCGAAGTGACAGGGCCGTCCCCATCCACCGTTCACAGCTCGGGTCATTCGGACGTCCATGGAGCAGGGGATGCCAACGAGAGCGATGAGCGCCCCGGAAACGCCCACCCACCTCGGGCAGGAGAACAACGATGACGTACGTGATGCAGATGTCGACGGACCAGGACATCATCAACACGCAGTTGAATGCCGCGTGGAACCCGATCACCGCGCGCTACTCGTGGCTGCAGGTGTCCGGGATGAATCTGGGCATCCCCGCTGGCGCGACGATCGTCGTCATCGCGCATGGCGACGCAAATGAGATCGGGAACGCGCAGCCGGGCACGGTGGACATCGACGCGTCGACCTTCCTGGCGCTGATCCAGGGGAACATGGCGCAGGGGGCGGTTCCCGCCGCCATCTACATCTCCACGTGTGGTCCCGGCATCCCCCAGTTCGCGGCTGCAGTCCGGATGGCGGCGCAGCAGAACCGGATCTGGGCCAATAATACCCGCATTTTCGGGCACAGCGACCCGATCTCGTGCCCCGTTCCGGCGCCCAACAGCCAAGCGTGGTTCGAGATCTTCTGAGCGGCCCGGCGTCTCCGCCGCGCAGCCACCGTGGCCGAGGAGCCCCCGTCCCGCCCGCCTCCGTAGGACAGGGGCTCAACCCGGGAAGCGTGGCACCCTCACCCCGTCCCTCTCCCGAAGGGGAGAGGGGTTATTGGGGCGTGGTGTGTCCGCGGCTCCGGCTCAGAAGTTGAGCCCGAGCCGCAGCATGCCCATGGGCCCGCTGCTGTTGGAGGCGCGCGGCATGTAGTAGCCGCCCAGCAACGACAGCTCCGCGATGCCGATGCCGTAGCCCACCATCCCGCCCGTCATCAGCTCGAACTCGCGGCCCGGGTGACGGCCCGCCTTCTCCGTCTCGAACTCGTGCTGGTAGCGCGTGTTCAGGCCCACCACCAGGTTCTCCGTCACCAGGTAGCCCACGCCCAGGTGGCCCTCCACGTCTCCCTCGGGGCTCGACAGCTCGCGGCCCACCGCGAAGTTCAGCGTGGCCAGCACGTTGCCCCAGCGCCTGCCCGCGGCCGCGAAGGCCTCCGCCTCGCCACCCGTCGACTGGAAGCCCTGCTGCTTGTAGCGCAGGCCCGCCGACGCGTTCACCCCGTGCTCGGCCTGCCGCAGGAACTGGTACTTCGCCTGCGCGCTCGGCGTGAAGCCATTCTCGCTGTTGCGCAGCTCCGCGCCCACGCGCAGCGACAGGCCCCGCACCACCACCAGCTCCACCCGCTGCGAGACGCCATAGCCCTGCGCCCCGTCACTCGACGTCGCCTGGCCCGCCGTCTCCGCGCGCACGTACGTGGGCGGCGTCGCCGCGCTCTCCGACAGCGGGAAGAAGCGATCCATGCTCGCGCGGTTCTCCTCCGTGGCGTCCGCCTGCTGCGCGAAGGCCGCGGGCGCGAGCCACAGCCCCGCGCTCACCGCGACAAGGCGCGCCGCCCCGCGAACCGGGCGCACGCTCTTGCTGGGGAAACCACGCTCCTGCCTCGTCTGCTGAGTCTTCTGGTGCATCGGTACTGCCTCCATGGGGGAGCCCTGGAGGAAGCACGCCACGTGCCAGAGGACACGAGCCCCGCTCAGGGCTTCTCGTCCTTGTCCTCGATGGCGCCGTTGCGCCGGCCCAGCTTGCGGTAGATGGTCTTCCGGTCCACCCCGAGGATGCGCGAGGCCAGGGTGCGGCTGCCGCCCACCGCCTCCAGCACGCGCTGGATGTAACGGCGCTCCATCTCCTCGAGTGAAACCAGCTCGGACACATCATCCGTCTGGGCGCGGCTCGAGGCGCGGTAGTCGCGGATGCGCTCGGGCAGGTCCTCCACGGTGAGCTGCTCGTAGGAGGTGAGGGCCACGGCGCGCTCGATGCAGTTCTGCAGCTCGCGCACGTTGCCGGGCCAGGTGTAGGCCAACAGGCGCTGGGCCGCGGCGGGACTGAGTCCCAGCACGCGCTTGCCGGTGCGCGAGGCGAAGTGCTCCACGAAGCGCTGGGCCAGCAGCAGCACGTCATTGCCGCGGGCGCGCAGCGGCGGCAGCTCCAGGCCGATGACGTTGAGCCGGTAGTACAGGTCCTCGCGGAAGCGACCCTCCTCCACGGCCAGCTCCAAATCTCGGTTGGTGGCGGCGACGATGCGCGCGTCGAAGGGCAACTCCGTGTCGCCTCCCACCGGACGCACCGTGCGCTCCTGCAGGGCCCGGAGCAGCTTGGGCTGCAGCGCCAGGGGCATCTCCCCCACCTCGTCCAGGAAGAGGGTGCCGCCGTTGGCCTTGATGAAGAGGCCGGTGCGCGCGGCCTTGGCGTCGGTGAAGGCGCCCTTCGAGTGGCCGAACAGCTCGCTCTCCAGGAGCTGCTCGGGCATGGCCGCGCAGTTGATGGCCACGAAGGGCCCCGCGTGGCGCCGGCCCCGGGCATGCAGGGCCCGGGCCGCCACCTCCTTGCCCGTGCCGCTCTCCCCGGTAATCAGCACCGAGGTGTCCGAGTCCGCCACCCGCTCGATGAGCTCGTACACCCGGCGCAGCGCCGGGCTCTCCCCCACCCAGCCGCCATGGGCGGACGCATCCCCCAGGGCCTGGCGCAGCCGGCGCACCTCCTCGCGCAGCGCCCGGTGCTGCACCGCCCGCTCCAGCACCAGCGCCAGCGCGTCCACGTCCACCGGCTTGGTGACGAAGTCGTACGCGCCCGCCCGGATGGCGGCCACCGCCGTCTCCAGCGTGCCGAACGCCGTCAGTACCACCACCGGAATGTCCGGACGGTTGAGGACGATGCGCTCGCACAGCGCCAGCCCGTCCATCCCCGGCATGCGCAGGTCCGTCAGGACGGTGTCGAAGTCCTCCGTCTCCAGCAGCGGGAAGGCCTCCTCCGCGCTGCCTCGCACCGTGGGGATGAACCCCCGGCGCCCCAGCCCCTTCTCCAACAGCGCGCGCATCTCGCGCTCGTCCTCGACCACCAGGATGCGGCCCTTCGTCGCACTCATGCCTCGGCCTCCTGAGGCCCAGCGGCCTCGGGTGGAAGGAAGATGGAGAAGCAACTCCCGCGCCCGGGCTCGCTGCTCACGGATATCCATCCCCCATGGTCCCGGATGAGCCCGTAGGAGACGGACAGCCCCAGGCCCGTCCCCTCGCCCACGTCCTTGGTGGTGAAGAAGGGCTCGAACACGCGCGGGAGCGTCTCCGGGGAGATGCCCTCCCCCTCGTCCAACACGTCCAGCCGTACCCACTCCGCCTCGGGGCCGCCCAGCTCCGCCGGAGGCAGGGCGCGCGCACGGCCCAGCTTCACCCGCAGCGTCCCCGGGCGCTTCATCGCATGGATGCCGTTGACGACCAGGTTGGTGAGCGCCTGTTGAAGCTGCCCGCCATCCACATCCAGCCGCAGCGGGCCCTCGGCCTCGCTGGCGAGGATGATGCCGCGCCGCGTCGCCATCGGGTGCAACAGCCGCAGCGTGCGCGCCACCAGCTCCGTCAAATCCTCGGGGGCCCGCTGGGGCGTGCGCCGCCGGGCGAAGTCCAGCAACTGGCGGATGATGCCCGTCATGTGCTGCACCTGCTGGGTGATGATGAGGGCGCACTCCCGCGTCTCGTCGCCCTCGGCCTCGCCCGAGGCGATCATCTTCGCCCGGCCGAGCACCACGTTGAGCGGCGTGCCCAGCTCGTGGGCCACGCCGGAGGCGAGCTTGCCCACCGTGCCCAACCGGTCCGCGTGCCGCAGGTGCTCGAGCGTGGCCAGGCGAGCCGCCGTCTCCGCCGTCACCTGCGCGCGAGCGGCCGCCAGCCCGCTGGCCATCTGGTTCATCGCATCGGCCAGGGTGGCCAGCTCGTCCTTCTGGCGCAGGTGCACCCGCGCCTCCAGGTCTCCCTCGCCAATGCGCCGCGCCAACGACACCAGCTGCTCCACGGGGCGGCCCACCAGCCGGCGGCCCATGGCCATGGCCACCAGGAGGAACGCCAGGGCGATGGCGCCCGTGGCCACCGCGGCGCTCGTCACCGTCTGGCGCAGGTGCAGCTGCTGCTCGGTGAGGGGCTCGAGAATCTCCAGGGCCCCCTGCGTCTCGCCGATGGTCAGCGGCGTATAGGAGCGCAGCACCCCCGGCTTCTGGCGCTCGTCCAACCAGGTGGTGTCCCGGCCGGCGTGTAACGCCGCCAGGTGCTCCGGGGGCAGGCTCGCCGCCGCGGGCGACTCCAGGCCCACCCAGCTCAGCCGCACCTTTTTCTGGGAGCGGTTGGCCTCCTCCAGCAGCGTCACCGCCTGCGCCTTCCCCTCCAGCGCCCAGACCCGGACGAACGAGCTGCCCAGCGTACGGCCGAGCAAACGATGATCCGTTTGCATGCTCTGTGCCGAGCGGGACATCTCCCGCTGGACCTCGTTGCTCTCCAGGCCCGCGATGACCGCGAAGGCGAGCAGGGCCAGGGCGAGGGTGATCTTCCGGGCGAGGTTCATGCGGACCTCCACACACCACGCCCGCCCTGCCCTGTCCAACCTGTCCACTGGCGCGGGGCAGAATGCCCCGTGGGGCGGAATGTCCCGTGAGGGCCCGAGGGGAGAAGGCCTGGAACCTCGACGCCGCCCGTGCCGTCTCGTGCGCACGGGACCGTCCCGGTCCATTCCCCCCGGAGAAGCCATGAAGAATGTCCGACTTGCCGCCCTGCTCGTCGCAGGAGGGCTCTGCTCGTCCACCAGCGCATCCGCCCAGGCCCCCGCGCCGGCCGAGCCCCCCCCGTCCAACACCCCGCCGCCCGCTCCGGCCCAGCCCGCCACCACGCCCGCCGCGGACGAGGGCAACTTCTTCCGCTTCTACGGCATGTTCAACGTGCGCGTCGTGGCCTCCACCAGCGCGGTGGAGTCCTTCGGCCAGCCCAACGCGGTGGCCATCACCGCCGCGGGCAACCCCGTCCTCTCCGTCGCTCCGGACAAGGCCCGCTACAGCTTCCAGGTGGCCCAGTCGCGCGTCGGCTTCTGGCTCAACGAGAAGGGGCCCCTGCGGGCGCAGCTCGAGCTGGACTTCGTGGACGTCACCAAGGCCACGCCCACGGTGGCCAGCCTGCCCCGCCTCCGCATCGCCCGGGTGGACTACTCCTTCGCGCCCGGCCACATGCTCTCCCTGGGGCAGGACTGGGATCTGCACGCCCCGCTCAACCCGCACGGCATCAACCTGGTGGGGGCGCTCTTCGAGTCGGGCAACGCCGGCTTCATGCGCCAGCAGCTCAAGTACCTCTACAGCACCCCGGAGCTGGAGCTGGGCGCGGCGGTGGGCTTCCCCTCGCCCAACAACACGGCCAAGGAGGCGGCGCTGGAGATTGGCACCCTGCCCACGCTGGCGGTGCGCGGCGCGTACAAGTTCGGCAAGAGCCGGGTGGGCGCCTCGGCCATCGCCACGCGGCTGCCCTTCAACCTGGGCGAGCCCACCGAGCGCATCAGCACCGCCTTCTCCACGGCACTCTTCTCCGAGCTCTCCCCCAGCGCGGACACCCAGGTACGGGTGGAGCTCAACTTCGGGCAGAACACCGCCAACCTGGGCCTGAACACACTGGCGCAGGGCCGGCTCTCCGATGACATGAGGGAGGTGGGCGGCTACATCTCGGCGCGCCAGGCGTTGACGAGCCAGCACGCCGTCTACGGCCTCGCGGGCTACCAGAAGGTGCTGGACGCCGCGAAGGTGCTGCCGAACTACGGCTACGGCACCCCGCCCGCCGATGGCACGCCGCCGGCCTTCAGCAGCGCCACGCTGGTGAGCAACGGGCCGGGCCTGGTGCACAACGGCACGGTGCGCCTGGGCTACGAGTTCAAGCCCACCCCGAAGCTGGCCTTCGTGATGGAGGGTTTCCTCGTGCAGTCGCGCTTCAGCCTGCTGCAGGTGGACCAGGGGCGGACCGGGCCGGTGCGCTCTGCGCTGGGCCTCGAGGCGGGCGCGGTGCTCAACTTCTGAGCCGCACGGCTTCCTCAGGAGGTGACGAGCCGGGGAGCCCGGCTCGTCAGTGCTCCGCGTCCACGACGAAGTGCTCGTTGATCTGCCGGTCGTCGGAGGCGTGCGAGACGCGGAACTCGTACCGCCCCGGCTTGTGGATGCGCACGCGCAGCGGCTGGGCGGACGGTCCGCTCGGGGCCTCGAACTGGTGCAGGCAGCGGTCGCCCTCGCAGCTCACGAGCTGCAGCGCGGGCAGGTGCTCGGCGTGGTGCTCGTGGAAGTTCATCTCGGCCGGCGTCTCCATGTGCACCACGGCCTTGCCCTCGGGGTGATCTCCGATGTTCCAGGGCAGCTCCACCCAGCCGAAGCCTTCCTTGGGAAGCTGGATGGACAGGTGCCGCGAGGGGAGGGACTCGTGCGAGATGAACTGGCTGTCATCGCCGTCGAGACGGACCGTCACCCCCAGCATGAGCACGCCGGTCAGCATCGCCCCCATCGCCACCCGGAGGCCGGGGGAGGAGCGCCACCGTGCGGGCCTCGGCGGCGGAGCGCGCCTCGGCGGCGAGGACCTGCCGGCGTCGGCCGCCTGGAGGGCCGCATGGATGCGGAACCGGGCCTGCGGAGAGGGCCGCTCGGCGCGAAAGGCCTGGAGGGAGAAGCGGGCTTCCTCCGGGAGCGGCGGCAGCTGCGTCTCATCGTCCTTGCTCATGAGCCTCCTCCTGTGCGCACCGCGCACGCCTGTTGGTCCAGCTCCGCCTGGAATGCCGTTCCCAGCTGGGCCCGGCCCCGGGAATGGCGGCTCTTCACCGTCCCCACCGGCGTCCCCAGGATGGAGGCCACTTCTTCGTAGCCCAGCTCTTCTACGTCACACAGCAACACCACCAACCGGTACTTCTCCGGCAGCGCGTGCAGACAGCGCAGCAGCAGCGCCGACTGCTCGGACTGGCACGCCTGGGACTCGGGATCCGGCTGCTCCACCCCGCCCGTGAACAGAGAACCCAGCACCGACGCCGCCCCCTCCAGCACGCTGTCCAGCAGGCCGCGGCGCCGGGCGGCCGACCGCCGGCCCTCGATGAACTGGTTGCGGACGATTCCGCACAACCAGCCGAAGAAGGAGCCATGCCCCTGGTAGCTCTCCCGGTGCAGGTACGCCCGGACCAGCGAGTCCTGAAGCAGATCCTCCGCCTCCTCCCGGTCCCGGCTGAGCGTCAGACAGAACCGGTACAGCCGGGGCATGAGGGCCTCCACTTCGGCCTCGAAACGGGCCTGCTCGTTACCGGACACGCCGCCCCTGCCTCTCCCCGCCCCCGCCGTGTCCTGCAGCCACCTGGCGACCTGTCGTCCCATGCCCCTGCTCATCAGGTGTGTTGGCCGACCCAGCCCCCCCCGCACCTCGCCTCTTCATGACTTCCTCCCTCCAGACGGAATGAACCGTCCAGTGGTTCCGGCTCATCTCAATTTCTGGTGGACCGGGCCAGAACTCCCCGGGCGGGCCGGACATGACAGGCCAGGGGCCCGACAGATACGCGCCTCGCCTGTCCGCCCGCTCACCAGGGGAATGGCCGGAAAACAGGGAAAAAAATCCGGCCTTGGAACCGGGGCGTGGCTCGTCCCATCCACGGTGGGTCAGATGCAGGACCCCGGCGTCATGCCTTTGGCCCGCCGGCCTGCGTGTACGAGGAGAATCCAATCCCATGCAATCCCCCCCCACGTCTTCCTCCGCGCCCCCCGCCGACCAGGCGGACGCGTCTTCCTGGAAGAGCGATCTCGTCTCCGGCTTCCTCGTCTTCCTCATCGCGCTGCCCCTGTGCCTGGGCATTGCCATGGCCAGTGGCTTTCCGCCGGTGGCCGGCATCCTCACCGCGGTGGTGGGCGGCATCATGTCCTCCTGGCTGGGAAGCGCCCGGCTGACCATCAAGGGTCCCGCCGCGGGCCTCATCGTCATCGCGATCGGCGCCGTGCAGGAGTTGGGCCAGGGTGATATGCCCCTGGGCTACCGGCGGGCCCTGGCCACCATCGTGGTGGCGGCGGCGGTGCAGATCGTCTTCGCGCTGATGCGCGCCGGGGCGCTCGGGGACTTCTTCCCCTCCTCGGTGGTGCACGGAATGCTGGCGGCCATCGGCGTCATCATCTGCTCCAAGCAGCTGCACACGCTGCTGGGCGTGGCGCCCAAGGCCAAGGAGCCGCTGGCGCTGCTGGGGGAGATTCCCCAGAGCCTGGGGCGGATGAACCCGGAGATCGCCCTCATCGGCGTCATCAGCCTGGTGCTGCTCTTCGGGCACATGGCGCTGTCCAAGAAGGTGGCCGTGCTCAAGCGGGTGCCTGCCCCCCTGCTGGTGCTGCTCATGGCGGTGCCGCTGGGCCTGTACTTCGATCTGGACCACGAGCACACCTTCACCTTCTCCCAGCAGGTGTACTCGGTGGGCCCCAACTTCCTGGTCAACCTGCCGGGCAACCTGCTGTCCGCCATCACCTTCCCGGACTTCTCCGTCGTCACCTCGGGGGCCTCGCTCAAGTACATCGCCATGTTCTCCCTGGTGGGCAGCATCGAGTCGCTGCTGAGCGCCAAGGCGGTGGACATGCTGGATCCGCAGAAGCGCCGCTCGGACCTGGACAAGGATCTGCTGGCCACGGGCGTGGGCAACCTCATCGCCGGCCTCATCGGCGGCCTGCCGATGATCTCCGAGATCGTCCGCAGCTCGGCCAACATCGGCTACGGGGCGAAGAGCCGGCTGTCCAACTTCTTCCACGGCCTCTTCCTGCTGCTGTTCGTCACCTTCGCGCCGATGCTCATCCACCGGATTCCGCTGGCCGCGCTGGCCGCCATGCTCATCTTCACCGGCGTGCGCCTGGCCTCGCCGAGCGAGTTCGTGAAGACGTTCCGCATCGGCGCCGAGCAGCTCGCCATCTTCAGCTTCACGCTGGTGGTGACGCTGGCGACGGATCTGCTGGTGGGCGTGGCCGCGGGCATCGTCCTGAAGCTGGTGGTGCACGTGGTCAACGGCGCGCCGCTCGGCGGCCTCTTCCGGCCCGTCATCGAGGAGCATCCGCAGGGCGAGGGCGTGCTGCTGCGCGTGCGGCACGCGGCCGTCTTCAGCAACTACCTCAAGCTCAAGAAGCAGATTGCGCGGCATGCCCACGTCAAGCACGTGGAGCTGGACTTCGAGCACGCACGCCTGGTGGACCACACCGTGATGGAGCGGCTGCACGAGCTGGAGGATGAATTCGCCCGCGCCGGGCGTCATCTCCGCATCCGCGGGCTCGAGCAGCACCGCGGCCTGTCCACGCACCCGCTCGCCGCTCGCAAGAAGCACGCCCAAAGCAACCCCATCAGCGCCTAGTCCCAACCCAGGAAGTCCCAGATGAGCCACAGCTCCCCTTCCCCGCACGGCACCCCCGTGGACCGTGGCCAGCACCTGCGTGAGGTGCTGGCCCACGCGGCCCACCTGCTGCCGGCCCAGGGCCCCATCAGCGTGTTCGTGCACCACAACACGCTGCATGCCTTCCAGCACCTGCCCTTCCACGAGGCGGTGGAGGCCGCCAGCGCCGTCTTCGGGACGGAGGGCTACTACCCGGAGGCGCGCTACCGCGAGCTGTACGGGCAGGGCCGCATCACCGATGCGGACCTGGAGGCGGCCCTGGCCGATCGCCATGCGGGCAAGCCCGTGGTGGAGCTCTCGCCCGGCGCCCTCTCCCTCCTGGAGGTGGAGCGGCTGGCGCTGCGCCATGCCATTCCGGTGGAGACGGCGGCCTCGCTGCGCTGGAAGCTGGAGGAGCAGTCCTCCTCGCGGCGGCTGCGTCCGGACGTGCCGGAGGCGGCGCGGGCCCGGCTGCTCCAGCGCTCCACCGAGGGCGTGCGCGCGTGGCTGGACCGGGTGGGCAAGGACTGGACGCTGAACGACCTCGCGGCGGCGCTGCTCGGGCCGTCGTGGAAGACGGAGGACCCGAAGGCGGTGACGCGGGAGCTGGCGGCCACCTTCGGTGGGGATGGCGGCGTGCCGTCGCTGCGCGAGCGCCTGGCCAAGGAGCCGGAGCTCTTCGCGGTGAGCGCCCTGTGGGCCGCCTGCCGCTCCCCGCTGCTCACGCCGGAGACCCCGGAAGCCCCGGCTCCGGAGGCGGTGCGCAGCCACCGCGAGTTGCTGCGGGACGTCACCGGGGAGGACGCGTCCGACCTGGTGCACCCGCACCTCATCCGCGCCTGCGCGGCCTTCCTCGACGAGGGCGTGTCGCACTGGCCCATGCCGGAGCGGGAGCGCGGGCTGTACGCCGCGTGGCGCGCGTTGAAGCTGCGGGGCAGCGGCGTGCTGCCCCACTGGCTGACGGGGCTGACGGCGGAGCTCGCCGAGGCCGAGCGCCGGGGCCTGTCCGCCCAGGACGAGGTGCTCGCCGCGCTCGCCACGCTCGGCGTGCCCGAGGCGCAGTGGGAGGAGTACGTCACCCGCGTGCTGCTCGCCCTGCCCGGCTGGGCCGGCATGGTGAGCCGCCTGGAGCAGAACCCCGCGGACCGCGCGCCGGGAGCGCCGCCGGCCGCGCTGATGGACTTCCTCGCCGTGCGCCTCACGCTGGAGCTGCATGCGCTGCGCGACGTGGCCCGGCGGCGCCTGGACTACACGGGCCCCCTCTCCGGCCTGCTGGCGCACGCCCGCACCCTGCCTCCCCGGCAGTCCTTCCAGGAGCGCCCGGAGGAGGAGGGCAGCTGGCGCTTCTTCCAGCTCGCCCAGCTCGCCGGCCTCTCCGCGCCGGAGGTGGCCGAGCTCCCGCTGTCGCGCCGCCGCACCCTGCTCACGTGGCTGGAGACCTTCGACGAGCAGGCCCGCCGCCGCGTCTGGCTGGAGGCCTATGAGCACCACTACCGCATGGACGTGCTGCACGGGCTCGAGCAGAACCGGCAGCGTCCGGAGTCGCTGCGCACGGTGCACGGCGCCCGCTTCCAGGTGTTCTTCTGCATCGACGACCGCGAGGAGGCCTTCCGCCGGCACTTCGAGGAGCTGAGCCCCGCGCACGAGACGTTCGCCGCGGCGGGCTTCTACGGCGTGGCCATGGACTACCGGGGCCTGGACGACGCGAGCCATGCCGCCCTGTGCCCCGTGGTCGTCACCCCCGCGCACGAGGTGGTGGAGCACCCGCACCCGGAGCACGAGCACCTGGCCCAGGCCCGCGCGCGGGTGCGCGCCCTGTGGGCCCGCTTCGACCATTGGCTGCACGGCGGGGCGCACTCGTTGGAGCTGGGCTGGCTGCTGACGCCGCTGGTGGGACTGCTCTCCGCGCTGCTGCTGCCGCTGCACGTCTTCTTCCCGCACCCGGTGGACCGGATGCGCCGGGCGCTCGCCAAGATGATGGTGCCCACGCCGCGCACGCGGCTGGCGAGCCTGCGCGATGAGTCGCTGCCCTCGCCCAAGGTGGGCAAGGCGCGGGGCTTCACCGTGGCCGAGAAGGCGGACCGGGTGGCCACCCTGCTGGACAACGTGGGGCTGGTGAAGGACTTCGCCCCGCTGGTGGTGCTGTTGGGGCACGGCGCGGTGAGCGTCAACAACCCGCACATGTCGGCCTATGACTGCGGCGCCTGCGGTGGGCGCCACGGCGGGGCCAACGCGCGCCTCTTCGCGGAGATGGCCAACCGGCCCGAGGTACGGGCGCGCCTGCGCGAGCGCGGCATCCACATCCCCGCCACCACCTGGTTCATTGGCGGCCTGCACAACACCACCACCGACGAGGTGGTGCTCCACGACACGGAGGAGGTGCCCCTGCCCCTGCGCGGAGAGCTGGACGAGCTCCGGCGGGCCATGGACACGACGCGGGCCCTCTCCGCGCACGAGCGCTGCCGGCGCTTCGAGTCCGCTCCGTCCCGGCTCTCGCCCCGGGCCGCGCTGCGCCACGTGGAGGAGCGCGCGGTGGACCTCAGCCAGGCCCGCCCCGAGCTCGGCCACGTCACCAATGCCTCCTGCATCGTGGGCCGCCGTGCCCTCACGCGCGGCCTCTTCCTGGACCGGCGCGCCTTCCTCAACTCGTACGACCCCAGCCACGACCCCACCGGGGCCATCCTCGAGCGCATCCTGCTGGCGGTGGGGCCGGTGGGCGCCGGCATCAACCTCGAGTACTACTTCTCGTGCGTCGACAATGACCGCTACGGCTGCGGCACCAAGCTGCCCCACAACCTCACCAGCCTGCTCGGGGTGATGGACGGGGTGGAGAGCGATCTGCGCACCGGGCTGCCCCGGCAGATGATTGAAATCCACGAGCCCATGCGCCTGCTGCTGGTGGTGGAGGCGAGCGTGGAGACGCTCTCGGCCATCTACGCGCGCCAGGCGCCCATCCGCGAGCTCGTCGGCAACGAGTGGGTGCAGCTGGTGAGCGTGGACCCGGAGACGGGCGCCATGATGCGCTTCACGCCCCAGGGCTTCCGTCCGGTGGTGCCTCCCGCGGAGCCCCTGCCGGTGGTGGCCACCTCGACCGATTGGTACCGGGGGCATCGGGACTTCCTGCCTCCGGCGTTGATCCAACTGGCGCGGCCCACGGGCCCGGCGCTCCCCCTGGGACGCGGCGCCACCCCCTCTCTTCAGGGAGATTCCATCCATGCAGCTCAGTGACGTCGTGGTGGGAGGGATCGCCACCACCGTTCCGTTCTGGCCCCTGCTCGCCTTCCTGGGGCTGGGGCTGGTGGCCTTGGCGCACCGCACGCCGAGCGAGCGGACGGTGGCGGGGTGCGTGCTGTGGTCCCTGGGGCTCTCGCTCCTGGGCTCGCTGCTGACGGCGCTCTTCATGCTCACGCACCACCAGGATGTGCTGATGGTGGACGTGGGCCCGTGGTTCTCCACGGGGACGTACACCTTCGAGGTGTCCTTCCTGGTGGACCGGCTGTCGGTGACGATGATGGTGCTCTCGAGCGCCATCAGCCTGCTCATCGGCCGCTTCTCGGTGAACTACCTGCACCGCGAGGCGGGCTTCACGCGCTTCTTCCTGCTGCTGGCGCTCTTCGCCACGGGGATGATGCTGCTGGTGGAGGCGGGCAGCATCGATCTGCTCTTCGTGGGGTGGGAGCTGGTGGGGCTCACCTCGGCGCTGCTGATCGGCTTCTTCCACGAGCGGACGACGCCGGTGCGGGCGGGGCTGAAGGCCTTCACCATCTACCGGCTGTGTGACATCGGCCTGCTGCTGGCGGTGGTGCTGCTGCACCACTACGCCGGGAGCGCGGAGTGGGTGGAGGCGCTGGGCGAGTGGGCCTGGCCGGGCCCGCCGGTGGTGATGGGCGCGGGGCCGGCGACGGTGCTGGGGCTGTGCCTGGTGCTGGCGGCCATGGGCAAGTCGGCGCAGCTGCCCTTCAGCAGCTGGCTGCCGCGGGCCATGGAGGGGCCGACGCCCTCGAGCGCGCTCTTCTACGGGGCGCTCTCGGTGCACGCGGGCCTGTACCTGCTGCTGCGGGCGGCGCCCCTGCTGGAGCGCGCGCCGGTGGTGGGCGCGGTGATGGTGGGGGTGGGCCTGCTGACGGCGCTGCACGCCACGCTGGTGTGGCGGGTGCAGACGGACGTGAAGAGCGCGCTGGCGTACGCGGTGCTCACCCAGGTGGGACTCATTTTCGCCGAGGTGGGCCTGGGCTGGTACCGGGTGGCGCTGGTGCACCTGGTGGCCCACGCGTGCCTGCGCTGCCTGCAGCTGCTGCGCGCCCCGTCCGCGCTGCGCGAGGTGCAGGCGCGGCACGCGGCCAGCCAGGGCGTGAAGCCGCCGAGCGTCGCGGTGGCCCACCACGTGCTGCCCGAGGGCCTGCGGCAGCGCTTCTACCGGCTGGCGCTCGAGCGCTTCGCGCTGGACGTGCTGCACGAGCAGTGGGCGCTGCGCCCGCTGCTGTGGATGGGGGCGTGGATCGACAAGGCGGAGCGGTTGTGGGTGGGCGTGCTGAGCGGGTGGATTCCGCGCGCGGCGGAGCCCACCGCGGTGGAGTCCCAGCACGGTGCGGCCCCGGGGCCCTCGGACGGCAAGTCGACAGGAGCGGTGTGAGATGCGAGTGAGTGTGCTTCCTCTTCTCTCGATGATGGTGCTGCTGCCGGCGCTGGGCGCGGCGGTGCTCGGGCGGGTGTACGCGCCGGAGCGCGCGCGCCGGGTGGCGGTGGCGGTGGCGTCCCTCTCGCTGGTGCTGGCGTTGGGCGTGCTGGCGCTCTTCCAGGCCGGCGCCGTGGGGGCGATGGAGTCCTGGGGCCAGGTGCCGGGGCTGCGGCTGAGCCTGGGGCTGGGGGTGACCGGGATGAGCGTGGTGGCGCTGCTGCTCACCGCGCTGCTCACCCTGGGGCTGGTGGCGGCCGGACCCCGTCAGATGCTGGACGTGGCCACCCTGCGGGCCGTGCTGCTCACCGAGAGCGCCGCGCTCGGCTTCTTCTGCGTGCAGGACCTGGGGATGATGCTCGTCTTCTGGGTGGCCATGCTGCTGCCGGCGGAGGTGCTCATCTCCCGCCGGGCCAAGGCCCAGCCGGAGGCGCGGGCGCTGCGGACCTTCCGCATCTACCTGCTGGCGGGCTCGCTGCCGCTGGTGGCGGCGGTGGTGCTGCTGGGGCTGCCGGGCTGGCAGTCCGGGGCGCAGGCGCCGCTGGCCCTGCCGGAGCTGCTCGCGCGCGGCGTGCCCGCTCCGAGGCAGACGGCCGTCCTGGCGCTGATGCTGCTGGCGGTGGCCTTCCGCATGGCGGTGGTGCCCTTCCACTCGTGGCTGCCGGTGCTGCTGGCGCGGGGGCCCTTCGGCGTGGGGATGCTGATGGTGAGCGCCCACACGGGGCTGTACCTGCTGGTGCGGGTGGCGATGCCGCTGCTGCCGGAGGCGTGGATGGCCTTCAGCCCGCTGCTCGAGGGCGTGGGCCTCTTCTGCGCCTTGTACGGGGCGGTGCTGGCGCTGGCCCAGGTGGACCTGCGCCGCACGGTGGGCTTCCTGCTGGTGAGCCAGTCGGGGCTGATGCTCGCGGGGCTCGCCGAGCGCAACACCGAGAGCCTCGCCGGCGCGCTGCTGCAGAGCGTGGCGGCGGCGCTGCCGCTCACCGGGCTGATGCTGGTGGTGCGGGCCATCGAGGTGCGCACGGGCACCGCGGACATGACGCGGCTGGGCGGCCTGGTGCGCCGCGGCCCGAGGATGGCGGCCCTCTTCTTCCTGTTGGGCATCGCCAGCCTGGGCTTCCCGGGCTCCATGAGCTTCGTGGGCGAGGACCTGCTGCTGCACGGCATCCTCGGCACCCATCCGCTGGTGGCGCTCCCGCTGCTGCTCACCACCGCCATCAACGGCATCACCTTCCTGCGGGCCTTCCAGCGCACCTTCCTCGGGACGCCGGCGCACGGCCAGGCCTCCGTGCTCGACACGGTGGAGGACCTGCTCCCGCGCGAGCGCCTCGCCGCGCTGGCCCTGTGTGCGCTGGCCTTCCTGGGAGGCCTCCTCCCCGGGCCGCTGCTGCGCCTGCGCGAGCACGAGGTGTCCTCACTGGTGGGCCCGGCGGCCAGTACGGAGCACGCCAGCGCCGGGACGCACGGTCCGGCGGTCGCGTCGCACTGAGCGGGAGCCATCCCGCTCTCAGGCGGTAGGAATGACGGGCCGGGGACCTTCGGGGTCTCCGGCCCGTTTCATTTCTGGGATTCCATTTCCGGGACGTGGGACGGGGAAAAATCCGTCACCGGCCTTTGCGACATTTTCCCGCCTTTTTCGTTTCCAGGATGAGGCCGGCCGGACGCAGCGAAGCGGCGACGGCGCTCAGCTGACTCAATCACACGCAGTCGGATTCACCTGGCGCTCCGCCCTCCGGCGGACGCATGGGCCCTCTGTTGCCTGGAGATGACGATGACGTTCAAGAAGATGCTGCTCGTGGTGTCCACCGCCCTGCTCCCCCTCCTCGCCGCCTGCGGCACGACCGATGAGGCCACGTCCATCATGGACCCCGCCACCGGCGAGCCCGTGGCGATCAACTACCCCAAGGACGCGCAGTTCGTAGACGTGGTCGAGCCGTCCGGCTCGGTGCAGGGCGCGGTCGTCAAGGTGTGCCCCATCGATGACCCGTACTGCGTGCCCGAGTGCCCCGACTTCGACCCGGACTGCGGGGAGCCGCCGGTCTGTGATCCCGTCAATGACTACGGCTGCGAGCCGTGCGACCGGACCAACCCCGCGGCGTGGTGCTACTGCGCGCCCGGGCTGATCGGCTCGTACACCACCGCCCGAGTGGGCCGTGAGCCGTACGCGTCGCTCGAGGTGAGCTCGCTGGCGGGGACCAGCTGCAACCGCCAGGTGGTGACGGGCATCGGCGCGCGCATCGTCTCGGACAGCAACTACGAGACGCTGCACGTCGAGTACCGCCAGCCCTACGCCGATGGCTCGATGGGCGCGCGCACCATCTTCCGCTCGGGCAGCAACCCCTTCGGGACGCTCGAGGCGTGGGCCTCCGTGCCGGATGGGTACGCCGTGGTGGGCGTGGCGGCCGGCCAGCAGGGCACGCATGACCTGCGCACCCTCATCGTCTACTACCGCCGCATCGAGCTGACGGCCTCGGGCGTGCGCATGACGGGCCCCATCTATCAGATCAACGCGGGCGTGAACCCCTACGGCTCCATCAACGCGTCGTACCTCTCCTCCGCCGACAACACCGTCATGGTGGGCGTGGGCTTCTCCTCGGCCGTCGAGCAGACCAAGACGATCGCCGCCTACGTCGGCACGCTCCCGTAACACCTGAAGCAACGAATGAAGCCATGAAGGCCCGCGGGCTGCCGTTGCCCGCGGGCCTCCGCACGTGAAGGGGGAAGCTCAGTCCTTCTTCGCGGGCTGCTGGGCCATGGAGCGCAGCTCGGTGCGGCGGATCTTCCCGCTCACCGTCTTGGGCAGCTCCGTGACGAACTCGATGTCGCGCGGGTACTTGTACGGGGCCGTCGTCTTCTTCACGTACTCGCGCAGCTCCTCGGCGAGCGCCTCCGAGCCCTGGAAGCCCGGCGCCAGCACCACGTACGCCTTGATGCGCTGGCCGATGCGCTCGTCCGGGACGCCCACCACCGCGGACTCCGCCACCGCCGCGTGCTCCAGCAGCGCCGACTCCACCTCGAAGGGCCCCACCCGGTAGCCCGACGTCTTGATGACGTCGTCACTGCGGCCCACGAACCAGAAGTAGCCGTCCGCGTCCTTCACGGCCCGGTCTCCCGTCACGTACCAGTCCCCCCGGAAGGCCGCGAGGTTGGCCGAGTCGTCGTTGAGGTAGCCGGTGAAGAGGCCCACCGGAGGCACGGGCTTCACCCGCACCGCGATGTCTCCCTCCTGGCCCGCGGGCAGCTCCTGGCCCTCACCGTCGATGACCGACACGTCGAAGCCCGGCGACGGCTTGCCCATCGAGCCCACCTTCGGCTCCAGCGCGGGGAACATCCCCACGATCATCACCGACTCCGTCTGCCCGTAGCCCTCGCGGATGTGCAACCCCGTGGCCTGCTTCCACGAGTCGATGACCTCGGGGTTGAGCGGCTCGCCCGCGCTCAACGCGTGCCGCACCGAGGACAGGTCGTACTGCGACAGGTCCTGCAGCACGAGCGCCCGCCACGCCGTGGGCGGCGCGCAGAACGTCGTCACCCGCTGGCGCTCGAGCACCCGCAGAATCCGCGCCGCGTCGAAGCGCCCCCGGAAGTCGTACACCACGTTGCAGGCGCCCTGGCTCCACGGGCCGAACAGCTTGCCCCACGCGCACTTGGCCCAGCCCGTGTCCGACAGCGTCAGGTGCCGGTCCTCGGGCGTCAGGTCCAGCCAGTAGCGGCCCGTGATCTGGTGCCCCAGGCCATAGCTGGCCTGCGTGTGCTGCACCATCTTCGGCATGCCCGTGGTGCCCGAGGTGAAATAGATGAGCATCGGGTCATCCGCCCGCGTGCGCTCGAAGCTCCCGCCGTGCTGGCCCGTGCCCGCACCGCCCGGCGTGTAGACCACCCAGGGCGAGGGCGCCTTGCCCACCGCCACCCAGGTCTCCACCCGGCCCGTGCCCACCAGGCCCTCGAACCTGTCCAGGCAGCTCGTGTCGGCGATGACGCCGTTGGCATCCGCGGCCAGCAGCCGGTAGCGGATGTCCTTGGTGGTGAGCATGGGCGTGCCCGGCATGAAGACGATGCCCGCCCGGATGCAGCCCAGCACGAGGAACCACCACTCCGGAATGCGCGGCATCATCACGAAGACGCGGTCGCCCTTGTGCAGGCCCTGGCTGGCGAGGAACTGCGCCGCGTGCAGCGAGCGCTGCTTCACGTCCTTCCACGTGAAGAGCTGCGCGTGTCCCGCCTCGTCGCTCCACTGCAGCGCGGGCGCGTCGGGACGCTCGGCTGCCCAGCGGTCGACGAAGTCCGTGGCGAAGTTGAAGTATTCGGGGCGCTCCCATTGGAAGGCTCGGCGGGCCGCCTCGTAGTCGGTCATGTTGCGCGGGGAGGGGGTGGACATGACTCGCTCCTGGTGAAGGACGCCCCGAGCCTGCCACGGATGGCCCCGCCACTCACCCGCTCTCTCTGGCCGCACCCGGCGGCAACCGTTCATGGGCTGGCAAACCCGCGGCCGCTGGCGAGAGAATGTCCACATGAATCCCATCGTCCACGCCGAGCTGTCCTGGTTGATGACCCAGCGCCTGGAGGCGCGGAGGGACCGGTTGCTCGTCGTGTGCGCGGGGCTGGCGCCGGACCTGGATGGGCTGACGATCCTCGGCGGGGGCGAGCTGTACGCGCGCTACCACCACCTCATCTTCCACGGCTACGTGGGAGCGCTGGTGACGGCGGGGGTGTGCGCGGCGCTGTCGCGGCAGCGGCTCCAGGTAGGGCTGCTGGCGCTGCTGGCCTTCCACCTCCACCTGCTGTGTGACCTCGCGGGCAGCGGCCCGGGCTGGCCCATCTGGTACTTCTGGCCCACCAGCCAGCGCGAGTGGTTCTGGGACGGCCAGTGGGAGCTGGCCTCCTGGCAGAACAGCGTCATCGGGCTGGCGGCCACGCTGGTGTGCCTCGCCTGTGCG
This sequence comes from Archangium gephyra, assembly GCF_042230915.1. Lineage (GTDB taxonomy): Bacteria > Myxococcota > Myxococcia > Myxococcales > Myxococcaceae > Archangium > Archangium gephyra_B. Next base: position 1,686,985 of record NZ_CP102578.1, on the reverse strand, counting down.
CTGCGCTACCGCCGCACCGCCGTGGAGCTGCTCTCCCCGCGCTGGGACGCCGAGGTGGTCCGTACCCTGCGGGCCCGCTTCCTCGGCGAGGGCAGGCCCGAGAGCCCTCCCTCGCCCTGAGCTTCCCCGCACGCGGCGTACCACCGAGGACCGCCTCCCTGGCCGTCAGGCATGCCTGGCTGCAAAGCGGGCCTGCTCGATGCGGCCGCTTCGCGGGGGAGGGGGCGCACCCGGGGCACGCACTCCCGCGTTGCACATCCCTCCCGGGTCTGTTCCCATTCGGGGCTCCAACCATGGTGGTCGAGCCGCTGTTCGGGCGGCGCCCAACCCAGGACGCCCGAGATGCTGAACATCCCAGGTTACACGCCACGAGGAGTCGTCAAGTCCACTGGCATGAACCTGCTGTTCCACGCCGTGCGCGACGCGGATGGGCTTCCGCTCATCCTCAAGACGCCGGTGGCCACCTCGCCGGGCCCCCGTGAGCGCGAGCGCTACCGCCGCGAGTTCGACATCCTCCAGCGGCTCCGGGACGTGCGCGGCGTCACCCGGGCCATCGCCTGCGAGCAGTTCCAGGAGCGCCCGGTGCTGCTGCTGGAGGAGATTGAGGGCATCCCGCTCTCCGAGCTCACCGGCGCCCCCTTCAACGTGCTCCGCGTCCTGGAGCACGCCATCGCCCTGGCGTCGACCCTCGCGGAGCTCCACCGCCGGGGCATCATCCACAAGGACATCAAGCCCTCCAACATCATCCTCACCGCCTCGGGCGAGACGCACCTCATCGACTTCGGCATCGCCAGCCTCCAGCTCGTCGAGCACGTGGACGCGCTGCAAGCCTCCCTCATCGAAGGGACGCTGGCGTACATGTCCCCGGAGCAGACCGGGCGCATGAACCGCTCGGTGGACTACCGCACCGATCTGTACTCCCTGGGGATTACCCTCTACGAGCTGCTGACGGGCAGCCGCCCCTTCCATGGGCAGGATGCACTCGAGTGGTTCCATGCCCACATGGCGCTCGCGCCGCAGCCCCCGCTCGAGCGGGTGAAGGAGCTGCCCCCCGTCCTGTCCGCCATCGTCCTGAAGCTGCTGGCCAAGGTGGCCGAGGAGCGCTACCAGAGCGCGGAGGGGCTGAGGGCCGATCTGGAGCGGTGCCTCGACGGCGTGCTCCGGGGCGAGCAGGAGGACTTCCCGCTCGGCGTGCACGATGTGCCCACCCGCTTCCAGCTCCCGCAGCGGCTCTACGGGCGCGACACGCAGGCCGCCGCCCTGCTGCAGAGCTTCGAGCGCGTGGCCCGGTATGGCCGGCCGGAGCTCATCCTGGTGCACGGCTACTCCGGCATCGGCAAGTCCTCGGTGGTGCACGAGCTGCACAAGCCGGTGGTGCGCCAGCGCGGCTTCTTCCTCAGCGGCAAGTTCGACCAGTTCCAGCAGGACATCCCCTACTCCACCCTGGCCCAGGCGCTCCGCGGGCTGACGCAGCAACTCCTCTCGGGGACGGACGAGGAGCTGGCACGCTGGCGCGCGCAGTTGCACGAGACCCTGGAGGGCCATGGCCAGGTCCTCGTGGACGTGGTGCCGCAGTGGGAGCTCATCCTCGGCAAGCAGCCGCCCGTCCAGGAGCTGCCGCCCGTCGAGGCCCAGCACCGCTTCAACCGCGTGTTCCGCAGGCTGCTGGGCGTGTTCGCCACGCCCGAGCATCCGCTCGTCCTCTTCCTGGATGACCTCCAGTGGGCCGATCTGGCCAGCCTCCAGCTGCTCCAGCACCTGCTCACCCACCCGGAGACGCCGCCCGTGCTACTGCTCGGGGCCTATCGGGACAACGAGGTGGGCCCCACCCATCCGCTCTCGCTGACGCTGGAGGTGGTGCGCAAGGCCAACGCGTGGGTGACCGACCTGCCGCTCGAGCCGCTCACGCTGGAGGACGTCCAGCGGCTGGTGGCCGACACGCTCCCCGGCGCGGAGGCGGACCTCATCGGACCGCTCGCGGCGCTGGCCCGGGAGAAGACCGGCGGCAACCCCTTCTTCCTGCTGCAGTTCCTGCTCACGCTCAACCAGGACGGCCTGTTGGTGCGCACGGCAGAGGGCACCTGGCGGTGTGACACCGAGGGGGTCCGGTCGAAGGGCTACTCCGACAACGTCGTGGACTTCCTGGTGGGCAAGCTGCGCCAGCTCCCCCCCTCCACGCAGCACCTGCTGCGGCTGGCCGCGTGCGTGGGCAACACCTTCTCCCCGCGCATCCTGCTCGTCATCTCCCACATGGCGGAGACCGCCGAGGTGGAGAAGGGCCTGGAGCCCGCGCTCCAGGAGGGCGTGCTGATGTGCGCCGGCCCCGAGCAGTACCGCTTCCTGCATGACCGCATCCAGCAGGCGGCCCATGCCCTCATCCCCGAGGACCAGCGCAAGGCCGTCCACCTGCACATCGGCCGCCTGCTGCTGGCGAGCCTGTCGCCCGAGGAGGTGCACGAGAAGCTCTTCGACGTGGTGGGCCAGCTCAACGCCGGCGCGGAGCTGATCGACGAGCCCGCGGAGCGCCACCGCGTGGCACGCCTCAACGCCGAGGCGGGCGGGAGGGCCAAGGCCTCGACGGCCTTCCGCTCGGCCGTCGTCTATCTGTCCACGGCCTTCCACCTGCTCCCCGGAGACCCCTGGCAGACCGCTCCCACGCTGGCCTTCAAGCTGCGGCGCGACCAGGCGAACTGCGAGCTCATGAGCGGCAACGCCGCCGAGGCCCGCCGCCTGCTGGAGGAGCTGCTGCCCCGGGCGCGCACCCCCGCGGACCTGGCGACCGTCTACCGCCTGAAGAGCGGCATCCACCTCGCCGCTGGCGAAATCCAGGCCGCCACCACCTGCCTCCTGGAGTGTCTGGCCCGGATGGGCATGCCCATCCCAGCGCACCCCTCCTGGGAGGAGGTGGTCGCCGCCAACGAGGAGGTCCAGGCCCTGCTGGGGGAGCGCTCCATCCCGAGCCTCATCGGCCTGCCACGGGTGACGGATCCGGACATGGAAGCGGTGATGAGCGTGCTCTCCACCCTCTCCGCGCCCGCGTCCTTCTTCGACCGCCACCTGTTCGTCCTCCACCTGTGCCGGATGGTCTCCCTCAGCCTCCGCCACGGCATCACCGGGGCGGCCGCCTATGGGATTGGCTGGTACGGCGCGGTGCTGGGCACCACCTTCAAGCGGTACCAGGAGGGCCATGCCTTCGGTCTGCTGGCCTGCGCGTTCATCGAGCGCTACGACCTGACCGCCTTCCGCAGCCGGATCATCTACCTGATGGCGATGATCAGCTACTGGACCCAGCCCCTCTCCGGGACGCTGGAGCCGCTGCGCAGGGGCTTCCAGCTCGCGCTCCAGGGCAGTGAGTTCCAGGCCGCGTGCTACTGCTGCATCAACATCGTCACGGACCGCCTCGCCGTGGGGCACCCCCTGGAGGAGGTCTACCAGGAATCCATCGCGCGGCTCGCCTTCGTCCGCAAGGCGGGCTTCCTGGATGCGCAACACATCATCCACCACATCCAGCGCTCCGTGCAGGACCTGCGCGGGTTCTCGCGCGCGTTTGGCTCGCTGAGCGGGGAGGACTTCGACGAGGAGGCCTTCGAGGCCGGGCTGTCACCCGACCGGATGAGCACCATGCGGTGCTTCTATTGGATCCTCAAGATGCGCTCGCGCTTCATGAGCGGGGCCTACGCGGCGGCGCGCGAGGCGGGTGAGCGGGCGGCCGGGCTCACCTGGTCCTCGATCATTCAAATCCAGCTCCTGGACTTCCACCTCTACCGCGCCCTGACCCTGGCCGCCTGCTTCGGCGAGCTGAGCACCGAGGAGCGGCAGCAGGCCCTGGAGACCCTGCGGGGGGCTCAGCAACAACTGGCCGAGTGGGCCAGCAACGTCCCCTCGACCTTCCACGCGCCCGAGCGCATGGTCTTCGCGGAGCTCGCCCGGCTCACGGGCCGCGACAACGAAGCCCTGCACGCCTACGAGGAGGCCATCCGGTCCGCCCGCGAGCATGGCTTCCTCCAGAACGCCGCCCTGGCCAACGAGCTCGCGGCCCGCTTCTGGCGCGAGCGGCAGGTGCCCACCATCGCCGAGGCCTACGCGTCCAAGGCCCGGGAGGCGTACCTGCGCTGGGGCGCGCACGGGAAGGTGCGGCACCTGGACGCCGAATGGCCGTCCCTGGCCTCCACCCCGTCCACCGAGCCGGCCCTCACGGACACGAGCTCCACGCAGCTGGACGCGCTCACGGTGGTGAAGGCCCAGCAGGCCATCTCCGGGGAGATCGTCCTCGAGCGGCTGGCGGCCACGCTGCTGCGGGTGGCCATCGAGAACGCGGGCGCCCAGCGCGGCGCCCTGTTGCTGCCCCACGGCAACACGCTCTCGGTGGTGGCCCACTCGGGCGCGCTGCCCGAGGGCTCCCCGTCCGGCCCGGACGAGACGCCCCTGCCGTGGACGCTCCTCTCGTACGTCAAGCGCACGCGAGAGCACGTGCTCATCGGCGATGCCTCCCAGCCCCACAACTTCTCGTCGGATGCCTGGCTGGAGCGCGGGAAGGCCCGCTCCCTGCTCTGCCTGCCGCTGCTGCGCCAGGAGGAGTTCCGCGGGATGCTCTACCTGGAGAACAGCCTCACCACCAACGCCTTCACGCCCGCGCGCCTCTCGCTGTTGGGACAGCTCGCCTCGCAGGCCGCCATCTCCATCGAGAACGCGCGGCTGTACGCCGACGTGCAGCGCGCCGAGACGGCCCTGCGCCGCGCCAACGACGAGCTGGAGCGGCGGGTGGACGAGCGGACGCGGGAGCTGCGGCAGGCCCAGGCGCAGCTGGTGGAGACGGCGCGAGCGGCGGGCATGGCCGAGGTGGCCACCAACGTGCTCCACAACGTCGGCAACGTGCTGACCAGCGCCATCGTCAACGTGCAGGTGATGAACCAGACGGTGGCCACCTCGCGCCTGGGGCGGTTGACGCTGGTGTCCCGCATGCTCGAGGAGCACCGGCGGGAGCTGGCGGACTTCCTCACCCGGGATCCGCGCGGCGCCCAGTTGCCGGACTACCTCTCCGCGCTCTCCGAGGAGCTGCTCGAGGAGCAGGCGGTGTTGAAAGAGGGCCTGGAGGCGACCACCCAGCACGTCGAGCACATCCGGGCCATCGTCAAGGTGCAGCAGACCTATGCCGGGGACACGCTCGTCACCGAGGAGTGCGATCTGCCCCTGGTCGTCGAGGAAGCGCTGAGCATCCAGATGCCCGCGCTCAAGAGCCACGGCGTCAACGTCGTCCGGGAGCTGTCCACACTCTCCAGGACACGGCTGGACAAGCACAAGGTGCTGCAGATCCTCATCAACCTCATCACCAACGCCAAGAACGCCATGACGGCGCTGCCCCCGGGCCAGCGCCACCTGTACGTGCGGCTCGACGCACAGGAGGATGTGGCGCGCATCCAGGTGGTGGACAACGGCATGGGCATCGCGCCCGAGGTGCGCGAGCGGCTCTTCCGCCAGGGCTTCACCACGCGCGAGGACGGGCATGGCCTGGGCCTGCACTCCAGCGCGCTGGCGGCCCAGAAGCTGGGCGGGCGCCTCACGCTGGAGAGCGAGGGGCCGGGCAAGGGCGCCACGGCCACGCTGGAGCTGCCGCTGGTGTAGGCCCCCGGCTCAGCCGAGCACGAGCGGCAGCGACTTGTAGCCGAGGCTCACCGGGGCGAACCCCTGCCGCACCGCGGCGCCCGCTCCCCGGCCGAGCGCCGGGAACCTGTCCAGGAACGCATTGAGCGTGATGCGGGCCTCGAGCCGGGCCAGCGGCGCACCCAGGCAGAAGTGGGTCCCGAGCCCGAAGCCCAGGTGCTGCGCGTTCGTCGGGCGCTCCGGCCGGAAGGAGTCCGGATCCTCGAAGACGGAGGGATCCCGGTTGGCCGCCCCATAGACCATGTCGACGATCTCCCCCGCGCCGATCTCCACGTCGCCGATCTTCACCGGCCGGGTCGTCACCCGGGGGAAGCGCTGCACGGGGCTCTCGTAGCGCAGCACCTCCTCGATGATGGGCTCGACCAGCGAGCGATCCTCGCGGGCCCGGCGCCAGAGCTCCGGCCGCTCCGCGAGCAGGCCCAGCATGTTGCCGATCAGGTTGGTGGTCGTCTCGTTGCCCGCGACGAGCAACACGGCGGCGAAGCTGCGGATCTCCGCATCGGTGAGGGCCTCGCCCTCGACCTTGGCCTCCACGAGCGCGGAGATCAGATCCTCGGCGGGCTGCGCGCGGCGCGCGGCGATGATCTGCGCCAAGTAACCCATCATCTCCTGCATCTTGCGCCCGCGCTCCTCCGCGGACATGCCGACGTAGGCGACCACGGCCTCCGACCAGAGCTTGAAGGACGGATAGTCCTGGTCCGGGACGCCCAGCATCCCGGCGATGACCCGCATGGGCAGGGGGACGGCGTACGCCGACATGAGCTCCACGGGGCCCGTGCCCGCGGTGTCGAGCAGCTCGTTCGCGATGCGGCCGATCCACTCCGAGAGGGAGGCGATGCGCTGCGGGCTGAACGCCTTGCTCACGAGCCGCCGCATCCGGGTGTGGTGGGGCGGGTCATCATGGAGGAGCGCGAACTTGGGCATCGTCTTGAACACCGTCGGCGTCTGCGAGGAGAACGTGGCGGGGTCGCGGATGGCGGCGAGGACATCGGCGTGACGGAGCAGCGCCCAGGCGTAGAGCGGCTCGGTCCGGCCCGTGAGGGGCCCCGCGGGGAGCCTCAGGTAGCGCACCGGAGGGCCCTGGAAGGCCCGGTAGGCGGGGTAGGGGTTGGCGATTCCCTCGGGGGTGCTGAGCACGTCAGGCGAGAGCGGAGCGGACATGGACGCCATCTGACCGCACGGGGTTCCATCGCCGCAAGGCCCGGAGTGGGCTTGCTTCTCAGTCGAGGAAGCGGCGCCACCACCCCAGGGCCTCTTCCTCCGTGAAGTGCATGAAGGAATTCCCAGCCGCCAGCCAGGTGGATGGAGATGCCCGCTCCAGGGGTTCGAGCAGTGGCTCGAGAACGTGTGCGAGCTCCCGGTAGGCAGGCAGGACACGCCCCTGGTGCAGGTCGCCCGACTCAGGCCACTCCCCCAGCGCGACGATGACGCGCTCACCGTCGAGTTCCTCGACAAGCGTGCCGCCAGAGCGCAGCCGCGCTCGGAGTTCCCGCGCGCCTCCAAGCTTCGCGAGCACGGGCGGAGCGAAGAAGTTCAGCCAGTGGACGCCATCCACATGGAGGCCTACGTCCTCCTCCCAAAGCCAGGCTGGACGCAGGTCGATGCCTGGATGACGGAAGGCCGTGGCACGAAGGGAGTCATCCGTGGACCTCAAGGGCCAGTAGAGTTGGAGGGAGAGGCCCGCGTGCCCCGTGGTGAATCGAAGCTGGGAAGCCATCGTGCGAGCGAGCCTGGCCACGCTGGCGGGTCCACGGTCCTCCAGGTACTCGGTGGGAACAGTCGCCGTCAGCAGACTCACCTTGTTCGGAGCGGGCGTCCGCCATGGGATGCGCGCTCGATACCGGAAGCTGTAGCCGTTGCGAGCGCCGCCTCCATCGAGGAAGAGCTGCGTTTCGTAGCGCCTTTTCTCCACTCGATTCGCATAGGACTCGCTGTAGTCGTCAGCGAAGCGCCAATGGCGCTCGGGCCGGAGACGCCGCCGGATTGACGTCCACCGTTCTGGTGAAAGCGGAGCCCCCTCGTCGTCATCGACGAAAGCCTCGTTGATGGTCTCGGAGCCTTCCCCGACAGCGTGCATGTAGCTGTCCAGGGCAAGGCTGACGCCCGAGGCGATGTCCGGATGATCATGCGGCAGATAGAACGCGAGCCGGACGACCTCACGGGCGAGCAGCTCTTCGCCGCGTTCGTCGTCCACGGGGGGCATGCCTACAGGACGGATTCGGGGGTAGCGGTGCGTCATTGCGGTAGGCGGGTAATCCCCAACTGAGGAGTAACAACCGCGGGCCGGCATTCAATGCTCAAAGGCTTGTAGCTCAGAAGCTGCTGGAGGGTATCCGGGTCGCCCAATGGGTTTCCCATTCGTCTGGGAAGGCATGGGAATTTGAAATCAAAGACGCACTGTATGCGGGTCGCATTCCGCGTGAAATGCAGAACGAAATCCGGCTTGAGAGAGCCAATCTTCCGATCGGTCAGAATATAGCCATGGGTACCCGGCTCTGGATCTCGCCGGTACCTGGGCTCAATGGAAAAATTGTCCGGAAACCTTTGAGAGAGGCGGCCCTTCACGCAGTCGAAGGCAGCCGTGTGTTTCAGACTCCCGAGCTCCCTGGCGAGCGTCACTTCCTCATCCCCATTGAAGCGGAGGACCCTCTTGCATTCATTCTCGTTGGGAAACTGGCCATTCTCGAACCTGCCGATGTCATCACGCTTCTGGGCAGCCTGGTTGACGTCCGCCTCGGCTTGCTTCGCACAGTCCTTCAGGATGTCTTCCACCTCGCCCACTTCCGCCTCGGTCAGCAACCGCTCGAGGGTGATGTAGCCCTCGACAGCCTCGACGACTCGCACGGCGGTTGCCCCAACCCGGACGGCTCTACCAGCCGCTGGAATGAGGATTTCCCCAGTGCTGGAAGGCGCCGGTGCGTTGCAGACGGCAGCACCCGCTGGAGTCGAGCACGACTGATGGTACTGGCTCGGAGCACCCGCACGGGGAAGTCCCCAGCCAGCCCCGAACGCGGGAGGGCCGGACGGCCCAGCAAAGACGAAGGTCTCTGGAGTAGCGCACGACACGAGAAGCAGAAGAGCAATCAACGAAAACCCACGGTGCATGACCAGACGACGCCTCCGGCTCACAGCGGCGCCAGCGATCGCCGGATGTGCGTGAGCACCTGCTTGATCTTCGGAATCTCGGAGAGCGCCTCGGGCACGCTGATGCGCACCGGGCGCTCCCGCCCCACCACCTCGGGCAGCACGGGCACCAGCAGGTCCTCTGGAATGTTCGGATCGGCCAGCTCCACGCTGGGCACCAGTCCAATCCCCAGCCCCGCGATGCAGCAGGAGCGGATCAGGTGGATGTCCGCCGTGATGAGCGCCGGCTCGACCGTGAACGTGGTGCCCCGGAACGTGGGCCACGTGCGCGCATCGTCCCCCGGCGCCTCCCAGGCGAACAGCTCGTGGTCTCGCAGCTCCTGGACCGAGCGCGGGGTGCCTCGCCGCTCCAGGTACTCCTTGCTGGCGATCAGCCCTTCTCGCACGCGCAACACCACCAGGGACAGCCACGGCCCCCGAGGCGTGTCCTCCCCGAAGTGGAACGCCATGTCCACGCCATCCAGCGGCTCGCCCAGGGGATCCCCGCTGAAACGGGCGTGGACGCGCAGCTGCGGATAGGTGCTCCGCAACAGCCCGAAGAGCGGCGTGAGGAGGTGCGGCGGCAGCCCCACGGGCAGCACCAGCCGGAGCACCCCCGAGGGCGCCTGCCCCACCTCGCGGATGGACGCCAGCAGCGCGCTCGTCTCCTGCATCATCACCCGCCCGCGCTGGGCGAGCACCTCACCGGCTTCGGTCAGGACGATGCCCTGGCGCGTGCTCTTGAGGAGCGCCACGCCCGCCCGCGCCTCGAGTGCCTCGACTCGCCGCCGCAAGGTCGTGCGCGACACGCCCAGGGACTCCGCGGCGGCCAGGAACGAGCCCGTCTCCACCACGTCGAGAAAGGCGCGCAACTCTTCCAGATCCATGCCCATGCCTCGCTGGCCATCGCTACCGCGAGGGCCGCTGTCCAGCGCACGGCCATCGCATGTCCGTCTTCGGCCATCGCCCGCGCGCCGCTGGGGTTACGAAGGAAGCCGCCACTCCCAAAGAGGAACGCACCATGCGCACGCCCACGGCCCTCGCCTTCGCTCTCGCCCTGTCCACCCTGCCCGCCCACGCCAAGGACCCTGCCCTCGGCGCCACCACCTTCACCGTCTACGAGGCCTGGATGAGCCCCGCCCAGGAGCCCGGTGAGGAGACGGAGGTCCCCAAGCCCCTGGAGAAGAGCCTCGGCTCCACGGCCCCATCAACCCCTCGCGAGAGCCGCAAGTCCCGGGGCCACGGGCAGCTCCGGTTCGCCAAGGACCTGAGCAAGGCCTATGTCGAGGTCAACATCCAGGGCGTGAACCCCGACGACATCCGCATGTTCCACATCCACTGCGGCCCACCGGGAGTCCTCGGCCCCATCATCGTGGACTTCGGCGAGTCCGGAAGCCCGGCGAAGAAGTTCTCGGAGGGCAAGTTCTCCGTGGAGCTCACCAACAAGAACGTCGTCTTCGTCAAGGACATGCCGGGCCTGAAGCCCTCGCTGCCCGAGGGCTGCCCCGCCGAGCTGGGACTCCCAGGACAGACCAAGACGCTCGCCGGCCTCGAGTACCTCGCGAAGAAGGGCGTGCTCTATTTCAACCTCCACACCAAGGCGCACACCTATTACGGAGAGATGCGCGGGCAGCTCTACCCCGTCCAGGAGTAGCCGAGCGGCCCCGCTCTCTTCGCACGCGTCCTCGCCACGCGGCCGATGAGCCCGCAATGGCTCGTCGAGCGCGCGGTTCAGCGCGAACTCCAATCGGAGGTCCGACGCGATGTTCCGGCGGGTGTTCTGGATCGCGTCGCGCCAGTTCACCCGGGACACGCCCACGTCGAGGCGGCCCGGCGTCCCATTCAGGACGCACCTCTGCCAGTGCCCTCTGCCGGCCTGGGGGTACACGCGCCACGACACGTCCACGCCTCGCGGAGGCGTGCAGGGGCCCGGCGCTCGGGCCGAAGCCCCGCCGTGCATCCTCCCGCCGCACCTGTTGCACCCGAGGCGGGGGGCCGGGCCCGCGCGCGAGCACGAGCCCTCCAGTAGCACTCCCGTTCACGACGGGCCGTGGTGGCTTCTCTGGGTTCGATGGTCGGCCCACCGCTTCAGGTGAGCGTCTCCCCGGCGTTCCCAGGCGCGCGAGGAGGAGTTGTGGAGGGGAGGCATCGCCCATCAGCGGGCGCTCCACGTCCGAAGGCTCGGTGGATTGGATCCACCTGCCCCGGACAACGCCTGGCAGCCGCGGTGCGCTCACGCTGACTGCCTGGCGGATGGCCTTCACCGGCCGAAGACCGGAGGCCAACGACCGCGCCATTCCCTCGGGCGCGGCGACCCGTGTCCGCGCCATGGCGGACCCGACACCGGGTGAGAGTCCCTTCTTCACCTGCGGGGACTCGTCTCTCCGGGCCTGCCTCGGAGGCTGTGCCTCCTGACCCGTCGGAGACCGTTGAAGCCCGGTCTCCCCTGTTGCGGTGTCCTCGCGGCTGAACGCGAGGCCCGCGATGAGCGTCCCCCGTACCCGGGCGGAGCGCTGCGCGGGCTCCGGCTCCCACTCACGCACCGAGGCCTGGTGCGGGAGAGCCGTGCCCTGTCCGGACTTCCCGGCGGTGTCGTGCCGGTGCCGGCCCCACTCCTCCAGCTGGAGGGTGAGGGAATCAATGGAATCGTCCAGCTGGCCGCACCCGGAGGCCGACACGACGAGCAGCAGCGACACCAGCAGGACACTCGTCCCGCCGGGCCGCCCCACCGCCCTCGCTCTGTCGGCCACGCCGCTCATGCGCCTCGTCCGGTGCTACTCGATGACCAGCAAATCCGGACATGTGTTACCGCGACTGTCGGGAAGCGCAATTCTTCGGCCGGTGAAGCCCCCGGGCTTCGCACGTGCTAGCTACCGTCCGACGCAACCCGCTACATCCCTGGAGGACACGAGCATGGACATCAAGGCAGCGGTGGCATTCGAACCCGGCAAGCCCCTGCGCATCGAGACGGTGCACCTCGAAGGCCCCAAGGCCGGCGAGGTCCTCATCGAGCTGAAGGCCACCGGCATCTGCCACACGGACGCGTACACGCTCTCGGGCAAGGACCCGGAGGGCCTCTTCCCCAGCATCCTCGGCCACGAGGGCGCGGGCGTGGTGGTGGGCGTGGGGCCCGGCGTTACCTCGCTGAAGAAGGGTGACCACGTCATCCCGCTCTACACGCCCGAGTGCCGCCAGTGTAAGTCGTGCCTGTCGCAGAAGACGAACCTCTGTACCGCCATCCGCGCCACGCAGGGCAAGGGGCTCATGCCCGATGGCACCAGCCGCTTCCGGATCGGCAAGGACCCCGTCCACCACTACATGGGCACGTCCACCTTCGCGACCCACACGGTGCTCCCCGAGATCGCCGTGGCGAAGATTCGCGAGGACGCCCCCTTCGACAAGGTCTGCTACATCGGCTGCGGGGTGACCACGGGCATTGGCGCCGTCATCTACACCGCCAAGGTGGAGGCGGGCGCCCGAGTGGTCGTCTTCGGCCTGGGCGGCATCGGCCTCAACGTGGTGCAGGCCTGCCGCATGGTGGGCGCGGATCAGATCGTCGGCGTGGACCTCAACCCCGCCCGGCGCGAGATGGCCGAGAAGTTCGGCCTCACGCACTTCGTCAACCCGAAGGAGGTGGGCGCGGACCTGGTGCCCTACCTCGTCAACCTCACGGGCGGCGGCGCCGACTACAGCTTCGAGTGCATCGGCAACGTGACGACCATGCGGCAGGCGCTCGAGTGCTGCCACCGCGGCTGGGGCGAGAGCATCATCATCGGCGTGGCCGCGGCCGGACAGGAGATCAGCACCCGCCCCTTCCAGCTCGTCACCGGGCGCGTGTGGAAGGGCAGTGCCTTCGGCGGCGCCCGCGGCCGCACCGACGTGCCCCGCATCGTCGACTGGTACATGGACGGGAAGATCCAGATCGACCCGCTCATCACGCACACCCTCCCCCTGGAGCGCATCAACGAGGGCTTCGACCTGATGCACCGGGGCGAGTCCATCCGCGCCGTGGTGACCTACTGATGGACGCGGCCCTCCGGCTCGCCTCCGAGCACCGCTGCTTCGGAGGCACCGTCTCCTACTACCGCCATGACTCGGCGGTGTGCGGCGGCGAGATGCGCTTCTCCGTCTACGTGCCCCCGCAGGCCCAGGCGGGCAAGGTGCCCGTGCTCTACTTCCTCTCGGGCCTCACGTGCACCGAGGAGACCTTCCAGATCAAGGCCGGCGCGCACCGGCTCGCCGCCGAGCTGGGGCTGATGCTCGTGGTGCCCGACACCAGCCCGCGCGATACCGGCATTCCCAACGAGAACGCCGACTGGGAGGTGGGCACCGCCGCCGGCTTCTACGTGGACGCCACCCAGCAGCCCTGGGCCTCGCGCTTCCGCATGTTCAGCTACGTCATCGGTGAGCTGCCCGGCCTCATCGGGAAGCACTTCCCCGCCCGCATGGACCGCGAGGGCATCTTCGGCCACTCCATGGGAGGACATGGCGCCCTCGTATGCGCCCTGCGCCAGCCCGGCCGCTACCGCTCCGTCTCCGCCTTCGCCCCCATCTGCGCGCCCATGCGCGTGCCCTGGGGACAGAAGGCCTTCCGCACCTACTTCGGCGCCGACACCGAGGCCTGGAAGCAGTGGGACTCCACCGAGCTCATCCGCTCGGCGCGCACGCGTCTCCCGCCCCTGCTGGTGGACCAGGGCACGCGCGACAAGTTCCTCGTGGAGCAGCTCAAACCCGAGCTCCTCCGTGAGGCCTGCGACCAGGCGGGGCAGCCCCTGACGCTCCGTTCCCAGGATGGGTACGACCACGGCTACTACTTCGTCTCGACCTTCATGGCGGACCACCTCCGCCACCACGCCGCGGCCCTAACCGCCTGAAATCGTGAGGGCACGTGCCTCCTCGCCGGACGGGCTTCCGGCGAGGGGCTCGTGTGGCGGGAAGCCGTACGAGGAGGCCAGGAAGGTCCTGCTCCAGGGAGGGCTGACAGGGGAGCACGCCGGGAAGGGGGAAGGCATTCCGTTTGTCCGTGGGGACCCAAACGGAACGAAAGGACCGAGCTTGAAGCGATTGCTGAGACTTGCCCCCTTCGCGCTGCTGCTGCCCACCCTGGCGACCGCCTCCACGAATTGGAGGGGAGATTTCGAGACTGGCAACCTCTCGCAGTGGGACCGCGAGCAGAGTGTCTCCTCGAGCCGCCTGCAGGTGGTCAGCTCGCCGGTGCGAGAGGGCCGCTATGCGCTGAAGACGATCGTCCGCCAAGGCGATGATCCCATCAACGCGAGCGGCAACCGCAACGAGCTGCTCTACCTGGATCGCGAGGCGGCCGGCTCGGAGTTCTTCTACAAGTGGAGCACCCTCTTCCCGAGCAGCTTCCCGCGCTCGCCCAAGTGGCAGATCTTCACCCAGTGGCACCACGACGGCAGCGGTGGCTCGCCGCCGCTCGAGTTCTACGTGGTGGATGATCAGCTGCGCCTGCGCGTGGGCGGCAGCAGCGGGAAGATCGTCTGGACGGCCCCGCTCAAGCGCGAGCAGTGGAATGACTTCGTGCTGCACGTGAAGTGGTCGCCGGATCCGAAGACTGGCTTCGTCGAGCTGTACCACAACGGCAAGGTCGTGCTGCCCCTGATGAAGGTGGCCACGCAGTACTCGGGCCAGCTCAACTACCTCAAGATGGGCCTCTACCGCGACGAGTCCATCGCCCCCGAGGGCGTGGTCTTCCACGACGGCTTCGCCCAGGCCACGCGCCTGGAGGACGTGATGCCGGCCCCCGTCGTCGCCACCCCGGAGCCCACCCCGGCCCCGGCGCCCGTGCCGAACGAGGGCGCCTCCGGCGAGGGAGATCCTCCCACCGAGGAGGCCGGGCCGATCGCCCAGGTGCCCGGCTCGGACTCCGTCCCGGGCACGGGTGGCATCATCCCGGATGACGCGGCGCTCGCTGGCGCGGGGACGGCGCTGCCGCCCTCGAGCTGCGGTGCCTCCTCGACCGGTGGCATGCCGCTGCTCGTCGCCGCGGGGCTGGCCATGGCCACGCTGCTCAGCCGGCGCAAGAAGGCCGCGCCCGCTCAAGCCCGTCTATCACGGCGTCGCTAGGGACCCGGGTGGGGTGTCCGTGCCCCACCCGGAGCATCCAGGCTTCGCCCACCGCCATTGAAGCCCACGGGCGGGCGGATGAAGATCCGTCCGTCGGTGGGCAACCCCCCTGTCCGCCGGCAGCGCCGCGTCCCCCGCGCGGCGTCTCCCCCCCTTCGCGGTGCCGAGAGACATGAAGCCCCTGGCATTGGTGCGGCGCGAGCCCGGCTCGACCTTTGTGGACATTCTGCGGAGGAGGGCACAGGAGCAGCCCTCGCGCCGCGTCTTCACCCTCCTGGAAGATGGAGAGACGGAGACGCGGCAGCTGGACTTCGCGGAGCTGGACCGGCAGGCGCGGGCCATCGCCGCCACGCTCCAACGCTCGGCAGCGGCCGGGGAGCGCGCGCTGCTGCTCTACCCTTTCGGGGTGGACTACGCCGCCGCCTTCTTCGGGGCGCTGTACGCCGGAGTCGTGGCGGTGCCGGTGTACCCGCCGGACCCGACGCGCCTGCACCGCACGCTGCCGCGGCTGCGCGCCATCGCCCAGGACGCCCAGGCCACCCTGGTGCTCACCACCGGCGCCATCCGCGATCTGGTGGACGGGCTCACCAGCCACGCGCCGGAGCTGGCCTCGCTGCGCTGGGTGGCCACCGACGCGCTGGAGCCGAAGGGTGAGCAGGCGTGGCGGCCCCCGGAGGTGACGTCCAGCACGCTCGCCTTCATCCAGTACACCTCGGGCTCCACCGCCGTGCCCAAGGGCGTGCTGCTCACGCACGGCAACCTGCTGCACAACTCCGCCATCATCCAGCGGGCCTTCGGCAGCACCGAGGACTCGGTGGGCGTGAGCTGGCTGCCGATGTACCACGACATGGGGCTCATCGGCTGCGTGCTGCAACCGGTGTACGCGGGCTTTCCCATCGTGCTGCTGCCGCCCGAGTCCTTCCTGCAGAAGCCGGTGCGCTGGCTGCGGGCCATCTCCCGCTACCGCGGCACGCTGAGCGGCGGGCCCAACTTCGCCTTCGATCTGTGCGCGCGCAAGGTGACGCCGGAGCAGCGCGAGGGGCTGGACCTCAGCAGCTGGAGCTATGCCTTCAACGCCGCCGAGCCCGTGCGCGCGGACACCCTGGAGCGCTTCACCCGGGCGTTCGCCTCCAGCGGCCTGCGCTCGGATGTGCTGCGCCCCCTCTACGGCCTGGCCGAGGCCACGCTCATGGTGACGGGCGGCTTCCAGGGGACGCGCCGCGCGGTGCGCACGGTGGACGGCGCGGCGCTGGAGTCCTGGTGGGTCGTCGAGCTGCCCGAGGGGACGCCGGGCTCGCGGCGCATGGTGGGCCTGGGCCGCCCGTGGCTGGAGGGGCAGGTCGTCATCGTGGACCCCGTCACGCGCACGCGCTGCTCCTCGGACCGGGTGGGGGAGATCTGGGTGTCGGGCCCCAGCGTGGCCCAGGGCTACTGGAACCGCCCCGAGGAGACCGCTCACACCTTCCGCGCCTTGCGTGCCGACACCGGGGATGGCCCCTGGCTGCGCACGGGGGACCTGGGCTTCCTCCAGGACGGCGAGCTGTTCTTCGCCGGCCGCCTCAAGGATCTGATCATCATCCGGGGCCGCAACCACTACCCGCAGGACCTGGAGCGCACCGTCGAGGAGAGCCACCCCGCGCTGCGCCCCGGCTGCGGCGCCGCCTTCTCCATCGACTCCGGGCAGGAGGAGCGGCTCGTCGTCGTGCAGGAGGTCTATCGCGAGCGCGAGAGCGACAGCCTCGAGGACATCACGCACGCCGCCCGGCAATCGGTGGCCGCCGCGCACGGCATCCACCTGGACACGCTGGTGCTGGTGCGCCACGGCACCATGCCCAAGACGTCCAGCGGCAAGATTCAGCGCAACGCCTGCAAACAGGACTACCTCGCGGGCACGCTGGACGTGCTGCACACGGCCCGGCTCGCGCCCCCCCGCGCCGAGTCCACCGACGCGAGCCCCTCCGCCTTCCTGCGCGAGCAGCTCGCCCGCCTCATCGGCATCGCCCCCGAGGCGTTGGATCCACGGCGCACCCTGGCGGAGCTCGGGCTGGACTCGATGCGCCAGCTCGAATTGCAGCAGTTGCTGGAGAGCCGGTACGGGCTCACGCTGCGGATGGAGGAGCTGCTGGGCCATCCGCTCGGGCAGTTGCTGGAGGTGCTGGGCACGCGCAAGCCGCGCGCGGAGTCGGGCCCCTTCTCCATCGCCTGGGACGTGGCGCGCGATGCCCCCGCGCTCTGGCGCTACCTGCGCGAGGCCGAGCCCTGGGTGGCCGAGGAGCTGGAGCGGATGAAGCGGGACATTCCCGTGCCGCCCACCAATGGCACCTTCGACACCGAGGGCTTCTTCCGGCCCCAGGGCCACTTCCGTTCCTTCTACCGGCGCGGCCCTGGCGAAAGCGTGCTGGCCATCAAGGGCGCCGAGGTGCGGTGCGATGACCAGATCGGCTTCTTCCAGCTCCTCCAGCAGCGGCTCTTCGAGCGCTTCGCGAAGCACTCGGTGACGAACACGCTGGAGTACTTCCTCATCCAGGAGCGCAAGGTGCCCGGGGCCGTCACGCTGCCCGAGGCGCTCAACGAGGCGCAGCGCGCCGCCGAGCTGCAGGGCCGCTTCCTGGAGGAGTACCACGAGCCCGGCGGGCTGCCCTTGCCCCTGCTGGTGGTGCGCTGGTCCGAGGAGGTGGTGGCGCGCTTCCGCTCGCGGCTGTTGCCGCTGCTGTCCGGCTTCACGCTTACCATCGCCCAGAACGAGCTGCGCGACGGGCTCGCCTGCTACGTGTACTGGTTCCCCAAGGCGCCCTTCCCGCGCGTGAGCCACTTCGCCGGCACGCTCGCCCAGGAGAGCCAGCGCACCGGCTCGGGCGGCTTCTCCAACACGCGCCTCGTCTACGCCACCCTCAAGCACAACCTGGACCCCGAGGCCGTCGTCGACTCCTGGGTGCGGCTCGCCGCGCGCCTGCTGCTGCTCGGCTACTTCCCCAGCGACATCCAGCACTTCAAGAACGGGCAGTGCATCGAGCCGCAGAACGTGCTCCTCAACGGCACCTTCGCGGACCTGGACTCCGTCATCCCCATGCGCCAGCTCGGGAGCGACAGGGAGTTCTACGCCAGCTTCCTCGCCATGCTGAACCTGCTGGCGCACACCGTCCGCGTCTTCCTCACCGCCGAGAGCAACGGCACCACCACGCTCCCCAGCCCCTTCCCCCACCAGTTCCAGCGCCCCGACTTCCTGGAGATGCTCTCCGTCCTCCACATCTGGGAGCGCCTCAAGGTGCACCTGCGCGAGCAGCGCCACGGACTGCGCGGCACGTTGGACCCGCGGCTGGAGGAGCTCGTCTCCTCCAACCTGTCCTTCCCGGTGCTCTTCGAAAAGGTGCTGTTCTCGCTCTACTACGCCGGGCCCACCCTGCCCGAGAGCGCCGTGCACCTGCTGGCCGTCGCGGATGTCTACAACGACGTGGGAGGTGCCGAGGAGCGCCGGCCCGCGCGCAAGGTGGAGTACAGCGCGAAGCTCTCCGTGGACTCGGCCGCGCTCGCCACCCTGCCCCGCGCCTTCCTGGAGCAGCTGCGGCTCACGCCCCGCGAGTTCATCCGCGACTGCCTCCACGGCGAGGCCTCGCTCGTCAGCGTGTACGAGACGTTCCTCGGCCGCATCGGGCTCATCGTGCTGCCGCTGGAGGACGCCGCCCTCTACGTGGACAAGCAGCGCACCGTGGACGCCGTGGTGCGGGGACTCGAGGAGGCCGCGCGGCTGGGCGCCGACACCGTGTCCCTCACGGGCCTGGTGCCCTCGGCCACCGACTACGGGCGCGCCCTCCAGGAGGCCACCACCGGCCGCTCCGGGCTGCCCCGCTTCACTACCGGCCACGCCACCACCGCCGCCTGCTTCGTGATGATGGTGGAGCAGGTGCTGCGCGCCGGGGGCCGCAGGCTGGAGGACGAGCACGTGGCGCTCCTCGGCGCCGGCTCCATCGGCACCGCCATCCTCCGCCTGCTGCTGCGCACGCTGCCCCACCCGCGCGTCCTCCAGCTGTGCGACATCCCCGCCAAGCGCGAGCACCTGCTGCGCCTCACCGAGGAGCTGGTGTCGGAGCTGGGCTTCCGGGGCAAGATGGAGGTGACGTGCATCTCCGGCAGCACCGTGCCCGACGAGGTGTACGCGGCCTCCTTCCTCCTCAGCGCCACCAGCGCCGCCAACCTCGTCGACGTGGACAGGCTGCGCCCCGGCACGCTCGTGGTGGATGACTCGGCGCCCCACTGCTTCGACCCGCGCCGCGCCATCCGCCGCTTCCAGGAGCGCCGCGACGTCCTCTTCACCGAGGCCGGCGCCATCCGCAGCCACCGGCCCGTCGGCGAAATCCGGGAGATCACCTTCGCCACCGGCTGGGACCACAAAATCCGCGCCGCGCTCAAGCTGCTGCACCCGCTCGACGACACGCTCATGGGGTGCGTCTTCTCCAGCATCCTCAGCTCACGCTTCGAGGACGCGCCGTGTCTGGTGGGGACCCCGACGCCGCGGGACCTCGACCTGCACTACCGCAAGCTGCGCGAGCTGCGCTTCGAGGCCGCCCGGCTCTACATCGAGGATTACGTCCTGGATGAGGACTTGGTGGCCATGTTCCGCTCCCGCTTCGGCGCGGGACAACGGTAACCCGGTCATCCCGTCCCTCTCCCGAAGGGAGAGGGGTGCTTGGCGGGGGGGCTTGCGGAGTGATCCGTGGGAACGTTGGCCGGAGGGTTCGGGGGGGAGTGGCGTCCGGCGCGCGGGGAGGCTCGGGCCCGGGCCTCGGCCAGCAGCTCCGCGAGGGCCTCCTGCCCCATCGGCGTCGCCGCCATCACCCGCTCCTGCACGCGGAAGAGGAGCGTGGCCACCTCCAGCATCAGCGGACGCAGATGCCTGCTCAACAGCAGCGAGCTGGCCCCCACACCGCATCCCAGCAGGAACGAGGAAAAATCGAGCTTCACGGAAGACACCTCCGGAGTGGCTCCCCCAACCTCCACCCGAGACCCTGACCCCTTCTAGGTGGAGCCGCTCGCTCTCTGGCGCAAGGTGTCACGCCCCCGCCCTCTCATCCCTGCGGACGGGGCGGCCCTCCCTCGTCCCCTTGCACCCGGGAAGGCTCGTGCCTAGGCGCTCACCTCCCCAGCCACAAGCCCGTGCGCTCACGGTAGCCTCCGGGCCCGGTCATTGACTTGGAGCAACTCATGTTCGCGAGCCTGCTGGTGCTGCTGCTCACACAACTGCCCTCCCCTCCCAGCGAGGCACCGGAGTGCCTGTGCGAGGATGTGTTGGTCCGTGAGGCCCTGAAGCTCGCGGAGAAGGCCACGGCGCCTACCGGGGTGGTGGAGCAGGCCATCCGCAAGGGAGATGATGCAGCACAGGCTGCGGCCGCGGCCTGTTCCGAGCCCACCGAGTGCACGGGGCAGCTGCACCACGTCATCTCCCGGCCCATCGCCGAGGCGCTAGAGGACCACAAGACGCTCAAGGGCCAGTACAAGCCACGCGACGAGCGCTTCGTCACCCGGGCCGTGGATAAAAAAGCCCACTGCGGCTACCAGCGGTGGCACCGGGACTTGGACGCGGAGGTCATCCAATGGCTCAAGGACAACCGTGAAGCGACCGCGAAGCAGTTCGAAGCCTACCTCCGGCTCATCTACAACCGGCCCGACATGCTGGCGAGGTTCCCCCATGGCTTCTGAGCCGGCGGCCTCTCCGCGCTTCTTCGTCCTGAAGAAGGGCGAGATCGGATCCCGTCATGATGTCGACGTCGGCAAGAGCGAGCCCGTCAATCGTGGAGACGCGGCCCTCTGCCCGCGGTGCGGTGGCGCAATAGGAATGCTGCAGTGGTTGCCCCCCTACCGCGTCGAGCTGGTACTGCACGGAGAGGAGCTCGGGGACTTCATGGAGACCTCGGGGGATGACCTGCTCGTTTCCGAGCGGTTCGCCCGGGCCTTCCGGGAGGAAGGCCTGACGGGGCTGGAGGGCTTCCACCCGGTGGAGGTGGTCCGGGTGCGCCGCAAGCGACGGGGTCCCAAACCGGTCCACGTGCCCCACTACCTGGCCGTCACGCCCTGCTTCAGCCACGCAGCCGTGGACATGGCGCGCAGCCGCATCGTCTACGCCGACGACCCTCCCACGTGCGAGGAATGCCGCGAGGCGACCAAGAACGCCATCTACGGCTACACCCTGGAGCCCGGTACCTGGCGGGGAGAGGACATCTTCCGTCCCCGAGGGCTGTATGGACGCCTGACCGTCTCCGAGCGCTTCGCCCGTTTCGTCGAGCGCCACGGGTTCACCCACATGAAGCTGACGCCCACCGAGCAGCTCGTGTGGGATCCCATAGGGCTCGGGCCGCCGGTCACGAAGCAGGGCTGAAGGACGGTGCCCCTTCATCCACATGCACCCGGTAGAACTCGCGCCTGGGTGCCGATGAACCCACGCATTCCAGGACAGCCCGCGACGCTCTCCCTGGCTCCAGGGGGAGCGGACACCGCGTCCGTGCTCCGCTCGGAGTGAAGCCACCCCACCGGGTTGGCTCTCCCAGCCCCCCGGAGTTGCCGATTTCCGCCCGGAAGCGCGGCCGCAGCGGGGAAAATCGGCCGGGTTGCGGTAGATTGGGGACGTGCCGCGTTGTGTGACATGCGGGCAGCGTTGGGAGGGGACCCACGCCCACTGTCCCCGAGGAGCCACCCCGACCAACGCCCCCTCGGCGGGGCGTGGCCGGACGCTGGCGCCTGCCCTCGTCATCGCCGGCTACCGGCTGGAGGAGGAGGTGGCGCGCGGCGGCTTCGGCACCCTCTACTCCGCCTGGCGCGAGCACGACGGCCTGCACGTGGCCATCAAGGTGGCCCACCCCGAGGTGCCCTTCGCCCGCGCCCAGCTCGCCCGTGAGACCGAGGTGCTGCGCGTCATCGGCCCACCCACCGTCCCCGCCGTGCACGGCACCGGCACCCTCCCCAACGGGGCCCCGTACCTCGTCATGCAGTTCATCGCGCGGCCCACCCTCGCGCAGCGCATGGCCCAGGTGTCCGGCCCCATGCCGCTCGCCGAGTTCACCTCGCGCGCACGGGCCCTGCTGGACGCGCTCGCGGTGGTGCATGGCCACGGCTACCTCCACGGAGACCTGAAGCCCGAGAACGTCTTCCTCGACGACGACACGCGCTCCGCCGGCTTCTTCGACTTCGGCCTCGCGCGCTCGGTGGCCACGCCCCCCCTCACCTCCGCCGACGAGCCCACGCCCCCCATCGGCGACTCCTTCGCGGGCACCGTCGAGTACATGTCCCCGGAGCAGTGCTCGGGCCAGTCGGGCCTGGACATCCGCTCGGACATCTACTCGCTGGGCATCCTCTTCTACGAGATGCTCACCGGCCGGCCGCCCTTCTTCGGCACCCCGTCCGACGTCATCCACGCCCACCTGGCGCGCCGGCCCCTGCGCCCCGCGGAGCTGGTGCCCGTGCCCGCCGCGATCGAGCAGGTGGTGCTGCGCTGCCTCACCAAGGAGCGCGAGCGCCGCTATGACACCGTGGACGTGCTGCGGCTCGCGCTCCAGGAGGCGCTGGCCAGCACCGACAAGCCTCCCGCGCTGACCCCCACGCGTGCGCTGCTGGAGAAGGCCGCGCCCACGCCGCCCGCGCCCGTGCGGCGCTCGGTGGCGGTGCTCTTCTTCCGCTCGGGCGCCAACCCCGTCACCGTGCAGAAGGCGCTCGCCAGCTTCGGCGGGCAGATGGCCTCCCACGAGGGCACCCGCTTCGCCGGCGTCTTCGATCCGGACGCGGGGGAGAACCCCGTGCAACGCGCCCGGCAGGCCGCCGAGGGCCTCGCCGCGCAGAACCTCGCGCCCGCCGCGCTGGTGGACGTGGCCACCGTCACGGTGCAGCGCCGCCCCGGCGGCCCCGCGCGCTACCTCGGCCCCATCTTCGCGCGCAAGGACCGCTACCCCACCGACGACGACCCCTCCACCCTGCTGCTGACGGGCGCGGCGGCCGAGGCCCTTCCGGACCTGCCGTGCGAGCCGGTGACGGGCCGCGACGGCGTCTACCGGCGTGCATCGGCGAGCCTCGGCCGCGAGGACGTCACCATCCTCCAGCACGGCAGCGGGGTGCTGGTGGGCCGCGGCAGCGAGCTGGCCGAGCTGATGGAGGGCGCGGGCATGGCGCTGGTGGAAGGCGCGCCCACGCTCGTCACCGTGCTGGGGGATCGGGGCCACGGCAAGACGCACCTGAGCGCCGCGCTCGCCCAGCAGCTCCAGGTGGGCCTGCCCAATGCGCGGGTGGTCACCTGGCGCGCCCGCGAGCCGGTGCAGGGAGACCCGGAGGGCACCCTGCGCATGCTGCTGCGTGGCGCCCTCTACGACTTCCGCGGCGACGCCGAGCTGACGGGCTCCGACCACGAGGGCCGCGCCACCTGCTTCGAGCTGCTGGGGCCCCAGCTGGCCACCGAGCTGTGGCCCGGCGTGGCCTCCACCCTCGGGTGGCTGGCTCCGGGCGCCGCCGGGCTGCAGAACTGGGCCGCGGCCCCTGGCGCGCTCCGCTCTCTCGCCATGCGCGCCGCCGGTGAGCTGCTGGCCGCGCGCGCCCGCCGCCGGCCCCTGTGCGTGCTGCTCGACGACGCCCAGTACGCCGAGGAGACGGCCCTGGACGCGCTGGAGTACGCCGCGCTCGCCGAGTCCCGCCTGCCCCTCTGGGTGTGCGTGCTGGCGCGCCCCGGCTTCGAGCGCCTGCGCCCCTCCTGGGGTACGCGCGCCGCGCGCCGCCTCGTGCTGCCGCTCGGCCCCCTCTCGCCGCCCAGCGCCGTGGAGCTGTGCCGCACCCTCCTGCGCCCCGCGGAGAACATCCCCACCGCCGCGCTCGAGTACCTCGCCGAGCGCGCCCAGCGCGTCCCCCTCTTCCTGGTGGAGCTGGTGCGGGGTCTCAAGCGCCAGGGGCTGGTGCGCCAGCGTGCCCACGGCGGCAGCTGGTACCTGGCCACGGACGAGCTGGACCGGATGCCGGAGCTGCGGCTGGTGGACTGGCTGGCGGACCGCGAGCTGGGCGCGCTGCCGGTGGAGCTGGCGGCGCACGCGCGGCTGTGCGCGCTGCTCGGCCCGGACTTCACCGCCGCCGAGGCCGAGGGCGTGGTGCACGAGCTGGAGGAGGACGGCGGCGCAGCGGACTTCCCCCTGGACCCGCGCCACGCCACGCGCCGGCTGTTGGACCTCGGCCTGCTGGTGAGCCACCGCCAGGAAGGCCTCAGCTTCCGCAACGAGCTGCTGCGCGCCACGGTGGAGCGCTCGCTGCCCGAGGCGGACCGGGCGCGCATCCACCGCGCCGCGTTCCGCTACTACCAGAGCCGGGCGGGCGCCGCCGAGCGCCAGCGCCTGCCCCGCCTGGCCCTGCACGCCGCCGCCGCCGGCCTGCGCGACGAGGCCGCCGCCCTCTACATCGACCTGGCCGAGTCCGCCCGCGGCCGGCACGCGTACATCGAGGCCGAGTCCACCTATACGCGCGCGCTCGACTTGCTGGAGACCGAGGACCGGCGCCGCCGCCTCACCGTGCTGCGGGGGCGGGGCCTCATGCGCTACCGCGTGGGGCGCTACGAGGACTCGCTGGCGGACTTCGCCGCGGCGCGCGAGCTGGCCCGGCAGCTGGAGGCGATGTCCGACGAGGTGGACCTGCTGCTGGACGAGGCCATGGCCTACGACTGGATCAACGACTACGCGCGCTCCGAGGAGCGGGTGTACGCGGCCCAGGAGATGGTCTTCGCCGGGAAGCTGCAATCACCGCTCTTGCAGGTGCGGCTGCTGCTGGGCCTGGGGCGCGCGCAGTTCCGCAACGGCCAGTGGGAGGAGTGCTGCGAGCCCTTGCAGGAGGCGGCCGAGCGGGCCCGGAAGCTGGGGGATGCCGGCTACGAGTCGCTGGTGGTGGCGCAGCTGCTGCTCGGGGTCATCCTCCCCAACATCGGCCACATCGACGAGGCGGAGCGCATCTTCGAGGAGGTCATCGCCGAGTGCAGCGAGCGCGGGGATCGGCTGCACCTGGGCAGCGCCATCAACAACCGGCGCAACCTCTGGGTGGCGCGCAACGACTTCCAGGGGGCGATGCTGGACCAGGAGCGCTTCCTGCACCTGGGGCGCGAGCTGGGCATGGTGGGCTGGGAGTACTTCGCCGAGCACAACATGGGCGAGCTGCTCTACCAGGCGGGGGACGCGGAGGCGGCGGCGCCGCACATCGCCCGCGCCATCGAGCTGGAGCGCCACCACCCGGAGATGGCCCCGAGGCCGTGGGCGCTGCTGCTGCAGGCCCGGGCGCTGGCCTACACCGGGCAGAACGAGAAGACGCGGGCGCTGCTGAAGGAGATCCGCCAGACGTTGAAGCAGAGCGGCGCGGAGTTCAGCCCCTCGGAGGAGGTCATCTTCAACGCGGTGGAGCTCGTCACGCGCGACGCCACGCCCGAGGAGTGGGAGGCGCTGCTGGCGCGCTCCAACGAATACTCGGTGGAGCAGGAGCCGCTGGAGGTGTTGGAGCTGAGGGCGCTGGCGTGGCTGAGGCGGGGCGAGCGGGCGGCGGCGGTGCGCTGCCTGGAGGAAGCGCTGCGCCGGGCCGAGAAGATTCCCAACGTCATGGGAGGCCGGCTCAAGCGCAGCCTCCAGAGCGCGCACGTCACCCCGGCGGCGTGAGGGCCGGCAAGGCCCCTACCCCGGAGCCGACATCAGGCCGAAGGCCACCAGCGCCGAGATGATGACGCTCAGGAGGGACTCGCCGACGATGGCACCCGCGCCCGCGGACTGCACCGTCTGCGTGGCGGAGGGGCGGAAGCGGCCCACCGCGGCGGCCAGCAGGGACCCCAGGCACAGCGTCACCGCGAAGGCGGCCGGCACGACGAAGCCCATGCCCATGGCCGCGGCCGAGGGCAGCCACCGCGCCAGCCGCCCCTTCGCGCCCGCCGACAGCAGCACGCCCACGGCGAAGGCCAGGCCGGTGGCCAGCGTGGACGACTCCGGCATTCCCTTCAGCCCCTGCGCGGTGAGCGTCGCCACGGCCTTGAACTGGTGCGCGGTGGGCATGGGCAGCAGCGGGGACTCGAGCCCGTGCGTGGACAGCAGCAGGTGATAGGTGGGGATGGCCACGGCGGCGCCCAGCAGCAGGCCCGGGAGCTGGACGAGCAGCTGGCGCGAGGCGCTGGACCCCAGCAGGCGCCCGGCCTGGAGCGACCACAGGCTGACGCTGGTATGCGACGCGGCACCCGACACCACCCCGCCGGCCGCGACGTTGAGGCCGGGCTGCCCCGGCACCGTCATGCCGAAGCCCACCTGCGCGAGCTGTCCCAGGGGGCTCATCGGCGCGATGTCCGTCTGGCCCGTCGCCCGGGCGCACACCGCGCTTAGCGGGAAGGTCAGCAGCAGCGCCAGCAGGAAGTACAGCGGGCTGAGCTGGAAGGCGAACCACGCCATTACCCCGGTGAGCAGGATGGCGGGGAGCACCATCCTCGCCACCCACCGGCCGGCCGTGGACTCCCAGCCCTCGCCGTCCTTGCCCAGCCCGCGCAGGTCCTGCATCACCGAGGGCAGGGCGCGCACTTGCGACAGGAGCGACGTGGCCGCCGCCCCCACCATCAACCCCACGCCGGGCCACAGCAGCCACCCGGAGAGGGCCGGGTACCCGGCCTCCGTCACCACCCCGGTGCGCACCAGCCAGGGCGCCAGCCCGCCCCACGCGAGCACCGAGCCCAGCAGGATGCTCAGCCCCGCCTGGGGACCCACCAGCACGCCGATGCCCAGCAGCATCGGACTCCAGCCAATGCCCAGCGTCAGGCTGTCCGCGCCCAGCCCGCCCACCTTCAGCGTCCCGGGCAGCAGCGACATCTGCGGCACCAGGCCCCGCGCGTCCCTCAAGAAGGTGAGCCCCATGGAGGCCAGCCCACTCGCCCAGAGGCCCCGGACGCGCGCCGCGTAGGCCGAGCCGGTGGAGTGCAGCGTGGAGATGAGCTCCGCGGTGGCGGCACCGGTGGGAAAGGGCAGCGCCTCCTCCTCGAGCAGGCGGCGCCGCAACGAGAAGGCGAACAGCACCCCGAGCGTCCCCAGCCCCACGCCCCACAGCGCCACCGCCCAGCCGGGAGGCTGTGTCCCCAGCATGGCGAGCGCGGGCACCGCGCCCAGCAGCCCCGCGCTGGCGGGCATGGCGCCCACGGACACGGCCGTCGTCTGGGAGAGGTTCGTCTCCAGCGGCGAGGGCGGCGCGCTCCGCCGGGACAGCGCCGTCAGGCCCCCGAAGGCCAGCAGCGAGGACAGCACGCACCCCGACTCCCAGAAGCCCGTCTTCAGCCCCGTGTACACGTTGGTGACGGCCACCACCGCGCCGATGAGCCCTCCGGCCACCAGGGCGCGCGGCGTCAACTCGGGCACGGCGGGAGCCGGCGCGGACACCGGGTGGAGCGAGGGAGCCCCGGACTCTTCCGGGACGGGCACGGGGGTGGGGGCGGGGGCGGCCGTCGCACGCCCTGACTGGCGCTCACTCATCTCGCACCTCCCTGGAGCACCGCCACCGGCGAGGCCGCCGGCGCCGCGGCCGGAGCGGGTGACTGGGCCGAGCGGCTCACCAGCGCCCGGAGCTGGCGCAGATCCAACGGCTTGCTGAGCTTCGGGTTGGACACTTCCTGCAGGAAGCTCAGCGCGCGCGGGGTGAAGGCACCACCCGTCATGAAAACGACTCGCTGGGCCTGGTCCGGCGTGGCGCGGTTGAGCTCGGCGTACAGGTCCATGCCCGTCATCCCCGGCATCATCACGTCACAGAGGATGAGGTCGAAGCGGTTGCCCTGGTCCAACAGCTTGAGCGCGGCCCGCGCGCCATTGACGGTGGCCACCTCATGGTCCGGCGACAGCGAGCGCTGGAGCGCCCGCGTCACGTAGGGCTCGTCGTCCACCACCAGGATGCGCGCCCGGCCCGCGGTGGGCACCGGTGCCGGCTCCACCCGCACCTCCGCCGGTGTACCGGCCACGCCCAGGCTCACGCGGAAGGTGCTCCCCTTGCCCGGCTGGCTCTCCACAGCGATGCGCCCGCCCATGGAGTCGATGATGCCGTGGCAGATGGACAGCCCCAGCCCCGTGCCCTCGCCCACCGGCTTGGTGGTGAAGAACGGATCGAAGATGCGCGCCTGCACCTCCGGCGACATGCCCACGCCCGTGTCGCGCACCTCCACCACCACCTCGCCCGCGCCCGTCTCCCGGATGACGACGCGAATCTCGTGGTCCTTCGCATCCCCCTCGGGAATGGCGTGAGCCGCGTTGAGCAGCAGGTTGAGGAACACCTGGCACAGCCGCGACTCGTTGCCCTGCACCGAGGGCACCGGCTCGAACTGCGTCACCAGCCGCGCGCGGTGCTTGATGACGTTGTCCGCCATCTTGCACGCCAGCTCCACCGCCTTGCTCACCTCCACCGGTCCCAGCCGGTCCTCCTGCTGGCCCCGGGCGAACGTCTTCAAGTCACGCACGATGGAGGCGATGCGCTCGGCGCCCTCCACCGTCTCGCGGATGACCTGGTGCAGCGGCTCCACCGCCTCCGACACCGGCGAGCTCCTCAGCCGATCCATCCCCTCGGAGATGAGGTGCAGGTTGACGAGCATGTACGCCAGCGGGTTGTTGATTTCATGCGCCACGCCCGCGCCCAGCGTGCCCACCGAGGCCAGCCGGTCCGCCATCTGCAGCCGCGACTGGAGCAGGCGGCGCTCGGTGGTGTCGCGATGGACCATGATGTGCGCGATGGTCCGGCCCTCCGCGTCCCGCAGCGGCGCCACCACGGACTCGCAGTAGCTCTGCGTGCCGTCGGCCCGCTTGAAGTCCATCTCCCCCGTCCACCGGCCGTCGCGCTCCAGCGCCACCAGCACCTCGCCCGTGCGCTTGTCCTCCGCGCCCGGGTGCAGCAGCGAGAAGAGCGTCTGCCCGAGCGCCTCGGCCTTGCCCCGGCCGAACATCTTCTCCGCGCTCGCGTTCCAGTCGATGATCCGCCCGGCCCGGTCCGTGACGACCACGCCCTCGCACAGACTCTCGAAGATGAGGGCCTGGCGGCGCAGCTCCTGCTCGGCCACCTTGCGCTCGGTGATGTCCATCACCGTGCCGGTGATGCGCACCGGAGTGCCCGTCTCGTCGCACAGCACATCACCCTTGCAGGACAGCCACCGGCCGCGCGCGCCCGCAAGCTCGATGCGGTACTCCACATCCAGGTGGGCCCGCTGGGCGAGCGCCGTGGCCAGCGACTCGCGCACGCGCGGCAGATCTCCCGGGTGCACCACCTCGGACAGGTCCGTGGGGCGCCCCGACAGCGAGCCCACCGGCAGGCTCAGCAGCCGGTCCACCTGCTCGCTCCACGTCACCGCGCCGGTGACGGCGTTCCAATCCCAGATGCCCACGCGCGCCGCACTCAGCGCCTGGCGCAGCTGCTCCTCGCCCTGCTCCACCAGCTCGCGCATGGAGAAGCGCAGCACCGTCACGGTGCCGATCTGCACCCGGTCCCCCTCGTGCAGCTCGGCGGACGCGACGCGCACGCCATTGAGGTAGGTGCCGTTGGTCGAGCCCAGATCCGACAGGTGGAAATTGCCCTCGGCCGAGCGGCTGATGCGCGCGTGCCTGCGCGACACGCCATGATCGTTGATCTGAAAGCCCGCGTCCGCTCCCCGTCCGAGCACGTGCTCCGCGGACTCGATGCGGAACACCTTTCCGATCGCCGCCGGCGTCGTCGTGCTGGTGAGGATGAGGCACGCGCTCTCCGAAGACTGGAGCGGCTTCGCGGGCCCTCCGCACATCGTGAGATCGTCCACCATCTTCATGGCCATGCTCTTCCCGGGGGCAGGAGTTCGTCAGCCGCGGAAGTATCCAGCAGAGTCGGGGGCCGGAGCACCTGACCCTCCCGGTGTCCCGTGGGCCCCTCCATTCACCACTGGACAGATCGCCCCATGAGGGTAGCCGAAGTGCCGGGCGCTCGACAGAGGCCCCCCCCTCGGAACAGGGCCTCCGGCGGCGGTGGTAAACTTGAAGCAATGGCGGACACGGACAGCACTTTTCACATCCTCCCCCGCACCGAGCGGACGCCGCCCCGAGAGCATCCCGCCCGCGTGCAGCTCGCGCCCGGGGCCCTCGCTGGCGAGTACATGCTCAAGGCCGTCCTCGCCTCGGGGGGCCATGGCGCGGTGTACGAAGCTGAACATCGGATCCTCGGCCGGCGCGCCGCGGTGAAGGTGCTGCACCCGCACCTGACGGACCAGGGAGAGATGTTGCAGCGCTTCGTGCGCGAGGCGCGGGTCGTCAATCAGATCCGCCACCCGCACATCGTGGACGTCTACGACTTCGGCATGCTGCAGGACGGCAGCCCGTACTACGTGATGGAGCTGCTGCCGGGGCGCACGCTCAGCCAGCTGTTGCAGGAGCGCGGGCGGCTGACGCCGGAGCGGGCGCTGGCGTACCTGGAGCCGGTGTGCGCGGCGCTGGAGGCGGCGCACCAGGCGGGCGTGGTGCACCGGGATTTGAAGGCGAGCAACGTGGCGGTGGTGTCCGAGGGCGAGCCGCCGGTGGTGAAGCTGCTGGACTTCGGCATCGCCAAGTTCATCCACCCGGAGCCGGGGCAGGAGGGGCTGACGGTGGCGGGCCAGCGGCTGGGCACCTCCCAGGCCATGGCGCCCGAGCAGTTCCGCAGCGGCAACATCGGGCCCACCACGGACATCTACGCGCTGGGCGTGCTGCTCTACCAGATGCTCACCGGCCACTACCCCTTCCAGTCCGAGGACCGGTTGGAGGTGGAGCGGATGCACCTGGAGGCGCCGGCGCCGCGGCCGAGCACGGAAGTGCCCGTGCCGCCCGCGGTGGACGCGGTGGTGCTGCGCTGCCTGGAGAAGGAAGCGGAGCGGCGCTACCAGGACGTGGCCTCCTTCCGCGCCGCGCTGCGCGAAGCGGTGGCTCCGGCGGGCGCCGAGCGGACGGCGGCCCCGGGCAGGAGCGTGCGCGCCTTCGCCCTGCACGCCGAGGTGGAGCTCGAGGAGGGCGCCGAGGACGACGCCGCGTACGCCGCCGTCTCCGAGGTGCTCGACGGCCTGGAGCAGGAGTTGCGCGCGGCGGGCTTCGTGCTCGCCGTGCAGACGGGCATGGCGCTGCTGGGTGTGCGTCCCCTGGACGAGACGCCGCGCGTGGACGCCCGGGAGTTGTTGGAGAAGGCGCGGGAGCTGCACCAGCGCGCCCAGAAGCTCGCGGCTGGCACGCGCGTGAGCGTCCACGCCTGCGTCCACGTGGGCCAGGTGGATGCGCGGCGCGGCCCCGAGGGCCTCGACATCACCGGGGGTCCCCTGGCGGACATCGCCGGCTGGGTGGTGCGCGACGCGAGCGGTTTCGGCGTCACCCCCTCGGCCGCGCGCGCCTGCTCCCTGCCGCTGGCGGGCTGAGCCCCCCACTCCCTTCCATTTCCCGCCAATCCCAGACGACGTGAGGCCTTTGGCGCCTCGCGTCGTCTTCGCACGTCCACGCACGGCTCGTGAAAGCCCTTTCACTGGCTGACTTCGCGCGTGGATTGGTTGCCCGATACCGACATTTCAGGTGTCTCAATCTTGACCGATTAGACGGTTTTGACCGGGGTATCCTTTTTTTCATCGATAGCAGTACTCACACTGATGGCGTGGAGTTCAGCTTGTCGGGTGGGATTCCGAGGGGCTCCACGAGGGGGAGTGCAGCGCAGAACGACATATCCCGCGTCATCCGTTCCCAGGGGGTGGACCATGCTGTTGAAGACCTTCGAGTCTCGGCGCAGTGGTTGGGAGTTCCTGGCAGTGCTGCTGGCCTGCGCCGTGGGGTGCGGCCCGGCGGAGGGGCTGCCGGACGAAACGGGCGGGCAGGAGGAGTGGGGGAGCACGGCCCAGAAGATCATCGTGGGCAACGGGCTGAGCCTCAATGGCTTGAGCCTCAATGGCTTGAGTCTCAATGGCTTGAGTCTCAATGGCTTGAGTCTCAATGGCTTGTCGACGAGCAGCTTCGACAGCTGGTTCCAGGCCGACACGACCGTGCGCAACGAGGTGATGAAGTACGTGGTGGCGTGCGCGGTGCCGTCGGGCGAGACGCGCTCGTACACGAGCGGGGGCACCACCTATACGTGGAATGGCGTGCTGGGGCTCGCGCCGGGCTGGGCCAGCGGCTCGGCGGCCACCACGGCGGAGCTGCAGGTGGTGTCGGCATGCATGGCGGCGCACGCCAACAAGTTCGGCATCCACGTCACCATCTCGCTGCTGGGGCTCAACGGGGCCGGCAACACCATCACCTATACGACGCAGGAGCTGACGGACTACAGCGTCAAGGAGGCGTGCTTCTTCGGCAACCTCTTCGACGGGAGCACGGGCGTCTTCGGCGGCAATGACGGCTTGTCCCTGACGAGCAGCCAGAGCAGCCCGCGCGTGTGTGGCCTCGCCGGCTCGCCCAATGCCTCTCAGTGCACGCCCATGACGTACGTGGGCAGCTGCTCCACCTACTGCACCCGCGACGCGACCAACACCTTCTACACCTCGTGCACCTACAACGGTGTCACCTACCGGCCCGTCACCACGCGCATGCAGCCCTCGGACTTCTACAGCTGCGGCGACGGCGTGTGCCAGGCCACGGAGAGCTGCGGCACGGGCACCACCACCAAGAGCTGCGCCGCCGACTGCGGCTCCTGCTGAGGCCGCCGCGTCACGGCTCCACGCGCCTCAGGCGGAACACGTCCACGTCGACGCCCTCCGAGAAGAGCGCCATCGGCGCCCCGGCGGGGCGGGCAATGCCGGCGGCCGCCAGGAGCGACTCGTCCAGGCCCTCCACGTCCGCGCCGCGCACCTGGTAGGGCGCGTGGTGCACCTGGCCGCGATAGAGCGAGCCCTTGGCGGTGGAGTAGAGGAAGTAGCGCTCCACGAGGAAGTGCTGGAGCGTGCCCGGCATGGAGGGCGCGGCCGGGCCCCGGGGCGTGCAGCGCACGGCGCAGGTGGCGGGCGTGGGCCCAGGCCACAGGCGCTCGGAGCGGTAGGCGATCGCCTCCCCTTCCCTTCCGCCTTCCCCTCCCGTGGTGAGCTCCATGCGCGCGTACTGGTAGGGCAGCTTGAACCAGGCCCGCGCCAGCCGCACCGCGATGGCGTTGGCCGCCTCCAGGCTGAAGAACCAGACGCCCGGATCCTTCCCCTGGAAGTGCACGTAGGTGCGCACGTTCGTCTCGTGGAAGTCCGACAGGAAGCCCACCGCGGGCAGGCCCCGGGGACGCACGCCCTGCATGGTGAAGGGCACTAGGCCCACCCAGGCCTTGCCGTCGAAGGTGTCCAACGTCAGCCCCGGCGGCAGCAGCGGCGCCATCACCTCCGGCGGCAGCGCCCAGTGCAGGAAGAGCAGGTGGCGCCAGCGCTGGTACATGACGGGCCGCTCGTCCGGCCGGCGCGTGGGACTGAGGCGATCGATCTCGGGCACGGGCGCATTCATAACTCCGGAGCCTTCCCGGGTGGGGCACCACATCCACCCACCTTGTCACCAGGACAAGGCGGCGCCGGGGGTGGAAACACACCCGTCCAATCAGTCAGACTGTTCTCCCCCCAACTTTCAGTGTCCCCCCACTGAAGAATTGAAGGAGAGCTGGATGCAGGCAGGACTGGAGAGCCTTGGTATCGCGGTGCCGCCCACGTACGTGGAGCTGGCGGAGCTGGCCAAGGCGCGTGGCGTGGCGCCGGGCAAGTACGTGGACGGCCTGGGCGTGACGCGGATGGCCGTGCCGCAGGTGGAAGAGGACACGGTGACGCTGGCGGCGCGCGCGGCGCGGATGGCCATGGAGGCGGCCGGCTGCACCACGGAGGACGTGGGCATGCTGGTGGTGGGCACCGAGACGGCGGTGGACCACTCCAAGCCGGTGTCCTCGTACGTGCAGGGCCTGCTGGGACTCTCCACGCGCTGCCGCGTCTTCGAGACGAAGCACGCCTGCTACGGCGGCACCGCGGCGCTGCTGCTGGCCATGGACTGGGTGCGCTCGGGCAGCGCCAAGGGGAAGAAGGCGCTCATCATCTGCTCGGACATCGCGCGCTACGGCGTGGGCACGCCGGGTGAGCCCACGCAGGGCGCGGGCGCGGTGGCGCTGCTGGTGTCCGACAAGCCCAAGCTGCTGGCCTTCGAAACCGGGAAGACGGGCGCGTACGCCAAGGACGTGATGGACTTCTGGCGTCCGCTCTACTCCAAGGACGCGGTGGTGGACGGGCACTACTCGGTGCAGTGCTACCTGGACGCGCTGGAGGGGGCGTACAAGGCCTACCAGGAGGCGGCGGGGGACGCGGGCGGCGAGGGCATGTACAGCGACCGCTTCGCCGCGCTCGTGTACCACGTGCCGTACGGGAAGATGTCGCGCAAGGCGCACCGGCACGTGCGCACGCTGGACGGGGACAAGGACGTGGACGCGAGCTTCGACCGGCTGGTGGGCCCGAGCCTCGTGCTGCCCTCGCAGGTGGGCAACATCTACACGGGCTCCATGTACCTGGCGCTGGCGAGCCTCCTGTCGTGCTCGCGCGAGGACCTCACGGGCAAGCGGGTGGGCCTGTTCTCGTACGGCAGCGGCTCGTGCGCGGAGTTCTTCAGCGCGGTGGTGCAGCCCGAGGCGCAGGCGCGCGTGAAGGCGCTGGGCCTGGAGAACCTGCTGGAGAAGCGGCGCGCGCTGAGCATCCCCGAGTACGAGGCCATCATGGCCGCGCGCGAGAAGCTGGACGACAAGCCCGCCGAGGAGACGCCCGGCGAGGGCTTCCGCTACCAGGGCACGCGCGACCACAAGCGCATCTACGCGCGCTGAGCGCTCCCGGGCACGAGGCGGCTACGGAATGACGTAGTACGCCTCCTGCCGGGGCACGAAGAAGCGCCAGCCCTCGGGGGTGAGGTAGGCGGGGTCCTCCTGCATCGCGTACACCTCCTCGCCGTCCCACTCGGGCACCGGGGTGCGCGTGTTGAGCTCGATGGCGATGTACGAGCCCTCGCGCAGCTTCCGGGGCTCGTCCTTGCGGCTGGCCGAGCGGAAGTCGATGGAGGCCCCCAACGCGTGCCCCTGGTTGCCCAGCGGGTGCGAGTACACCTGGGCCTGAATGTCCTTCTCCTTCATCGCGGCCATCACCGCCTCGTACACCTCGCCGGACGGGCGCCCCGGACGCGACTCCCGCACCAGCGCGTCCTGCAGCGCGTGGGTGTTCGCCAGCGCCCGCTTCAGGCCCTCGGGCACGTCCTTCTCGCCCTCGCGCAGCACGTAGGCCATCTTCTGCCAGTCGCTGTGCAGGCCCAGGTAGCTGATGCCGAAGTCCACGTGCAGCAGGTCTCCCCGCTGGATGACCACGTCCTCCTTCGCCACCGCGAGGAAGCCCCGCGACGAGCCGGCGCCCTGCCCCTTGCGCTGCACGCGCAGGTCCGGCTGGAACCAGGTGCCCACGCCCCAGCGCCCCAGCTCGTCATACAGCCAGCGGCGCACGTCCCCCACCGTCGTGACGCCCGGCTTCACCACCTCCGGCGAGAAGGCCCGCTTCACCATCCGCTCCGTGAGCACCACCAGCGTGCGGTAGTGCTCCAGCTCCTCGGGGATGCGCGTGTCCAGGTACTCCTCGATGAGCGGCGCCGCGCTGACGAAGCGCGCCTCCGCCTCGGGGCCCAGCGCCTCGACGAGGTAGGTGTAGGAGTCCCGCGTCAGGCTGCGCGTCACCCCGCGCCTGCCGCCGATCCCCACCGCGATGGCGGACGGCCGGTACCGCGCGTACAGCTCCCCCAGCACCTGCTTGTAGACGCGCGTCTGCTCCGGCACCTCGAAGAAGCGGGTGAGGTTCTCCTCCTCATAGGCCGGCAGGGCGTACTTCTTCAGCCCCTGCTCGCCCGCGTCGAGGAAGACGAAGACGTCCCGGTTGCCCGCGTAGGGCCGCGGCGGCGCCACGTACGGGGTGAGCGGATCGTCGTGGAACTCCTCGTTGACGATGATCCACATGCCCACGCCGTGCTGGCGCATCATCGGCAGGAGCATCCCGTGGCGCTTCAGGAGCCAGGCCTCGCGCACGGCGAGCTGCTCGGACCAGGGCAGCAGCCGGGGAGCCTCCGCGCCTGGAGGCACGGGACGGGCCGTGGCACAGGCCACGTTCAGGGCAAGCAGGCAGGTGAGAGCACGGCGGTGCAGCGTCATCGAGCGACTCCGGAACGAGGAGCGCCCAGGTTACCCCTGTGACGGCGGTGGCGCGCGGCTTGCTCAACTCCTCCGTGGCCCGACGAGCGGCGCAACTCTTGCGCTCGGAATGGCCGGGGGGAGGCTGCCCATGAAGGATCTGCGCGAGATGCGAGGAATCACCCTGCCCATCCACCGGGTGTCCACCGGGCTGGGCGAGGGCGAGGAGGCCGTGCGCTGGACGGTGAAGTGTCCGGCCACCCAACATGTGGTGGACCTGGGGACGTGCGAAAGCTGCCCACACCTGGAGCGCATCCAGGAGGAGGCGACCGGGCCCGAGAGCCTCCAGTGCCATCCCGAGGCCCCCCGGCCGTCCCCACCTCCGGGCGAGGCGTACGCACCGCTGCTACCGCCGCTGCTGGAGCACACGCGCGTGGACGAGCTGATGACCCAGGACGTCTACTGCGTCAGCGAGGAGATGCGCGCGGAGGAGCTGGCGGAGCTGTTCGCCACGCGCAAGGTGAGTGGCGTGCCCGTGTTGGACGAGGACGAGCGCCTGGTGGGCGTGGTGAGCCGGGCGGACCTGCTCCGCGCCTCGGATGAGGAGGAGGAGGACACGCCGAGGCTGCACCCCGAGCGCGCCGGTGCGGTGGCCTCGGAGTTGATGAACCCGTCACCCGTGGTGGTGCGGGAGGGGACGACAGTGCCCCAGGCGGCCGCGGTGATGGCCGCCGCGCGCGTGCACCGGGTGCTGGTGGTGTCCGCCGAGGGCACGGTGGTGGGAGTCCTCAGCGCCATGGATGTCGTCCGCTGGGTGGCGCGCAAGGCGTGCTACGCGGTGTGAAGCACCGGGCAACGGCATGCCTGCTCCCTGGGAGCACGGGCCAGGGGGCATTGCGGGTGACGGTGCGAGCGGTTACACCCGCGGGGTGAGCGACGTGAAAGACCCTCGCGTGCAGGAGGCGCTGCGGCAGGCGTGCGAGGAGCTCGGGCTGCCCCTCACCTACCGCGCCTGCGTCCATCCGCTCCTGCGCGACCCTGAGGGCGAGTGGCCCCAGTGCTGCGGCGGAGGCTGCTACCCGTGCGCGCAGACGCTCGTCGACGTCGCGGTGCGCACGCTGCAACTGCTCGGGACGCCGCGCACCTCACCCGTGTAGCTGCCGCGAGAGTTCCTCCAGGGCCGCGCGTCCGCCGCGGAACACCGGCCAACCATCCCCCACCAGCACGGCGTCGATGCGCGGCCATCGCGCCACCAGCTCGCGCACCGAGGCGCGGGCCTTCGCGGCGTCCTTCAGCTTCGCTTCCGGCAGGAGGTTGAGCCGGCCTCCCACGTGGCCGCGAATGAGGTCTCCCGTCACCAGCGTCGTGTCCTCGAGGAGCAGGGCCAGCTCGCCGGGCGTCTTGGAGCCGTGCAGCTCCAGTGCCCTCAGCCCGGGGACGAGCTCGTCATCCGTGGCGAGCCACCGGTCGCACCTGAGCGGAAAGGTGTCCGCCTCGGCACGGGGGCCGGCCACCTTCGCGCCGAAGGTGGAGACCAGCTCGCGGGTGTTGCGGACATGCTCCGAGTTGGTCACCACCACCCAGGCCACTCCGCCGAGCGCGCGCAGGTGCGCGGCATCGTGCGTGGACTGCGGGAGCGGGTCGATGACCACGTTGCCCTCGGGGCGCACCCACAGGACGCTGTGGAAATCCAGGTTGCGCGCCTCGTCGAAGACGGACCAGCCGTAGAGCTCTTTGCGGTGCAGGGCTTTCATGACGCCTGAGACTATCCTCACCTCCGCGCGGCCTATCCGGCGATTCGCGGGGCACGTGGAAGCGGCCGAAGACGGCGGCGAACAGCTCGGCCACACCCGGCGTGGCGGAGCCCACCTGCGCGCTCTGTGCTCGATTCATCATGGCCTGGACTGCCTTTTCGACTCGGAGCATGGGACGGAGTATCTCTGCCACCGCCATGGACTTCACCGCGACGCGACTCTGGATTGAATCAATGGAGTCGGCATTGGGAGCCCCGGAAGAGGACAAGGCGCGCACCCGGCTGCGCGAGGCATTCCTTTCATTCCGGGAGAAGGCCAGGCTGCTCACCGCGGAGATCCATAGGGACCTGCCGGACTTCACCGTCCATGACATCACCCACCTGGACGCCTTGTGGGAGATGGCGGCCCTGGTGGCCGGGCCTGAAATCCGGCTCACCCCTCCCGAGGCCTTCGTCCTGGGAGGCGCCATCCTGCTGCATGATGCCGGGATGGCCCTGGCGGCCTATCCCGGAGGGCTCGCGGAGCTCCAGGGCACCCAGCGCTGGCAGGATACCGTCGCCGCGCTCCTGCGCACGCGGTTGGAGCGGCACCCACTTCCCGAGGAGCTTCTCCGGCCCCCCGAGGACGTCACGGCCGAGGCGCTGCGCGAGCTGCTCCGGGCCAGCCATGCGGAGCAGGCGTCCCGCCTGCCGTCCATCGAGTGGAAGAGCCGGTCAGGTACCCGCTACCACCTCATCGAGGACGTCGGGCTGCGAAAGACCTTCGGGGAGCTCATCGGACGCATCGCCCAGAGCCACCACTGGCCGGTGTCCCGGCTGGCGGATGAGTTCTCCGAGGTCGCCGGCGCCCCCGCCTGGTGTCCCGGCTCCTGGCTCGTGGATCCCCTGAAGCTCGCGTGCTTGCTGCGCATCGCGGACGCCAGCCATCTGGACGAGCGGCGAGCACCAGGGTTCCTTCGGGCACTCCGCAAGCCCAGCGGCCACTCGGACCCGCACTGGGCCTTCCAGGAGCGGCTGCTCAAGCCCCGGCGGGAGGCGGAACGGCTGGTCTACACCTCGTCACGCTTCCCGTTGGAGGAGGCCCCCGCCTGGTGGCTGTGCTTCGATGCCCTGCGCATGGTGGATCGCGAGCTTCACGCGGTGGACTCACTGCTCGCGGACCTCGAGCGTCCCCGGCTGGCGGTCCACGGCGTGGCGGGAGTGGAGGATCCGCTGCGTCTGGTGCGGCTGATTCCCACCGAGGGCTGGCTTCCCGTGGACACGCGGGTGAAGGTGAGTGACATCCCCTTGCTCCTCAAGAGACTGGGTGGCGAGCAGCTCTACGGGGAGAACCCAGGGGTTCCGCTGCGCGAGCTCCTCCAGAATGCCGCGGATGCCGTACGGGCCCGGCGGGTGCTGGAGGGACGGCCCGCGAATTGGGGCGATGTCATCGTCCGGGAAGGCCAGGACGAGCAGGGGCTCTGGTTGGAGGTCGAGGACACCGGCCTGGGCATGTCCCAGGAGGTGCTCATCGGACCGCTGCTCGATTTCGGGACGAGTTACTGGACCTCGCCGCTGGCGCGCGCGGAGTGCCCCGGACTCATGTCCAAGGGGTTCCGGCCCACGGGAAAGTACGGCATCGGGTTCTTCTCGGTCTTCATGTGGGGCGACCGTGTCCGCGTGGTCACCCGGCGTGTCGAGGAGGCGCAGCGGGACACGCGGGTGCTCGAGTTCCACGCCGGACTGGGCTCGCGGCCCCTGTTGCGTCCGGCGCGTGAGGAAGAGCGGCTCCGAGAGGGAGGCACGCGCGTCCGGGTGTGGTTCGATGCGCCCCTCAAAGTCCCCGAGTGGCTGCGCTCCGTCGTGAACGAGGAGAAGCTCGAGAAACTGTCGTTCGGCGATGCGCTGGCGATGCTCTACCCCTGTCCCGACGTGAACGTCCACATCGAGGATGCCACAGGCCGCCTGGAGCGGGTGCTCGCGGCCTCGGATTGGATTGACATGGAGGGGACCGCGCTGCTGGAGCGGCTGCGCCTGCAATCAGCGCTCACCGATCCACTCTGGTTCAAGAACGAGCACGAGGACGTACGCCAAGCCCGAGGAAGGAACCTGAGGCTGCTGCACGGCCCAGCCGGTGAAGTCCTGGGCCGGGCGACCATTTCCTTCATGTGGAAGTACGGGCCCGGCTTCTCTCGCGGCATCATCGTCAACGGCGGTCTCCGGATCGACGAACTCGAATCCCTCTCGGGAGTGCTCGTTGGCTCTCCCCAATCCGCGGCACGAGCGTCCGCGCTGCCCAGAGTCGACCCGAAGGAGCTGGCGCGCTGGGCCACGGAACAGGGGCAGCTCTGGCAGCGCGAGCCGCTGCCGACCGAGAGTCTGAATGAGGTGGCACAGGTCGTCAGGAGCTGCGGCGGGGAGGTGACAGGCTTGCCGGTCGCATTCGCGGATACAGGGTGGCTGACGCTAGAGGACATCGCCCGGCGCCAGTGGGGCCCGGAGGTCATCCTGGTGCATCGCCATGAAGTGGGGCTGGAATTCGCGGATGGAGAGTTCGCGCGGCACTACTCGCTCGTAATGGACCGGCAATATTCTCAGCTCCACGCGAACATCCTGGCGGTGGATCAGGTCGGTAGCAGCCTGTTGCGCGCCAATTGGTTGGGCACCCAGCCCTCATGGCCCTGGACGAATGAAGACAGACTCCACGGGATCATCCCCAAGGGGACACTCGCCTGGTCCGCCGTGGAAGCACTGGCACGAGCATGGGGCGTCGAAACGGAGCAAGTGGTCGTCGCCCACAAGGCCGACGCCGGACCGGACCTCATCATTGGACAGGGTTCGGAGGAACGGGGCACGCTCAAGGCCTTCGACTGGCTCATCGTCCGTAAGCCCGCGTAGCGCCCTTCAACCCGTGGTCCGCAACCTCTCCGGCAGCGGCGTGCGCCCGGACAGCCACTCCACGGCTTCCGGGGCGTAGAAGAGCGCGCGGATCCACGGCAGCTCGCGGAACCGGCCCGGCTCCACCCCGTACACCCCACCCTCCTCGCGCAGCCAGCCCACCGCCCGCGCGTGCTCCAGCTGCGGCCCGTACATCGCCTCCAGCTCCACGCCCGCGAAGGCCCGGAAGCGCACCGGATCGATGCGCCCGAAGTTCAACGAGAGCAGCACGTACTTCGCGCACCGCTCCGCGTCCGGCAGCGTGTACCCGTCCTCCTCCGGCAGCACCGCCCCGCCCTCCACCGCCCTCACGTACGCGTCCACCTCGTACGGCGCGAACCACCAGCGCGCCCCCACCAGGCTCGACGCGTAGTTGCCCGCGCCCACGTACGGCAACCCGTCCAGCAGCCGCCCCTCGAAGTACGGCGATGTCCCCGTCTCCCCCGCGTGCCGCGAGAAGTTCACCGAGCCATAGGGCGCGTGGAAGCCGTTCGCCGTCAGGTGCTCATAGGCCAGGTCGTACAGCGTGCCGTACTCCCCCGGCGTCGGCCGCACCGCCGTCAGCCTCGGCATCGCGCGCCCCGCTCCCCGGTACAGGCAGTCGTACGTCGTCACCGAGTCCACCGGCAGCGCCGTCACCCGCTCCAGGTCCTGCCACCAGTGCTCCCGCGTCTGCCCCGGCAGCCCGAACACCAGATCCACGTTCACCCGGCGGAAGCCCACCGCCGCCAGCGCCTCCACCGCCCGCTCGCCCAGGTTGCGCTGCGCACGCCGGTTCACCTGCGCCAGCGTCTCGTCATTCGTGCTCTGCAGCCCCATGGACACCCGGTCCACCCCGCCCGCCTTCAGCACCGCCAGCCGCTCCCCATCCGTCGCCGCCACCCGCGGCGTCGTCTCGATGGACAGCGGCCACGCCCCCTCGCACCGCCGCCTCCAAGGCCGCAGTGCCTCCAGCACCCGCTCGAGCAGCTCCGGCACCAGCAGCGTCGGCGTCCCCCCGCCGATGTCGATACCCGGCACCGTGCACCCCGCCGGCAGCGCCGCGTCCAGCCGCCCGAGCTGCGCGCACAGCGCCTCCACGTAGCGCGCGTGCACCGCCGCGCCCTTGCGCAGATCCACCGCGAAGTTGCAGTAGAAGCACTTCGCCTCGCAGAAGGGCACGTGCACGTACAGCAGCACCCGCTTCAGCGCCTCCAGCGCCATGCCCGCGCCGGGCGGTGACGTGAAGCGCTCACGGAAGTACTCCCGTGACGGCGGGTACTGAATGGTGAAGTCCAGCGGCCGCGCCGAGGCCAGCGCCAGCGCCCGCCTCCAACTCACCGCCGCGCCTCCTCGGCGATGATGCGCGCCACC
The DNA here is from genome assembly GCF_042230915.1 of Archangium gephyra. Taxonomy (GTDB): domain Bacteria; phylum Myxococcota; class Myxococcia; order Myxococcales; family Myxococcaceae; genus Archangium; species Archangium gephyra_B. Next base: position 1,644,972 of record NZ_CP102578.1, on the reverse strand, counting down.
GCCGCCACGTCCTCCTCCCCCAACGTCTGGTGGATGCCCACGAAGAGCGACGCCTCCGCCAGCGCCGTGCAGTGCGCCAGCCCGTCGTGCGGCACATCCTTCCACGCCGGCTGCCGGGTGATGGCTCCGCCCATCAACGTGCGCACCTCCACCCCGCGCCCCATCAGCCGCTCGGCCAGCCCCGCCGCGCTCCCCGCCTTCACCGTGAAGGGGAACACGAAGGGCGAGCCGTTGTCCGCTGGCGCCGCGTACACCGTCAGGCCCGGCTCGTCCCGCAGCGCCTCGTACAGCGTGGCGTAGTGCGCGTGCCGCCGCGCCTCGTGCGCCTCCCATTTGCGCAGCTGGAAGCGCCCGAAGCAGGCATTCAGCTCGGACAGCTCCAGGTTGTGCCCCATGCGCACGTAGTGGAAGTTGTGGTGGATGCCCGGCGGCGCCGTGCACGCACTCGGATCATAGTGACAGGTGCACTCGCGGCCCCAGTGCGTCACCGACTCCACCACCCGCTGCCAGCTCGCGTCCGGGCACACCACCGCGCCACCGCCAAACGAGGACAGGTGGTGCGGGTGGTAGAAGCTCCACGTCGCCAGCGTCCCGTACGCATGCGCCGGCTTGCCGCCGATGCGCAGGTCCATCGTCTCGCAGGCGTCCTGCAGCACCAGCAGGCCGTGCTCCCGCGCCAGCTCGAGCAGCGCCTCCAGCGCCGCCGGGAAGCCCAGGAAGTGCGTCACGCACACCACCCGCGTCTCCGGCCGCAACGCGCGCCGCACCGCCTCGGGGTCGATGCAGAAGCCACCCGGCTCCGTGTCCACCACCGTCACCGCGAAGCCCGCGGTGCGCAGCGACGACATCGTCGTGGGAAAGGTGAAGCCCGCCGTCACCGCGTGCGCCCCGGGGCCCGTGCGCTCCGCCAGCGCGAGCGCCGCCGCCAGGTTCGCCGAGCTGCCCGAGTTCACCAGCGCCAGGTGCCTCGCCCCGAAGCGCTCACCCAGCTCCGCCGCGAAGGCCTTCAGGTTCGCCCGCGCAGGGCCCAGCTGCCCCGCCACGAAGTGCTCGAAGCCCTCCGTCTCCACCGGGCCCGTGCAGGCATACCGATAACGTCCCATCGCCGCGCTCCCCCCTTCGCGCTCAGCGCGCCTGCTTCTGCGCCGGCTGCGGCAGATCCGGATCGATGCCGCGGGCGATCCACTCCACCGCCTTCCTCTCCCACTCGGGGTCCTTCAGCGCGTCCAGGTAGCGCTCGTAGGCGTACACACCCGTGGCCTTCGCCAGCCGAAGGATTTGAATCAACGCCACCGTGCTGTCCAACACCACCACGGAGCGCTCCATGCCGTGGCCGCGCAGCCACACCATCGACTCCTTGATGAGCTCCTGGGTGTCCGGCGGGTTGGCCTTCTGCGATCGCGAGTCCACCAGCAACCCGAAGGGCTTGCCTTCGAGGGCCACCACCCGGGAGCGCAGATCCTCGAACCAGGCCCGCGCCTCCGCCGGGGTGATGTACCCGGGCGCGTGCACCCGGAAGCCGTAGTCCGTGACGACGTTTTGAGGGACAGGCATCACTTGCCTCGTGTTCCGGCGGGGGAAGAGCCTCGCGTCCGAGGCCGCCGGAAAGGTGCCTGGCAGCTTAGCTCGAACTTTCTTCCGCTCGGAAATTCAAGGGGTTGGAGGCGGGCGCGCGCGCCCTATCACATTCCAAATCCAGCAGGCCTGAAAACTTTTAATTTACTTGTTTGCCCGCTGCGGAAACTGGGGTACTTTGCGCCACCGTCACCCTCCGACACACCGCGTCGCGCGCACGCGAGCCTCGCTTTCTCATTACCCGAGATTCAGGCGAGGTCCACAAACCCGCTGTTCTGGGGAAGCGCGCACCCCGAACGTTCAAGAAGAAGAAAGGGGAGCCCGTGTCCCAGCCCGCCCTCGCCAAGGCCCTGCAGAGCCAGCCACTGCGCGCAGAGCCCACCACCGCCCTGTTCTCCCAGGGAAGGCACCCCTTGAGGGACGGGCGGGTGGAAGCGACCGCGGCCACGCGGGACACGAGCGCGCATGCGGAGCAGCAGACGCGGCCGGAGGAGTCCCAGCCGGAGCTGACGCGGCTGCGCTCCTTCCACTCGTTCGAGGACATGACGGTGGCGGAGGCGCTGCTGGCGCACCTGGAGGCGGAGCAGGTGGATGCGGTGTTCGGCATCCCCGGGGGCAACATCGCGCCGCTGGTGCAGGCGCTGCGGCGCCAGTCGCGCATCCGCTTCATCATCGGCAGCCACGAGGGCGGCTCGGCCTTCATGGCGGACGGGTACGCGCGCGCCACGGGCAAGCTGGGCGTGTGCGCGGTGACGGCCGGCCCCGGGGCCACCAACGCGATGACGGGCGTGGCCTCGGCGCACCTGGATCAGGTGCCGGTGCTGACCATCAGCGGGCAGGTGTCCACCGAGCGCTTCGGGCTGGGCGCCATCCAGGAGAGCACCGACGAGGGCGGCATCAACACCGGGGAGATGTTCCGCCACTGCACGGCCTCGAGCACCACCGTGGTGGACGCCAAGAGCTTCCCGCGCCTCTTGGAGCGGGCGCTGAAGACGGCGCACGCGGTGCCGCACGGGGCGGTGCACGTGAGCATCCCCACCAACATCGCCCGGCAGAAGCTGGCCAAGGTGAGCGTGCCCACCGCGCCGGGCGCCTGGAAGAGCACCCTGCCCGCGGCGCCGGCCTCCGAGGTGTACACGGCCTTCGAGCTGCTGCGCCACGCGAAGCGGCCCCTGGTGTACCTGGGCTCGGGCGCGCGGGAGGCGCTGGAGAGCCGGGGCGCCGAGTTCGCCGCGCTCGTGCGCCGCTACTGTCTGCCCGTGGCCACCAGCCTGCGCGGCAAGGGGCTCTTCTCCGAGGAGGATCCGCTCTCGCTGGGCGTGCTGGGCATCGCCGGCAGCAAGCGCGCCGAGCAGTACCTGAGGGAGGGCGTGGACGTGCTGCTGGTGCTGGGCAGCCGCCTGGGGGAGTGGGCCACCAAGAGCTTCTCCCCGCTCTTCGAGACGGCGCACACCGTCATCCAGGTGGACGCCACCCCGTCTGTCATCGGCCAGTTCCTCCAGGTGGAGCTGCCCATCGTGGCGGACGTGGGCTCGGTGGTGGCGGGGCTGGTGGAGTTCGGCCATGGCGCCGCGCCGGGCAACGAGGCGCACGTGCGCGAGCGCCGCCAGCACCTCAACGCGCTGAACCTCGCCCACCGCTCGGCCGCGGACGTGCTGCCCGAGGACGGCCCGCTCAAGCCGCAGCACGTGATGGAGGAGCTCAACCCGCACCTGCACGCCCACACGGACCTGTACGTGGACATGGGCAACTGCACCGGTTGGGCCACGCACTGCCTGCGCATCACCCCGCCCGCCCGCGTCTTCTACCCCTGCGGCCTGTCCTCCATGGGCTGGTCCATGGGCGCCGTCATCGGCGGCAAGGTGGGCAGGCCGGAGAACACGGCGATTGCCCTCACCGGGGATGGCTCCTTCCTGATGAATGGCACCGAGCTCGTCACGGCGGTGCGCTACGGGGTGGGGGCCGTCTACATCGTCCTCAACGACAACTACCTGGGGATGGTGAACCACGGCGAGCACGCGCAGTCGGGCGGCGAGTACGCGCTGGATGACCCGTACTTCAGCCTGGGGGACCCGGACCTGGTGAAGTTCTCCGAGTCGCTGGGAGCCCGGGCCTACGAGGTGACGCGGCCGGGCCAGCTGGCGGAGCTGCTGCCCGAGGTGCTCCAGCGCGCGGACGAGGAGCGCCGGCCGCAGGTGCTGGTGTGCCGCATCGACTACCGCGAGGTTCCGCCGTACGGGGACCGCTTCGCCGCCGTCGCCTCGACCCCGAAGGAGGACTGAGCGCGGAGGGACGTCTCGCGGGGTAGAGTCCGGGCCAGGAGCCCGAATGACCCAGATTCCCGCCACGACGTCCGCCAGCGAATCGGCCGCCCCCCTCACCACGACAGGAGCCCCCCCGCCGGATCAGCGGGGCTTCTTCGGCCACCCGCGCGGGCTCTCCACGCTCTTCTTCACCGAGCTGTTCGAGCGCTTCAGCTTCTACGGCATGAGGGCGCTGCTCATCCTCTTCATGACGGCGGCCGTGGAGAAGGGCGGACTGGGCTTCGACAAGACGAAGGCGGGCGCCATCTACGGGCTCTACGGCGCGGGCGTGTACCTCACCGCCATGCCGGGCGGGTGGCTGGCGGACCGCCTCTTCGGCCAGCGGCGCGCGGTGCTCTACGGCGCCATCCTCATCGCGCTGGGCCACTTCAGCATGGCCTTCCCCAGCGTGAATCTCTTCTACCTGGGGCTGCTGCTCATCGTGCTGGGCACGGGGCTGCTCAAGCCCAACATCAGCGCCATGGTGGGCGAGCTCTACCCCGAGGGCGGCGCGCGGCGGGACGCGGGCTTCTCCATCTTCTACATGGGCATCAACCTCGGGGCCTTCTTCGCGCCCCTCATGGTGGGCACGCTGGGACAGCGGGTGGACTGGCACCTGGGCTTCGGCCTCGCGGGCATCGGCATGGTGGGCGGCATCGGCGTGTACCTGTGGGGCGGACGGCACCTGGGGGAGATTGGCAAGCGGCCCCGGAGCGCGGCGGCCTCCGCGGGACAGCCGGAGAAGCGCGCCTCGCCCGGGCCGGTGCTCGCGCTGGCCGGCGGGCTGGTGGGACTGCTGGTGGTGCTGCAGGTGCTCGGCCTGGTGGAGCTCACCACAGCGGAGGGCCTGAACAGCGCGGGCGGGTTCATCATCCTGACGCTGGCGGTGGCCTTCTTCGTCTACTCGTTCATCGCCGGCGGGCTGGACGCGACGGAGAAGCGGCGGCTGGGCGTCATCGGCATCCTCTTCATCTGCTCGACCATCTTCTGGGCCGGCTTCGAGCAGGCGGGCTCCTCGCTCAACCTCTTCGCCGAGGAGCGCACGGACCGGGTGGTGTTCGGCATCGACATCCCGGCGAGCACGCTGCAGGCCATCAACGCGCTCTTCATCATCTGCCTGGCGCCCGTGTTCGCCTGGATGTGGGTGCGGCTCAACAAGCGGGGCCTGGAGCCCTCCAGCCCGGCCAAGTTCTCGCTGGGGCTGGCGTTGATGGGGGCGGGCTTCCTGGTGATGGTGGCGGCCTCGGTGGCGTCCGAGGGAGGCCACAAGGTGAGCCCGCTGTGGCTGGTGCTCACCTATCTGCTGCACACCCTGGGCGAGCTGAGCCTCAGCCCGGTGGGACTGAGCACGGTGACGAAGCTCGCGCCGCACCGCATGGTGGGGCAGATGATGGGCGTGTGGTTCATGTCCATGTCGCTGGGCAACCTCATCGCCGGGCGCGTGGCCGGGAGGCTCGGGACGGATCCCACGCCGACCTTCGGCGCGGTGGCCGCCGTCGGCATCGCCGCGGGCCTGGTGCTGGCCCTGCTCGTGCGCCCCATCCGCCGGATGATGGGCGGGGTGCACTGAGGCTCCCGCCCGGGAGGCTCAGCGCTTGGAGAAGGTCTCGGCGCTCTTCTCCCGCATCTTCTGGAGCCGCTCGCGCGGGAGCCACTGGCCGCGCACCATGACGCCGAGCGCCCGGTCCGCCTGGCTCACGTCCACCAGGGGGTTGCCGGGCAGCAGCAGCAGGTCCGCCCGCTGGCCCACCGCCACCGTCCCGAAGCGCGCCGCCGGGTCCACGTGCTCCGTGATGAAGGCGCCGGCGTTGCGCGTGCCAGCGGACAGCGCCTCGTAGGGCGACAGGCCCGCCTTCACCAGCTCCGCGAGCTCCAGCTGCGTCGACCTGCCCGGGAAGAGCCCGGCATCCGACGCGTTCGAGCCGAGCACCAGCCGCACGCCCTCCTTCTGCAGCGCGAGGGTGAGGTGCTGCACGAAGGGGTATGCCGCCTGCTCGCGCTCGCCATAGGCCGCCACGTCCACCCGGCGCGTGGGGTTGGAGTAGCGCCAGTTGCGCAGCACCTCCGGCGAGAGGTACCGGGCCTCGGGGTCCGCGAAGACGCCCTCCAGGTCCTTCAGCATCCGCAGCGCGGTGTCGATGTGCACCAGGTCCGGCACCACCGACGTCCCCGCCTCCTTCGTCGCGCGGGCCAGGGCGGGAATCCTCGACTCATCCCGCGACACGGAGTGGAAGTACTCCTCCCCATGGGAGATGAGCGCCTGGCGCGAGCGCAGCACCGTCTCCACGCCCACCGTGCGCGGCACGTGCCCCACCACCGGAATGCGCTGCTGCCGGGCCATCGCCACCAGCGTGGCGTACACCTCGGGGTTGATGTTGTCGTAGACCTTGAGCGCCTGGTAGCCCGCGTTCTTCTGCTTCACCACGGCCACCCGGGCCTGCTCGGGCGTCGTCACCGACACCACCTTGCCACCTGGAGGCCCTCCATCCAGCAGCGGGCTGCTCGTGTAGAGCGTGGGGCCCAAGCGCTCGTTGGCCTTCAGCCGCGCCCCGAGCGCCAGGTGCTCGAGCGAGCCGTCCAGCTCGAAGAGGCTGGTGACGCCGTGGGCCAGGTACGACAGGAGCTGCTCCTCCGAGTGCAGGTGGACATGGAAGTCCGCCAGCCCCGGCATCACGTAGCGGCCCTTGCCGTCGATGCGCTCGGCGTCCGCCGGCACGGTGATGGACGCCGATGGGCCCACGGACGTGATGAGCCCGTTGCGCACGATGACCGTGTGGTCCTCCAGCACGCGCTCGCTGTCCATGGGGACGACGTTCACCCCGATGAACGCCACCGCCCGCTCCGAGGCCGTGGGATTGGGCTGGAGCTCGCGCACGCAGCCGGGCAACAGCACTCCGGCGAGTGAGAGAAGGCTGGCACTCAACAGCGTCCAGGCCCGCGAGGTCTTCATGGGGGTGGGTCCTCTCATGCGTTGCAGGTCCGCAACTCGTTTGCGCAACGCATTATAGAGGGAGTGGCCCACGGCGAAGCAGCCATACCGGGAGTGAATTCACCCGCCCAGCAGCCGCGACCAGTCGTCCGCGTTGTCGAACAGGTGCACGCCCAGCCGCTCGCACACCTCCTGGTGCACCCGGGCCGCCGCGCCGCCCACCCAAAGGGGCGTTCCCTTCGGCACTCCCGCAACGATGCGCGACAGCGAGTCCTCGAAGTCCTGCGCCCCGTGGTCCGTCACCGCCGACAGCCCCACCAGCTCCGCCTTCAGCTCGCGCGCTACCCGGCCCACCTCCGCCGCCGGCGTCCGCTGCCCCAACAGCGTCACCGACAGCCCCGCGTGCCTCATCCGCAGCGCCGCCCCCAACAGCCCCAGCTCGTGCTGCTCGTCCGGAAAACAGGCCAGCACCACCCGCCGGCGTCCCCCGTCCGGTGCCGCGTGCAGCAGGCTGATGACCCGCGCTCGCACCTCCTGCGTCACCAGGTGCTCCTGCGCCACCGAGAACGCCCCCGCATGCCAGCGCTCACCCACCTCGCGCTGCAAGGGCACCAGCACCTGCTCGTAGGCCTTCAGGGGGGTCAGCGCCCCCAGGACCTCGTTCAGCACCTGCGACACCCGCCGCTGATCCAACACCGCCGCCGCCGCCAGCGCCTCGTCCCGCCAGGACTGCAGACTCGTGGCGCCCGCTTCCGAGACGGGCTCGGGCGCCGGCTGCGCCGTGGCCAGCTCCTCCAGCAACTGCGGCAGCATCGTCGCCGCCTCGCTGATGGACACGCCCTCCTCGGTGAGCTGCTTGAGCCGCCGCAGCAGCGACACGTCCCGGTCCGTGTACACCCGGTAACCCGAGGGCGTGCGCCGGGGCGACAGCACCCCGTAGCGCCGCTCCCAGGCGCGGATCAGCTCCACCCTCACCCCCGACAGCTCGGCGGCGATGTGGATTCTATAGGTGCGCTCGGCCATCCCACTCCTCCCTCGCCCCACCCTCCTCAGGTGCGGTTCGACGCGCCGCGCGCCTGCTGCCAGAGGGCCACCAGCTCCTCCGTGGACTCCGCGTACTGCGCACCTGCACTGAAGATGGCCTTCAGGTGCTCGCGCGCGCCCGGCCCCCCTACTACTACCATCGCCGGAGCACACGCCTCTACCGCGCTCTGCAGGACCAGCCGCAGCTCCTCCGCCTCCCGCCGCCGCACGCACGAGAGCGCCACCAGGTCCGGGCTCACCTGCACGCACGCCCCCCGCAGCGCCTCCGCCGGAGTGTCCGCCCCCAACAGCGTCACCCTCCAGCCCTTGCGCTTGAGATGCAGGCCCAGTGCCAACAGCCCGCCCTCGTGCATGTCGCGTTCCGGACAGGCCAGCACCACCCGGGGGCCTCGCGGGGGGGTGTCCTCGGCCAGCAGCAGCGCCCGCAGCCGCTGGCGGATGAGCGCCGAGCCGAGGTGCTCGCGCGCGATGTCCAACCGCTCCCCCATCTCCCGGAGCAGCGGCATGAGCAGGGTGTCCACGAAGGGCTCCACCTCCATGGAGGCCTGCGCCTCCCCCAGCACCCGGTCCGCCTCCTCCCCGTCCATCACCATCACCGCCGACCAGAAGCGCTCCACCAGCCGCTCGCGCACCGGCAGCTCCGCCACCGGCACCGTGCGCACCTGGGCGATGGCCTCGCTCACCGACAGGCCCTCGGTGATGAGCTTCGCCACCCGGCGGACGTTCTCCACCTCGTCCCGCGAGTAGACGCGGTAGTTGCTCTCGTTGCGGTGCGGGCGCGGGAAGCCATAGCGCCGCTCCCACGCGCGCAGCGTGGCCTCGCGGATGCCCGTCAGCCGGGCGATGGTTCGGATGCGCAGCATCATGCCGAGGGCGCCCTTCCCCTCACCGCGTCCCACCGCTCCGCCACGCCCAGTCCGCCCGACACCACCCGCGAGAAGCCCTCCAGGCCCTTCACCTCCGCCAGCCGGCGCACCGCGCCCTCCAGCTCCGACTGGAAGCGCGACAGGGCCCCCGCCGCGTGCGGCGCGCCCACCTCCACCAGCACGTCCGGCCGCTCGTGCTCGAAGAAGGCGTAGCGGATGGCGAGCGGCACGCACTCCACCTGCCCCACCCGCCCCAGCAGCTCCACCCCGCGCTCCAGCCGCAGCGGCAGCACGCCGAAGGGGCGCAGCTCGCCCTCCGGGAAGATGCACACCGCCGCCCGCGGTTGTCTCAGCAGCTCCCGCGCGTAGCGCAGCGTCTCCAGCGACGAGGCCGCCTCGCCCCGGCGGATGCTGAAGGCCCCCAGTCTCGAGAGGAAGCGGTAGCGCTCCAGGTTCTGCTCCTCCATCACGCAGTACGTGTCCCAGCCCGCCGCCTTGCCCACCTGGTGCAGCACGAAGCCGTCCCACCAGTTGGAGTGGTTCGCGTACACCAGCCGAGACCCCGCGCCTCCTGGCAGCTGCCCGCGCACCCAGAGGCCCCGGAACGCCGACCGGAACTTCCACCCCACGTACCCGTCGAGCACCCGGCCGAAGAGTCCACCCTTCGCCGCCCGTATCACGGCGCTCGCGCCTCCCGACGCGAGAGCAGCACCGTGAACAGCGTCAGCCCGAGCGACACCATCACGCTCGTCAGCAGGAAGAAGAGGATCTCCTCCAGCGGCACCCCGGCCACGTACACGCCCAGGTGCTTGCCCTCGCCGAAGTTCCAGATGCCCACCCGGATGGCCAGGTGGTCCGCCACCGCCAGGTACGTGCCCACCACGAGCGCTGGCAGCAGCACCGCGCGCAGCACCGCCCACGTGCGGCCCCGGAAGTGGTGCACCAGCACCGCCAGCTGCAACACGATGAAGGGCACCGCCCACGCCAGCAGGTGGATCATGTACGCCCAGCGCGACTCCATCATGACGCCACCTCCTCGGCGTCCAGCCGCGGCTTGGGCGCTCCCGGCTCCTCGGCCGGGCGCTTCTGGGGCTCGGGCGCCTCCAGCACCCGGCGCAGCCGCTCGCGCGCCCACAGGCCCACCAGCAGCGTCTGCAACCCGAAGAAGAGGTACTCCTCCAGGGGCAGGTAGCCCAGCTTGATGCCCCAGATGAGCTCGGGCTTGAAGCCCCACAGCCCCCACTTCACCGCCAGGTTGTCCCACGGCGACGTCGCCGCGTAGACCACCACCAGCAGCAGGCCCATGGGCGCCAGCCCCCGCGCCGTCAGCGTGCGCCGGTAGCGCACCAGCAGGAAGAGAATCGGCAGGACGACGAACAGTCCCAGGAAGCGTGCGTACGTCATCCCCGGCCTCCACTGAGCTCCGGCGACATGCGGCCCCCGGAGTGCAACGCGTAGGTGCGGCCCCGCCACGTCACCCGCGACGGCCGCACGAGAGAAGTCATGAACGCCGCGAGGAGCAGCGCCTCGCCCAAGAGCCAGTCCCACAGCACGGGGCCCGGCGTGGTGCTCCCGATACCCTCCCCCCGTCCCTCTCCCGGAGGGAGAGGGGTTGTTGGCGGAGTGGTGAGTACCGTCAGGCGCCAGGAGAGCAGGGTTCGCACGGCCAGGAGACCCGCCACTCCCGCGCTCAGCCACATCGAACCCGTGAGGAAGCTGAGCGCCAGCAGCGGCCACGTCGGCGTGAAGAGCAGCGGCACCGTCGGGTACAGCCCCGGCCGGTGGCTCGCCAGCACCTGCATCCACCGCGTGAAACGCGCCAGCGCCCCACCCCACGTCCCCGGCGCCAGCGGCACCAGCGCCGGCACCTCGCACAGCTCCACCTCGAGGCCCCGCGCGTGCAACCGCTTGGACAGCTCCAGGTCCTCGCCGATGTGGTCCGCCAGCACCCGCAGCTCGTCCACCGCCTGGGGGCTCAGCCCGAGCGCCTTGCCACACACCGCCTTGGCCCCCGCGCTCATCACGTGCAGCGCCCGGAAGCTGTGGTGCGTGCGGCGCAAGAGGCCCGCCACCGCCCGGTCCGCCAGCGCCCGCTCGCCCACCGGCGTCGGCACCGCCGTGCTCAGCGCCGCCCCCAGCACCACCGGTGCCGCCAGGCCCTCCACCAGCGCCCCCGTCACCGCCACGTCCGCGTCCACCACCAGCACCACCCGCCCCTCCCACGGCAGCGTCTCCAACGCGTGCAGCAGGTGCCCTACCTTCCGGTTCGGCGCCAACGGCTCGCTCCGCAGCCACCGCACGCCCTCGGGCAGCCGCGGCGCCTGGGGCGAGAGCACCACGTGCTCCAGCGGCCCCGCGTAGTCGATGGGCCTCGACAGGTTCTCCAGCTCCCGCTCCGTGGGCGCGTCCACCGGCCGCAGCAGCAGCACCGGCACCCGCGTGGACCCGCCCGCACGGCGGCGCTGGCGCAGCAGCCGGCCCAGCGCCACCGCGCTGAAACCTCCCGCCAGCACCACCCACCCCAGGCCCAGGGCCACCAGCGGGCTCATACCGCACGCTCCACGCGCGTGCGGAAGTGCGCCATCCAGCGGATGAAGGGCGAGTGGAAGCGGCGGAAGTCCGCCACCTCCCCCATCACGTCCAGCCCGTCCCGCCGCGCCTCCACCCGCGCGTAGAAGGGCGAGGACTCCAGCAGCCGCGGCTCGTCCACCGGCTCGTTGCCCGCGTACAGCCGCGCCGGCACGCGCAGGCCCCAGCCCGTCAGGCTCGTGTCGCGCGCCTCGGCCAGCAGGGGCCTCCGCTCGGACTTCGTGCCCAGCGCACCCGCCGTCACCCGCAGCGGCGCCACCCCGCCTGGCAGGTGGTAGTCCACCACCGTCTCCTCCGGCCCGTGCACGCGCGCCCAGTGCCACCCCGGCAGCCGCGCGCCCAGCAGCTCCTCGCCGTGGTTGCTGTCGTGGTAGCCCATTCCCTCCGCCACCACGTCCTCGGAGAGTACCTCCAGCCGCGCCTTCGCCCGCGGCGCCAGCGCCCGCCAGTAGTGCGGCAGTCCCGGCACCAGCTGCACCTCGTCCGCCGCCATCACCTGGGGCTCCAGCACCAGCCGCGCCCGCAGCGGCCCACCAAAGGGCGCGCACTGCTCGTCCACCTCCATGCACACCGTGCCATCCAGCCCGTACTCCAGCATCGAGCGGCCGATGTGCAGCACCCGGCCTCCCCCCAGCACCCGCACCGCCGCGCGCGGGTACTCGCTCAGCACCCAGCGCCGCCGCGTGCTCCGGTGGTACAGCGCGAAGTTCACCGCGCAGTGCTCCAGCGGCAGCGCTCCCCGCTTCACCCCCGCCGAGTAGCGCGGCGAGAAGAGCGAGCCCACCATGAAGATGCACACCGCGCTGTACTCGCCCGCCGTCACGTCGGCGTAGAACCAGCGGTACGCCCCCGGGGTGTCCGGCAGCGCGGGCAGCGCGTCCCGCCACGCGTCCCCCTTCGGAGTCTCCGGGAGGGCCAGGTCCAGGCGCCTCATGCGCTCCTCCGCAAGTGCTCGGAGGCCATCTCCGCGGCGAAGCGGCCCGACAGCATCACCAGCGGCACCCCGCCGCCCGGGTGCGTGCCTCCGCCCGCGAAGAAGAGCCCCGGCGTGCAACCCCGGATGCGCGGACGGCGGAAGGGGCCGAACTTCCCATGCGGCAGGAAGCCGTAGATGGAGCCGCCCGGCGCGCCCAGGGCCGCCAGGTCCACCGGCGTGCGCTGCCCCACCACCCGCATGCGCCCGCGCAGCTCCGGGTAGTGCGCCAGCAGCTTGTCGAACATCTGCGCCTTCACCCGCCCGGCCTGCAGCTCCCACGCGGCCGCCGCCTGCTCATACGCGGCCGGCTCGCGCGGCAGCGCCGGGGCATTCACCATCACGAAGAGGCCCATCTTGCCCGGCGGCGCCACCGTCGGGTCCGTCGCCGAGGGGTTGCAGAAGTACACCGTGGGGTCATTCGCGAGCTGGCCCCCGAAGAGCTCGTCGAACTCGCGGCGGTAGTCCCGGCCGAAGAGCACGGTGTGGTGCGGCAGCGCGGGACGGCCGTCCACCTCCAGCAGCAGCACGTAGCCCGACAGCGACAGCGCCTCGCTCCCCCGCCCCAGCTTGTCCAGCGGGTCCGCGTTCACCACCACCGAGTCGAAGCGCTCCTCGCCGCCCCGGGGCCCCACCTGGTAGCCCCGCGCGTCGCGCGTGTACCCCACCCGCTCGTTGAGGTGCACCTTCACGCCCTGGCGCTTCACCGCCTCCCCGAGCGCGTCCACCAGCGCGCCGATGCCGCCCTGGACGTGGTGCACGCCATACGCGCGCTCGATGTGGGGGATGAGGGCGTAGGCGGCGCTCGCCTCGTAGGGCGAGGCCCCCGCGTACGTGGCGAAGCGGCCCACGAACTGCTGCATGTGGTCCGTCTTGAAGTGCGCCCGCGCCAGCTCGTCCAGCGTGGCCAGCTTCATCCCCTTGGCCATCGCCACCACGCCCCGCCGCGCCACCCGCGCCATGAAGCCGGCCATGCCCTCGAAGGGCGCCTCCAGGTAGGGCTCGCCCGCGGCGCGCCAGATGGCCTCGGCCTCCGCATAGAAGCCGTGCACCCCGTGCCGCTCACTGGGACGCAGCTCGCCCGCGCTCTCCGCCGTGCGCTCGAGGTCCTTGTACGCCACGAAGCCGCACCCGTCAGCGAAGCGGTAGGTGCACTGGGGCTCCAGCTCGGTGATGGGCGGCAGCAGGTCCGCCGCGCCCAGGCCCTCGAACAGCCCCTTGACCACGTCCGGCAGCGTGAGCAGCGTGGGTCCGGTGTCCAGCCGGAGCCCGTCCACCCGCACGCACTGCGCCTTTCCTCCGAGGGTGGGGCCTCCCTCGAAGAGCGTGACGTCGTGGCCCTCCTTCGCCAGGAGCCCGGCGGCCGTCAGCCCTCCGATTCCGCCGCCCACCACCGCGACACGCATCGTCTTCATCGCGCAGCCTCCTTCCGCCGGACCTCCTCGGCGAGGATCTCCCGCGCACGCTCGGGCCGGTAGACGCGCTCACGCGCCAGCCGCTCGGCCACGATCTCCACCAGCTCGCCCTGGGCGCCCACTTCCGCCGCCACGCGCCGCGCGTGCAGGGCCATGTGCCCCTTCTGGATGCCCTCGGTGGACAGCGCCTTGAGCGCCGCCAGGTTGGTGGCCAGTCCCGCCGCCGCGGCCACGCCCGCCAGGTCCACCGCGCTCGTCACCTGGGCCAGCTTCAGCGCCCGCTGCACGCCCGGGTGCGTGCGCGCCGCGCCGCCCACCGTGGACGTGGCCAGGGGCATCTCCAAGAGGCCCACCAGCTCGCCCGCCGGGCCCTGCTTCCACGCGGTGAGCGGCCGGTACACGCCCGAGCGCGCCGCGTACGCGTGCGCCCCCGCCTCCACCGCGCGCCAGTCGTTGCCGCACGCCACCAGCACCGCGTCCACCCCGTTCATCACGCCCTTGTTGTGCGTGACGGCCCGGTACGGATCCATCTCCGCGAAGAGCTGGGCCTCCAGAATCGCATCGCGCACCGCCGTGCCGTCGGGGAAGCCCTCGGAGGCCAGCGCCGCCGAGGGCACCGTCACGCGCACGTACACCTTCCGGCGATCCGCCAGGTTGGTGAGGATCTTCAGCCCCACCCGGCCCCCGGTGAGGGCGGCGAGCCGCGGTGCCATCCGCTCGGCCAGGCCGTTGACGAGGTTGGCCCCCATGGCGTCCCGGGTGTCCACATGCACGTGGACGACGAGCGTGGTGGCGTCCAGCACGCGCACCTCCAGCTCGCGCGCCCCGCCGCCCCGGGCGCACATGGCGCCCAGGCAGCCATTGGCCTCGGCCAGCAGCTCCGCCGAGCGCGCGCGCAGCGCCATCTCGGCGGCCGTCAGCGCGGGCACGTCCAGCAGCTGCACCTGGGCGGTGGTGATGGGCTCGTCCCAGGTCACGGCGAAGCCGCCACCCTCGGCGCACAGGCGCGCGGCGTAGCTGGCCGCGGCGATGATGGAGGGCTCCTCCACCGACATGGGCACCAGCCGGTCTTGCCCATTCACCACGAAGTTGAGCGCCAGGCCCAGCGGCAGGCCGTGCAGGCCGATGACGTTCTCCACCATGGCGTCCGCGCAGGCCTCGTCGAAACCACCCAGGCCCGCGCACGCCTCGGCCTCCTCCGGCGCCAGCCAGCGCGACTCCACCAGCCGGGTCCGGCGGCTCTCCGGCGTCTGCCGGTAGAAGCCCGACAGGCGCGAGGAGCGCTTCACCTTCAACGTCTGCACCTTGTCGTCACTCATAACCTCACTCCCGTGGTGGCCCCCCTGGGCAGCAGTGGCACCGACACCTCGGGCGTCGGCGGCGCGGGCAGCACGGCCGCGGGCCTCACCAGGATGGTGGAGGCCAGCGCCAGCTTGCGCTTGCCCGGCACCGATAGGCGTCCCTTGAAGACGTCGTAGTCGTTCTCCTCGATGACGCGCAGGATGTCGCCGTAGATGGAGCCCATCAGCTTCACCATGCGCTGGCAGCCGAAGCCGGTGAGCGCCGGAATCCCCGCCGCCGCCCGCGCGTAGTAGGCGCGCGCCCGGTCGATCTGGAAGCGCATGAAGCCGCGCCACCGGTCATCCACCACGCCCGCGCGCAGGTCCTCCACCGACAGGCCAAAGGCCGCCAGCTCCTCCAGCGGCAGGTAGACGCGGTCGCGGTCCAGGTCCTCCTTCACGTCGCGGAGGATGTTGGTGAGCTGCATGGCGCGGCCCAGGTCCGCCGCCGGCCCCAGCGCCCACTCCGCCGAGCACCCGAGCATGGGCGCCATCATCAGCCCCACCACGCCGGCCACCCGGTAGCAGTACAGGTCCAGCTCGGCCCAGCTGTCGTAGCGGCGCTGGGTCAAGTCCATCTCCATGCCGGAGATGAGGTCCTGCATGGGCTGCTCGGGGACGCGGAAGCGGCGGATGACGTCCTGGAGGGCGGCGAACTCGGCCGGATCCCACGGGCCGTCGCCCCCGCTGGCGCGCGTGGCGGGCGGAGGCATGCGCGGGTCTCCCAGCTCCGGCGCGTCCACGAAGAGCTCGGCCACCGCGCGGCGTGCGCGGCTCAACCGCTCGCCCAGGTCCTCGGGCACCGCGCCCCGGTCCGCCCCGTCCGCCACGTCCACCATGTCATCCAGGCGCCGGCAGTAGGCGTAGAGGGCGAAGGCCGCCTTGCGCCGCAGCCCGAAGAGCATGAACGAGGCGAAGAAGAAGCTCTTGGCGTGATGACGCGTGACGCGCTCCGCCATCTCGTAACCACGTACGACCAGGGTGTTGTCGTGCGACTTCATGCCGCCTCCTCGATTGCTCCGCGCCCGGTGCCGCCGGGCTCCGTCACCACGTCCGCCGCTCCCGACCACGCCAGGATGCGCTCCACCACCAGCCGCGCGGAGATGAGCACCGTGGGAAGACCGGTGCCCGGCTGGGTGGAGGCCCCCACGAAGAACAGGTTGCGCACCCGTGCATCCTGGTTGGCGGGGCGGAAGGGACCGATCTGAAAGAAGTTCTGCGCCAGCCCGAAGGCGCTGCCCCGGGCCAGGTTGAAGGTGGCCGCCCAGTCATCCGGCGTGTACACGCGCTCCACCTCGATGTCCCGCTCCAGCTCCGGGTAGCCCAGCTCGGCCAGGCGCCGGAACACCTTGGCTCTCACCTTCGGGCCCTCCACCTTCCAGTCCAGCCCCGGGTGCTGGTGCGGCACCGGCACGAGCACGTAGAGCGCGTCCTTGCCCGGCGGCGCGAGGCTCGGGTCCGTGTGCGCCGGAGCGTTGACGTAGAAGCTCGGATCCTCCGGCACGCGGAAGCGCTCGAAGATGTCGTCGAACGAGCCCTTGTAGTCGTTGCCGAAGAAGACGTTGTGGTGGTTGAGCCCCTCGTAGCGGCGCTTGAGCCCCAGGTACAGCATGTAACCGCTGGAGGTGTAGCGCAGCTTCTTCGCGCGCTTGAGCCGGGTGACGCCCGGGTCCAGCAGCTTCTCGTACGCGTAGGGCAGATCCGCGTTACACAGCACCACGTCCGCCTTCACCACCTGCCCGTCCTCGAGCTCCACGCCCACCGCGCGCGAGCCCCCGGTGAGGATGCGCCTCACGGGCGTGCCGTAGTGCAGCCGCACGCCCTCCTCGCGCGCCACCTTCTCCAGCGCGAGGGGAATGGCGTAGAGGCCCCCCTTGGGGAACCACACGCCCACGCCCAGCTCCGTGAAGGGCAAGAGGCCGTACACCGCCGGCGAGGCGAAGGGCGACACGCCCAGGTACATCGTCTGGAAGGTCA
Source organism: Archangium gephyra (assembly GCF_042230915.1). GTDB lineage: Bacteria > Myxococcota > Myxococcia > Myxococcales > Myxococcaceae > Archangium > Archangium gephyra_B. The sequence continues at coordinate 1,627,961 of NZ_CP102578.1, read as the reverse complement.
TCGCCGCGCGCAGCCGGTCGTCCTGGAAGAAGCGGCTGACGTCCGCGTACATGCGGCGGTGGGCGCGCACCTGGAAGATCTTCTTGAGCACCGAGGGCGCGAAGTAGTCGGAGATGCCCGCGTAGTTGCGGCCCACCAGGTGGTCCAGGCTGGTGCGGTACTGGGTGCGGCCCTGCGCGAGGAAGGCCAGGTAGCGCGCGTAGCTGCCCGGCTCGATCCGCTCCAGCTCGCGCCCCATGGCGCACAGCTCCGAGGTGAAGGTGATGTCCGAGCCGTCGCGGTAGTGGATGCGGTAGTTCGGGTCACACCGCACCAGCGTGAGGTAGTCCTCCATGCGCCGGCCGAGCGAGGCGAACGTCTCCTGGAACACCTCGGGCATGAGGACGATGGTGGGGCCGATGTCCCAGGTGAAGCCGTCCACCTGGAGGCGGTTGCAGCGGCCGCCCGGGCCATCCGTCTTCTCGAAGAGCTGCACCTCGAAGCCCTGGTGGGCCAGCCGCGCCGCCGCCGCCAGCCCGCCGACGCCCGCGCCCACCACCACCGCCTGTCGTTTGCCGCTCCTCACGGTGCTTCTCCTCTCAAACCATGCGGTGGGCCAGCTGGCCGATGAGGGCCTGCAGCAGCTCGCGCAGACCATTGGGGTTGGGCAGCTCCGACAGCGCCCGCACGGCGCCGTGCGAGGCCCGCGCCACCAAGTGCTCCGTGGCGCTCCGGCCCCCCGCCTCCTCCACCAGCCGCCGCAACCGCCCGAGCGCGGCCTCGTCCCGGCGCTCGGCCGGCAGGGCCCACAGCGCCTCCAGCTCCCGGCGCACCTCGGGCACCGCCCGCGACCAGGCCGCCGCCACGGGGAAGGTGCGCCGGCCCACCAGGAAGTCGCAGCCCGGAGCCCGGGCACCGCCCCTCGGCTCGCCGAAGAGGCCGAGCAGCTCCTCGCGCAGCTCGGAGGCGAGCCCCACGCCGCAGCCCACCCGCGCCAGCCGCATCCGCAGCGCGCCGTCCGCTCCGGCCAGCATCGCCCCGCACACCAGGGCGGGCGCCAGGCCCTCGCGCACCATCTTCATGCGCGCCAGCCGCAGCGCCTGCACGACACCGCCCCGGCCCAGGCGCGCGCCGCCCTGCTCCAGGTCCACGTAGCGCCCCACCGAGGTGTAGCGGCACAGCCGCAGGTAGTGCTCGCTGGCCTGCGCGGCGCCCGGCAACCCCGAACTCAGCAGCGTCTCCATCGCGCGGGCGAAGAGATGATCCCCCACCACCACCGACAGGTGCTGCCCCGTGGGGGCCGGCGCCAGCACGTGGTGCAGCGTCAGCCCTCCGCGCCGCAGCACCGTCTGCTCCACCGCGTCGTCATGGATGCAATGGAAGGCGTTGAGCAGCTCCAGCCCCGCGGCGAAGCGCCACAGCCCGGCCGGTACCGCCGCCGAGCCCCGGGCCAGGCAGTAGCCGGCCAGCAGCAGGGCCGGGCGCATCCTCCGGGTGGGGCGCAACACGTACTCGCGGACGTGGCCGAGCGCCTGCGTCCAACGACTGTCCAGCCGGGCCTCGTCCGGCAACTCCAGCAGCTCCACCAACGAGGCCTCCACCCGGGCCTGCACCAGCTGCAGCCATGCCTGCTCCACCGAGGGAGCCGGCATGGGCACTGCAGTGATGAAGGGCGTGAGCCCCATACAGCCTTCCTCCCGGCGGGTGGGTGTCGTCTGTTCTGGAGGTAACCTTTGTGTCCAGCCTCTGTCAAGGCTATGTTCAAGGTTCGTACAAGCTTCGTTCACGGGAGTCCCCGATGACTGCACGGATTGCTGGCATGCTGACGGCCGCGCTGTTGGCCACGAGTCCCTCGTTCGCCGCGGAGCCACAGGCAGGGCCGATGGATGCAACGTTGCGGGGCTCCAACGGAAAGGAAGTGGCGCTCTCCAGATGGCGGGGAAAACCCGTCATTCTCTTCTATGAGGATCGCCACTCCACGACACTCAACTCGTCCTTGAAGGAGGCCCTGTTCTCCCGGGGGCAGGCGCTGGGGCTGCTGGAGGCGGCCTCCGTGGTGGCGGTGGCCAACCTGGAGTCGTTCGACTTCTTCCCCGCCCGGGGCATCGCGCTGTCCTACGTGCGCGACGAGGAGAAGAAGTGGGGCATTCCCATCCTGGTGGACTTGAAGGGCACCCTGGGCGAGTCGCCGTGGAACCTGCCCACCAAGACGTCCTCGGTGCTGCTGCTGGATGGCAACGGGGCGCTCGTCTACCGGTACTCCGGGCGCATGAAGGAGGGGGACCAGGAGACATTCTTCCAGACGCTCGGCACGCTGCTCGGCCGGGAGATTCCCCAGGAGCCGAAGCCGTGAAGGTCGCCCTCACCGGAGCCAGTGGTTTCCTCGGTCCCCTCTTCGTGCGGCGGCTGCTGGAGAGGGGCCACGGCGTGCACGTGCTGGCGCGAGACGTGGAGCGCACGCTGGGGCGGCTGCCCCAGGGAGTGAGCGGCGCCTTCTTCGACGCGGTCACGCCGCTGTCCCCGGACGCGTTGGGGGGAGCCGAGGCGGTGGTGCACTTGGCGGGCGAGCCGGTGGCCCAGCGGTGGACGGAGAGCGCGCGCAAGCGCATCCACGACAGCCGGGTGGTGGGCACGCGGCTGCTGGTGGAGGCCATGCGGGCGGCGGGCACGGTGCGGCACTTCGTGTCGGCCTCGGCCATCGGCTACTACGGAGACCGGGGCGCGGAGCCGCTCACGGAGAGCAGCCCTCCCGGGGACGACTTCCTCGCGCGGGTGTGCCAGGACTGGGAGGCCGAGGCGCAGCAGGCGGCCGCGGCGGGCATCCGCACGGTGGTGGCGCGCATCGGCGTGGTGCTGCACCCGGAGGGCGGCGCGCTCGCGCAGATGCTGCCCCTCTTCCGCCTGGGCCTGGGCGGGAAGATGGGCTCGGGGCAGCAGTACATGAGCTGGGTGGACCGCGAGGACACGCTGGGCCTGCTGCTCTTCGCGCTGGAGCACCCGGAGCTGACGGGCCCGATGAACGTGACGGCGCCGGAGCCGCTGACGAACGCGGACGTCGCGCGGGCCCTCGGGGCGGCGCTCCACCGGCCGGCGGTGCTGCCAGTGCCCGGCTTCGCCCTGAAGGTGGTGATGGGGCAGATGTCCGAGGCGGTGCTGGGAGGCCAGCGGGTGCTGCCCCGGCGCGCGCTCGAGGCGGGTTACCGCTTCCAGCACCCCGAGCTGCCCGGCGCCCTGCGCGCGATGCTGGGGTGAGGGCGCGGCTTCACGTTTCTTCACGTACGATGGGGTTGCGGCGCACGGGGCGCCGGTGAGTATTCAGACCGCCATGCGCTTCTCGCTGCAATCCCTCATCTTCTTCAGCGTCATGTCCCTGCTCGTGGTGCTGGGGCACCTCTACCTGTACCGCCGGCTCTTCCGCGACACGGCGAAGCACCCCCACTGGCGGCGGGCCGGCGTGGGGCTGATGGGGCTGCTGGCCACGATCATGACGGGCGGGTGGTTCGTGCCGCGCCTGCTGCCCGGGGACACGGCGTCCGTCGTCTCGCAGCTCAACTGGGTCTGGATGGGCCTGGCCATCTACCTGCTGCTGGCGGTGCTGACGCTCGGAGGTGTGCGCACGCTCGGCGGGTGGCTGAAGCGCCGCCGCATGGCGGAGCCGGCCGTGGCCCCCGTGGTGGACGAGGAGCGGCGGCAGTTCCTCGCCCGGACGACGGCGGGCGTGGCGCTGGCGGCCACCGGCGGCATGGCCAGCTACGGCGTGTGGCGCGCCTATCACCCGCCGGTGGTGAACGAGGTGGCGGTGAAGCTGCCCGGCCTGCCCAAGGCGCTGGACGGCTTCAGCATCATCCAGCTCAGCGACGTGCACGTGGGGCCGCTCATCCAGCGCCGCTTCATGGACGCGGTGGTGGCGCAGTGCAACGCGCTCAAGGGCGACCTGGTGTGCATCACGGGAGACCTGGTGGACGGCCGGGTGGCGCAGCTGGCCCACGGCGTGGGCGCGCTCAACAACCTGCGCTCGCGGCACGGTACGTACTTCGTCACCGGTAACCACGAGTACTACTCGGGTGACGAGGAGTGGGCCGAGGCGCTCACGCGCATGGGCATCACGGTGCTGCGCAACCGCCACGTGCGCATCGGCGAGCCGGGGGCCTCGTTCGATCTGGTGGGCGTGGACGACTGGGGCGCCCAGCGCTCCGGCTATCCCGAGCGCAGCTATGACCTGGCGGCGGCCACGGCGGGGAGGGACCCCTCCCGCGCCTCGGTGCTGCTGGCGCACCAGCCCGCGGGCTGGCGCGAGCAGGCGCTGAAGGCGGGCATGGGGCTGCAGCTGTCCGGCCACACGCACGGGGGGCAGTTCTTCCCCTTCAACCTGGTGGTGTCCGCCATCTGGGAGCACGACGCCGGCCTGTTCCGCGAGGGCGACAGTCACATCTACGTGAGCCGCGGCACGGGCTTCTGGGGCCCCCCGCTGCGCGTGGCGGCTCCGCCGGAGATCGTCAAGGTGACGCTGCTGGCCTGACGCGGGGGTGTAACGCGACTCTCGCGGGGTGGGGTAGGATACCCTCCCAGATGCGCAAAGAACCGGCGAAGCGGGAGATCAAGCAGGAGCGCGCGGCTCGGACGCGAGTGGAGATCATGGAGGCGGCCATCACGCTGTTCGCGCGCCGGGGCATCCTGGCGACGACGATGGCGGAGCTGGCCAAGGCCATCCGGATGACCCCCGGGGCGCTCTACTGGCACTTCCCGACGAAAGAGGATCTGCTGCTGGCGGCCATCGAGGAGCTGCACGGGCGCTACATGGCCGGGTTCCAGGACGTCCTGAGCGAGCAGCGCAAGCAGCCGGCCCGGGTCCAGCTCAGGACCTTCATGGAGCTCACGCAGCACTTCCTGCGCCACCACCGTGAGTACGGCATCTTCTTCGGGATGGTGTCGGCGGAGTCGGCGGAGAACAACGACCGGGTGGCCGAGGCCATCCGGGAGAAGCTGGGCATCTACGTCGCGGCGGCGGAGAACATCATCCGCTACGGCCAGAACAAGACGAAGGAGTTCCGGCTGGACGTGGACGCGAAGCAGGCCGCACACAGCATCATCGGCGGCTTCATCGGCGCGGTGCTGCACCAGAACCTGTTCCGCGAGTCGGTGACGTACGACGCCACCCTCACGACGCTGGAGCGGTTGTTGGTGGAAGGCACCGTCACGCGCTGAAACGGCAACGCCCCCCGCGTCACCCGGACTGCGTGACACGGAGGGCGTGAGGACCGCTCGGACGGTCCCGCCCGCCCCTCGCTGGAGGCGGGCAGGTCCGGCGTCAGTTACGGCTGCTCGGTCGGGCTCGACGAGTTCTGCGGATCACGCGTCGCGCGCTGCAGGAAGTCCACCGAGTTGTCGTTGGAGTCGTAGCCGTTGCCCTTCGCCGCGTCGGCGCCGCCCGTGGCCATCGAGGCGGCCGTCGAGGTGGCGAGCGCCTTGCGCTCGAGGCTGCCGCCCGCCGCGGGATGCGCGGGGCCGTACTTGGTCTCGCCACCCACGGCGGTGGTGCCGTAGCCGAGCGTATCCACCGCGTTCGGATCATCGAGCGACGCGCCCACCTCGGGCTTGCCGATGCGCACCGCGCCCGCCGAGCCCGACATGTCGATGGCGTGGGTCGCATCCGGAGTGACAGTGCCCCGGAAGTTGCCGTGGGCGATGAGGAAGTACCCATACGCCGGGATGCTCTTGCCCTCCGGAATCGCGTAGGTGTTCGAGGTGCCGAAGCTCGTCCCGCCCGCGCTCTTGTACTGGAGCTTCCAGCCACTCAGGTCGACGGGCTCGCTGGACGGGTTGTAGAGCTCCACGAACTCGTCCTGCTGCACGTTCGGGCTGGTGCTGCCCGTGGACGGTCCGCGGCCGCTGATCTCGCTGATGACGACGTGCGGAGGCAGCGCCGCGACCTCGATGTTCGCCGAGACCGAGCTGCCCGCGCCCAGGGTGTTGGAGGCCACCAGCTTGCCCGTCAGCTCCGCCTCGCCCGCGGTGAACGTCACATCCACCGTCTTGGCATCCTTGGGGATGGTCACGGTCGCGGGGACCGAGCCCAGCTCGGCGGGCGTGAGGGCGAGCAGCACGGTGAAGCCGTCGGCCTCGGCCGCCTTGTCGAGCGTGAGGGTGAAGGTCCGCGAGGCCTTGGGAATCATCTTGGCCTGGGTGGGGCTGATGCTGACGAGCTTCGGGAAGGGCAGACGCACCGTCACGTTGGCGGTGACCTCCTTCGCGCCGAGCGAGGCCTTGACGGTGCCCGTGCCGCTGCCCGTGGCATCCGCGGTGAAGGTGAAGGAGGCCAGCTCCGCGCCCGCGGGCACCGGCACCACGAGGGGCACCGTGCCGAAGGCCGCACCCGCCGTGGTGGGCGCCGCCACCAGCTTCACGAGCATGTCACCCGGAGCCGGACCATTGAGCGCCACCGTGAACGGCTGGGTGGTGCCCTGGAAGACGATGACCGGGGTCGGGCTGATGCTGACCAGCTCGGGGAGGCTGGCGACCACCTCGATGTTGGAGGTCACGGCCGTGGCGGTGGAGCCCGCCACCTGGGCGGTGAGGGTCCCCGGGCCGGTGCCCGGCGTGGCCGACGTCTTGAAGGTGAAGAGGACCGAGGTGCTGTCGGTTCCGACCGTCACCGTCGCGGGCTCGATGGTGCCGAGCTCCGCGGGCGTCACCACCAGCTCGAGGGCGGTGCCCGCGGGAGCGGGGATGTCCAGGGTCGCCACGACCGTCGCGTCGTTGGACGCAGCGGTGACGATGCGGCCCGGGGTGATCGCGGTGACCGAGGGCTGCTCGGTGGTGCCCAGCACGCGCACCGTGGTCTCCTTGCTCGAGGCACCCAGGGTGGCCGTCAGCTTCACGCTGCCCGCCATCGCCAGGGGGATGAGCTTCACCTCGGCGCTGAGCTGGCCCTTGGGGATGGTCACCGTGCCGCCCTGGGCCACCTGCAGGCTGGCCGTGTCGGACGAGGTGATGGTGACCTGGACGTCCTCACCGTAGGCGCTGGGCAGCGACACCAGGAGCTTCGCCTGCCCGATGATGGAGCAGCCGTTGGGGTCACACGCGGGGTTCACCCGGATGAACTGGGTGGAGCCCGAACCGAAGGAGGCCAGCGGCGGCGGGGGCAGGAGCAGATCGTCCGCGCTGCGCGGCTCGAGCTTGGAGTTGCCGTTGCGCCACTCGAGGACGCCGCGCACGCGGCGGAACTCCGTGCCCACGTCCGGCATGGGGTGCCGGTACATGAGATCATTCACGCGCAGGCCCTGCGTCTCCGAGCCGTCCGCGCGGATGTCGACGACGAACTCGTACGTGGGGGCGTTGTCGGCCGTGCCCGGGGTGGGCTCCTGCTTGGACACGAAGACGTTGGCGACTTCCACCAGCACGCTCTCGAGCGCCGCGGCACGCGCGCCCCCGGTGTTCACGTCGGACGGCGAGACGGCGACGGGCACCGGCAGCGGGGCGGTGCCCAGCTTGGTGAACGTCACGTTGGTGAGCTGGAGCTGCCCGAAGTAGCTCGCCACCAGGGCCGACTTGATCTCGATGAGATCTCCCACCGCGGGCTTGGCGGCGGTGGCGGAGGAGGAGAAGACGTAGGCGCCGGACCAGTCCGGGCCGGACGTCAGGTCCGCCGTGGGCACCTGGACGAAGTAGCTGTTGCCCGCGATGGCCGTCACCACCGCCTTGGGGATGGTGATGGTGTAGCCCATGAGCGGGATGGAGCCGTCCACCGGCTTCTTCACGTCATAGAGGGACACCGAGCACATCTTGTCGTCCGGGTTGGCGGTGGGGCACGCGTCGCACGCGTCACCGTGGCCATCGCCGTCCGTGTCCTTCTGGTCCGCGTTGGCCACGCCGGGGCAGTTGTCGTCGGGGCTGAGCTTGCCGTCGGCGTCCTCGTCCGCCGGGTTGGGCGCCGTGCAGCTGGCGGCGCTGGACAGCGGGCAGGGGTCACACGCATCACCCATGCCGTCGTTGTCGCTGTCCGCCTGCTTGCTGTTGTCCAGGGGGCGGACGGGGTTGAAGACGATGGGGCAGTTGTCCTGGGCGTTGGCAACGCCGTCACCGTCGTAGTCGGCGAGCCGGCGCGTACCGGTGTAGATGGTGGAGCCGTTCTGCGAGGCGGGCACCGGGACGGTGGCCGTGCGCTGGGGCTCGCAGGTGGGCTCGTTCGTCGGGGTCGTGTCACCGCAGAAGAAGAGATCGTAGGCGCTGCTGTTGGCCGCCCTCAGCTCGGCGAGCGTCTTGCCCGTCTCGGACTTCACGCACGCGGCCTTGGTGCTGCCGCACACGGGAAGCTCCTCGCAGGGGTCCGTCGCGCCCACGGTCAGCGCGGCCACGACGTCCTTGTCGCCGTAGAGCGGCTTGCCACCGCGCACGGTGAGGACCACGTCGTCCGCCTTCGCCTCGATGACGGCGCGGTGCGGGGAGTAGGCGAAGGACTTCAGCTTGAAGATGGCCAGGTCCGCCACCTTCTTGGGGGCGATGCGGCCCAGCTTCTCCCACGTCTCCGTCAGGTCCGCGGCGTTCGCGGTGACCATGCGCCACAGCTGCTCGTCGGTGAAGGTCCGCGAGTAGTGCACCTCGTTGAGGTAGCTGGCGCAGCGCAGCTCGCGCAGGATGTTCATGGAGCCCGACTGCAGCCAGTCCGTGCCCAGCGCGATGTTCACGCCCAGCTGCTTGTAGGCGGTGACCATGGCCGTCTCGCCGTACAGCGAGACGTTGGAGCGCGGCGACCAGATGAGGCCCGTGCCCTTCTCGGCCATCTTGGCGATGTCCGCCGCCGTGAGGCCGATGCCGTGGATGATGGCCGTGCGCGGCGTCAGCAGCTGCTGGCTGCCCGTGCCCTCGCCGGAGAGGCAGCGGAACTCGTTCTGCGCCGACGCCGCGATGCCCTCGGCGATGTGCGGCAGGTAGGCCGACAGGGGCGGAATGTCGTTCGGCGTGTCCAGGCTCGTCCGGTAGGCACACCCGCTCGACAGCTCCTCGCCGCCGGAGTCACCGATGGGGAAGGTCTGGAAGTTCAGGTCCGGCTCGGCGAGGCCCTCCTGGGCCGTGCCGGCGGTGTTCAGGTCCCGCAGGAAGCCGGGGCGCCCGCCGCTGCTGGCGATGGAGGTGGTGCCGGACATCACCTGGCGCAGCTCGGCCCAGCGCACGCCGAGGTCGGCCGCGGTGGAGCCCGCCGCCAGCTTCGTGTGCCCGTCATGTGCGGCCCCGCCCACACGCCAGTCGTGGCGGTGCTCGTAGCGCTCCTGGCGCCCGGCCTCCGGGGCCTTCTGGTAGTCGATGTGGTCGTGCGCGTTGATGAGCGCCGGGGAGATGACGCCCTGGGGGCACGCGATGACCGTGGCCGTGGCCGCGGCGGCCTCGGCCGAGCAGTCGCACGCCGAGCACTGGATGATGCCCTTGTCGTCCACCAGCACCTGGCCGCCGTTGAGCGTCTTGCCGTCCATCAGCACCACGCCCTTGTAGAGGCGCGCGGTGCCGGTACCCGCAATCACCTTGCAGGTCTCTCCGGCCGCCGGCTGCTCCGCCTCGCTCACCACCCAGGAGCACTGCTCCTGCGCCGGAAGCGTGGGCACGCAGGTGTTGTCGCACCCGTCACCGTTCACCGTGTTGCCGTCGTCGCACGCCTCGGAGATCTCCCGGACGCCGTTGCCGCACCGGGCCAGCACTTCCTGATCCGGCGGGGTGACGCTGCAATCCTTCTGGCACCCGTCCCCGTCGACGGCGTTGCCGTCGTCACACGCCTCGCCGACCTCCACCTCGTTGTTGCCGCAGACGGGCTGCCGCGCCACGGTGGTGCAGCTGTTGGAACAGCTATCGTCGTCGACGGCGTTGCCGTCGTCACATTGCTCCTTGCCCTCGACGCGGCCATTGCCGCATTCCTCGGGTGGAGTGCACGCTGTGAACAGGAGCAGTCCGGCACTCAACAGTGCCAGGAGATGGCGGGGGTGATTGCGCATGCAGTCCCTGGGGGGGGTTGGGGGTTGGACCTGCTCAGTGGGCCCCCGCTGTGTGACAACGGCGTGAAGCCCACTGAAACATTTGAGCGACACCTTACGCCGGAGGTGGGCCGGGTGAAAATCCGTGCCAGCCGTTTGGAAGCCTGCTTCCCCCCGAAAACGCGCCTCTCAAACGCGCACTCTTGGACAACCCGGCGACTCCAGACATCGGGAACAGTGGCGATCACGCCCCGAAGGTGTTTCTCTGTCTCATCATGGCGCGTTCCCTGCTGCTCTCGCTGCTCGTGCGGCAGCACCTCGCACTCAAGGAGAAGTTCCGGGCCCGCTACCCGCACTGCTGGCTGGTGTGGGAGGCCGGAGTCTGGAACGTCCCGGAGTCCAGCGAGCAGAACCACGGCACCACCCGGCTGCCCACCTCGGATCTCCGCGACTGCCTGCCCTCGGGAGATGCCATGTGCTTCGAGCTGGCGACGGCTCCCGGGCGGGACACGCTGACGCTGGGGCGGGCCTCGCACAACGTCTTCGTCATCAACGACGCCACGGTGTCACGCGAGCACCTGGCGCTCCACGCCCAGCCGGACGGAAGCTGGACGGTGGAGGCGCTGCTCCAGGGCGGGCCGGCCATGCTCAGCGGCAAGCGGATGCGGCCCGGGCAGCACCTGCCGCTGGAGTCCGGCATGCAGCTGCAGCTGGGCGACGTGCGGCTCACCTTCCACGATGCCGAGAGCTTCCACACCCGCATGGGCCACACGGCCGCGCTGATGCTGGCCCACCAGCGAGGCGGGCCCCGGGAGACCCCGGCCTGAGCGGCCCGGGCCTCCGGCCCTGACTAGCGCACGGTGCCCAGCGTGGTGGGGCGCGGCTGGGGAGCGGTGGCCGCGTAGATGACGCCGCCGGCGATCACCGCCACGGCGCCCGCCCCCGCCCACACCCACCACTTCTTCAACAGGCTGTCGCCGCCCTTCACCTCGGACTCGGCCTGCGCGGCCGCCCGGGAGCGCGGCACCAGGGCCCGCTTGCCCTCGCCCTGCTGGACCCGGCGCATGGCGATGGACTCCGCCTGCGCCCGCAGCGCCGCGGCCTTGGCCTGGTCTCTCGCCGTCTCCTCCCGCGCCAGGCGCCGCTCCTGCTCCTTGCGTACCGCCCCGTCCATCTCCGTGATGAGCTCCCGGACCAGCGCGGCGTTGGGCGGCTCCTCCTTCGAGAGCGACAGGTAGCGCCGGTAGAAGAAGGCGGCGCGCTCGGGACGGCCCAGCTGCCGGTGGCACTGGGCGATGTTGAAGAGGAAGCCCGGCAGGGGCATCAGCCGGTACGCCTCGCTGTAGGCGTCCAGGGCCTTCTGGAACTCGGCCAGGTCGTAGGCGATGTTGCCCTCGGAGAACTTCGCGCGGGCCTGCGACTCCACGTGCGCACCCGGCTCCCCGTTGTCGGCGCGCGCGGACAGGGGCGACACGGCGAGCGCCACCGCCACCACCACCGGCAGCACGGAGCGCTCAGCGAGCGAACGGATCAATGACATCATCGCGCACCCCGGGGTTGTGCTTGCTGCGGTGGACATTGGCGCGGACGCCCTCACGGGCATTCTTGTGGCCCGGCTTCTGCTGCGCCTCCGGGACGAGCGGCACCTCGAGCGTCGAGGGCGAGTCGAGCCGCACCTCGTGCTCGCTGGGAGCGAAGCCGGCCAGCTCCACACGCAGGCCCATGGGCTCGGCGGCCGGCGGCAGCTGCTTCACCAGGGGCGTCACCCCGAGCGCCTCGCCGGTGTCGGCGCGCACCACCGTCGCCCCCTCGGGCACCGAGTGCACGGTGAGGGTGATGGGGGCCTGGGCGCCCGCCTCGTGCGCCCCCGCGGCCGAGGAGGCACCCCGCTGCACGCCCCACGCGAGCACGAGCCCCGCGGCGGCCACGGCCACCAGGCCCGCGGCGATCACCGGCCACGGGCGCCGCGCACCGGACAGGGCCGCGGGCACCTCCATGGGCTGGGTGGGCCGCTCGTCTTCAGAGACCACAGGGGGCACGACGGGAGCGCGCGCGGGGGAGAGCCCCCGCTCCGGCCCGGTGTCCGCCAGCAGCGCGGTGATGACCTCGGTGAGCTGCTGCGGCCGGTCCTCGGGCTCCTTGGCCAGGCAGCGCAGGGCGAGCTGGGCCAGCGCCGCCGGCACCGGCTCTCCGGCCGGGGTGTGCGAGGGCAGCGCGGGCGGCGGCTCGGTGAGGACCTTCACCATGAGCTGGCCGAAGTTGGCGGCCTGGAAGGGCGGCTGGCCGCCGAGCAGCTCGTAGAGGACGGTGCCCACCGCGTAGATGTCCGCGCGGTGGTCCACCGGCAGCCCCGCGGCCTGCTCCGGCGACATGTACGTGGGCGTGCCGATGATGGTGCCGTCCAGCGTCCCGTTGGTGGCGTCGGCGGTGAGCACCTTGGCCACCCCGAAGTCGAGCACCTTCACGAAGTCCTGCTGCCCGCCCTTGTGGATGACGAAGAGGTTGTCCGGCTTGATGTCCCGGTGCACCACCCCGAGCTGGTGCGCCGCGCCCAGCGCCGCGCACACCTGCACCAGCATGCGGCGGATGCGCGACACGGAGAGCCGCTCCTCCCTCAGCAGCGCCGAGAGGCTCTGTCCTCGCAGCAGCTCCATCACGCAGTAGACACGTCCGTGCTCCGCGTCCTCGATGAAGTCGAAGATCTCCACGATGTGCTCGTGGTTGATCTGATTGACGGCGCGCGCCTCCTGGAAGAAGCGCTGCACGAAGCCGCTGTCATGGGAGAAGGCGGAGCGCAGCACCTTGAGGGCCACTTGGCGCCCCAGCCGCGTATGGCGCGCCTGGAACACCTGGCCCATGGAGCCCTCGCCCAGCAGGCGCTCCAACTGGTAGCTGCCGAGAATGTCGCCTTCTTGAAGCTCGGGGTCCACGACCGTCGAGCCTTCTGCGGCTTGGAAGCTGCCAGAGAGGACAGTGCCCGAGATGAAGTCGTCGCCGCGCATGGGCGGCAAACCTTTTCATCCTCTCAATTCCCGGCAACCCACACGGCCACGGATGTCGCCAGGGTGACGACTCTTCTGTCCCGCCCAGGGCGGCGGGGACCTCCTGGGAGTCATAAATGAGAACGGGCCCGCCCCGGAGGGCGAGCCCGCGCTCAGGTGCGCATCAGGCGCACACCGTCAGTTGCAATTGCCGCTGGCCTGGCACGTTCCCGCCGCGCCGTTGGTCCGCGTGCAAGCGGTGCCGGCGGGGCAGTCCGTCTTGTCCGCACAATCGCTCAGGCCGTCCCCATCGTTATCGGTGCGGTCGTTGCAGGTGGTCTCCTTCTTGGCGCAGTTCAAGAGGGAACAGCCCGCGCCGCACAGGCCGCTGACGCAGTTGGGGTCCGCGTTGCCGGAGGCGCAGTCGAGCTTGCCGCTGTTGCCATCGTTGTCCTTGCCGTCCGAGCAGAGCACCTCCACCCGCTTGCCGCCCGCGCAGATGGTGCCGTCGCCGAAGTCCTTCCAGTTGCAGTCGGCGTCGGCGCAGTCCGGGTCGCCCTTGCCGTCGTTGTCCAGGCCGTCACCGCACTGGGTCTCCGTGGCGGTGCCACCCACGCACAGGCAGCCCCCGGCGACGCTGCACTCCTTGCCGTTGCAGTCGGAGTCCGCGCAGTCGATGCCCTCGGTGCCATCGTTGTTGAGGCCGTCGGTGCACACGGTCTCCACGGCCTTGCCACCCTGGCAGAGGCAGCCGGTGCCGCACGACAGGCCGGCGCAGTCGGGGTCCGCGCAGTCGGTGCCCTCGTTGCCGTCGTTGTTGAGGCCGTCGCTGCACACGGTCTCCTTCTTGACGTAGCCGGAACAGACGCAGCCGGTGCCACACGACTTGCCGGAGCACTCCTCCTCGACGCAGTCGATGAACCCATCCGGCGTGGGCTCGTTGTCGATGCCGTCGCCGCAGTTGGCCTCGCCAATGGTGCGGCCCACGCAGATGCAGTTCTTGGCCGCATCGCCGGCCTTGCACACGCGCGTCTGGTTGTCGCAGTCGCTGTCGGCGCAGTCCAGGGGGCCGTCGCCGTCGTCGTCGAGGTTGTCGTCGCAGACCTTCTCGCCGCGCGTCTTGCAGGCCCCATCCACGCACAGCTGCGTCACGGCGTTGCAGAAGTTGCCGCACCGGCCGCAGTTGGCGATGTCCGTCTGGAGGTTGAAGCCCTCGTCCGTCACGCCGTCGCAGTCGTCATCGGCGCCGTTGCACGTCTCGGCGGCGGCGGGCACCACCTCGCCGGAGCAGACCACGGAGCCGTTGGCGCCGCAGGCCACCTTGCCGGCCTTGCAGCTGCCCTGGTCACGCGTGCCCTCGGGGCCGGTGTAGCAGCTGGCCTCGGGCAGGTCATCCGGCTGGCCGTTGCAGTTGTCGTCGGCGCCATTGCACACCTCGGTGGTGGGCGTGCAGCAGTAGCCGCGCTGGCCCGTGCGGGGAGCGCAAACCACGCCGTCGGCGGCGCAGTCCTCGGCGCTGTCGCAGCTGAAGACGGTGGAGTCCGGGAGCTCCGGCACCCAACAGCCCGCCGCGGACAGCGCGAGCACCAGACAGCACAAGAGGGAAGAGAAGGACTTCATGTTCAGAAGCTCCCGCCAATGACGAGGTGGAGGACCGTGCCGCTGGTGCCCTTCCCGCTGGACACGGGGGCCACCGAGGAGGACACCGGCTCGGAACGCGCCGGGACGACGAGGAGCCACAGCAGGCTGCCGCCCGCCACCGCGCCACCGCCCGCCATGAGCGCCGTGGAGACCATCGACTGCTGCCGTGCGGCCAGGTACTCGGTGCGCGAGAGGTCCATCACCCCGTCCCCGTTGGCGTCCTGCACCTTGCCCTGCAGGCCCATGCCCATGGCCACGCCCGCGCCCACCGCCGCCAGCCCCAGCACCGTGGTGTAGAAGGCAGGACGGCCGAAGACGGAGGGGCCACCGGAGGACTTCGACTTCTTCTTCACGGCCACGGCGTCCGCCGGGGGCCCTTCGGGCGCGGGGCCATTGAGCTCCAGCCGCACCGCCACCTCCTGCGTCTCACCCGGCGCCAACGTGAGCGTCTTCGTATAGGTGGAGTACTCGTCGGCCTCCACGATGAGCTGCACCTCGCCGGGGGGCAGCTTCGCCTCGACGGTGCCCACGCCCAGCATGCGCTCGCCCACGCGCACCACCGCCTGCGATACGTTGCTGGACACCTTCAGCATGGAGCGCTGCCGGGCCAGGTCCGTCACGCGCTTGGACAGCACGGCGCCCGCCTCGCGGATGAAGTTGCTGTCGGTGGGCTTGCGGCCCGTCACCACGTCCGTCTCCACCACGCCCCGGTCCCGGTCATACGTCCACAGCCGCAGCGTCCAGCCCTCGTCCTCGAGCGCCAGGCGCGCCGTGGTGAGCAGGTCCGCGTCGAGCGTGTCCGCCGGTCCGCTCAAGCACGAGGCCTCCTCGCAGCGCAGGGCGGCCGCGTAGTCCGCGCCGAGCTGCTCGCGGGCCTCGGCGGGGTCGGAGGCCTTCGCCACCCGGCCGGTGCGCAGCGCCACCGCCTCGAGCCAGCCCATCCACCGCTTGGCCTGCGCGGCACCCGCGCGCTCGGGCGTGTCCAGCCCCACCAGCGCGAAGCGCGGCTGCAGGTCCGCTCCGGGCGTGCCGTTGCTCAAGTCCAGGCCCAGCCCCAGGCCGCCCTCGGAGTCCTGCGGCGTGCCCTCTCCGCCCTCCTGGGTCTGCTCGTTGCTCTGGGCGTTCGAATCACCGGACAGGTCCAACCCGAGGCCCTGGGCGCTGGCCGGGCCCGCGCTCAGCGCGAGTGCCAGCAGGCCGGCCACATACACGACGGGGATACGCATGGGCACTGTTCTACCCCGAACAGCCCACGCTGCGGAGCGCCGCCCGCCACCCAGCATGCTCCTGCCACGGGAGCAGGCAGGTGACGGACGGGCGCGGGGCCGCCATGTAGCCCCTAAACCCACCTCTGACTTCCCCGTCTGGAGGCGGCAGACTGCCGGCGCGGAGGGAGTCACCATGTCGAGGGCTGTGACGGAGTCGTCTGGCGGCGGCAAGCACCGGAGGGTGGCCGGGTACCTCGGCTCGCTCGCGTTCCACGTCATCTACGTGACGCCCATCTTCTGGTTCGTGGAGCTGCTGCAGAACCAGCTCTACTGGAAGCTCACCGGCGAGCCCGGATGGACCTATCCGCTCTCGCCCTACCACTGGTTCTCCTTCGAGAGCCTGGGGCTGTGGGCAGGCTCGGTGAGCCTCATCTGGTGCTTGAACTTCTTCTGGTTCCTGCGCCGGGACGTGGGGCTGGTGAAGCGGATGATCATCGCCGGGACGCTCTGCTTCGCGGGCGAGTGGCTGGCGGGCTTCGTCGCCGACCGGGTGCTGGGCCATCCTTTGCAGATCTGGACGAACGCGCCGCTCGTCTACATCAAGTTCAGCGCGCTCTTCTTCTGGTGGTGGGACGTGCTGCTGTACGAGCTGCTGACGGTGGACATCGCCCGCCTGGGCCGGCCCGCACCGGTGACGCCGGAGCCGGGCGGCGAGCAGGGCGTTCAGTCCCCCAGCCGGTAGAGATGGTGAGGACTCGCCCATGGATGGGGGTGCTGCTCGGGCTTGGGCTGCTGACCACCGGCTGCGCGTCGCTGAACACGCCGCGCGTGGCTGCCGCGCTCGCATTGGCTGAAGGGCTGGGTGAGGAGCATCCGCTCGCCCTGCCCTCCCCGACGGAGCCCGAGGACTCGGAAGGATTGCACCCCCGAGGCTCCCGTGAGGCCGTGACGGATGCGGGCCTGAGCGCCTTCTCGGCCCACGTGGCGTTTGTTGGTGCCGTGGAGGAGGTCTCCGCCTCCACGCGCCGCGTCTCCAGCGAGCTCTCCAGACTCGAGGCCAGCTACCCGGGCATTGCCGGGGTGGGCAACGGCCTCTTCCTCGACTACGTCGGCTATGGACAACGCCAGCTGCGGTGGATGGACGCCGAGCTGGCCGCCGCCACCCGGCTGGCCACCGCCGCCTCGCAAGTGGAAGACGCGGACATGCAGCTGGCCCTGCTGCGCCTGGCTGGCCCTCGGCTGGAGGCCGCCATGATGGGCTCCCTCCTGCTGGCCGTCTGGTGTGACTTCCTCCGCCTCACCGACGCCACGCTCTCCCGGCGCCTCTACGGCGTGGAGACGCTGTTCATGAGGATGGACCGCTGGCAGAAGATGCTCGAGCCGGCCATGACGGCGCTCTCCTCGCTGGAGCCGGGGCAGGTGGAGGCAGCGGCGCAGGACATGCCCGCCCTGGTGGGCCATCTCACCCGCGAGTTCGATGCCCTGCATGCGGCCGTGCTCAGGGGGGCGGAGGCGCGCCAGAAGATGCTGGTGCTCAAGGAGTTCATCGAGGCGCTCACGACACTGTCCGTGCTCAAGTTCACGCTGCCCGCGCTGCGTGCGGCCACGCCCCTCACGCTCGGCATGGGCTTCATGGTGGGCGGTGGCGGCGTGATGATGGGCACGCGCATCGTCGTCTCCGCCGAGTGGGTGGAGATGATGAACCGGCTGGTGCGCGCGGGCGTGCTGTCGCTGCCGGCCGTGAGCGCCGCGGTGCGGATTCAGGCCGGGCAGGTGCTGATGGCGCACGGCGAGCTCCCGCGGGGCGTGCGCGACGCGCTGGGCGATGGGCCCGAGGTGCGGGGCATGCGCGTGACGGACAGGGCGGGGGCCGGCATGGCCGAGTCACCGCGGCACCACGTCATGCCCAAGGAGTTCCGCGAGTGGTTCGAGAAGCGCGGCTTCACCGTCGAGATGGACATCGACCAGTTCTGCGTGAAGCTGGAGCAGGCACACCACCAGGCCATCCACGGCGGTGGAAACTGGAAGCTGGGGCGCACATGGCCTGACGAATGGAATCAGATGATCATGACCGTACTGCGCCAAGCTGAATCCAAGGCAGGCCGGATGTTGACGCCGGATGCGATTCTCAAACTCGTCGCAAGAGAGATGAAGCGCTATAAAATCCCGATGAACTTCGTCCCCGGGAGCAGGTGATGAACGAGGGCCGTTCCTGGCGGGGCAACTGGGCGACCCGCCTGTATGAGCGGGTGCGTGAGCGCGGTTATGCTTCACTTACCGCCTTCGCTGACGCACACCCCACCCTCCCACTGGTTGAGTTGGCCGAGGTACTGGGGGACGACTTCAATGCGGTGCAGGTCTTCAAGGGGCTGGTTGACGAGGCGGA